>CAMAUY010000204.1 GCA_945861565.1 Akkermansia muciniphila
GGAGGACTCTCGGGAGTGCGGAGAGCGGCGGGGGGGATGGCTTTTCGCTGTGGAGAGGTCGCCGGAGTGAGTTGATTGCTTGCCGGAATCACCAGCGTATCATTGCTGACCACGTCCGACGGTGCTGACGTTGCCGTTAAGCCCGAAGACGCATCGCCGATCCGGTTGGTGAGTTGTGAAATCTGAGCGATCCAGGCGCGGAGGTTGGCAATTTCCTGATCGCGCTGACCGACCGCCGCTCGCCAGCGATCAATCTCCGTCTGATTTTGAACCCGATCCAGGTAGGAAGTGTATTCGCTGGCCAACTTGACCCGGCAGTAGAAGACGCGGTCTTCGACGAGTCGATTGGTTTCTGAGCTATGCAACTCCTTGAACTGCTGGTAGTGGTAGAGCGCCCGGATGAAATTGGTTTTCTTTTCGTCGAAGAGGAAACCCAGTTCCCGGTGGGCGGCACCCGAACTGGGATTCGCGTGGAGGGCATTCTCAAAGTGAGCGATCGCGGCGTCCCAGTCGTACAGCTTCTTCGCGGTCATGCCGTCGAGGTAATGCGGATCCGTTTCCTCGCTTTGGCCGGAGCGGTTCGGAAAATCGCACCCCCCGCCGAAGCCAAGCAACAGAGCCAGGACGAGCAAGCTCGACCGGCGTTGAAAGTGGGTGGCGCAGACGAACATCGCGCCCACCCTAATGGACACCGTCGGTGGGAGCAATCCGGCGAAGTGCAGGGTTGTTCACAGGATTCATCGACTCGGGGGCACGGCGTTGAGTGTTAGCCAAAGGCTCCCTTTCACGGGACGCTCGTCGGTGCCATCCAGATTGTACTTAATTTCCACTTGCATCGCGGGACGTTGATCTGCAAACCGAAGGCGGATTGTTCGCCCGTCCGGCAGCAGTTCCGCCTGCACCACGTCCACCGTGTCGCGCCCTTCCGTGTCCTCGCGAGTGACGGACCAGTCTTTGGAACCGTAGGTCGAGGTGTAGCGGTAGTTCCATCGCTTCACCGCAAAACTGCCCACGTCCACGGCAGTTTTCGGATCCAGCGGGATGCTGAAGGTGAGGTCTAGCCCGTCGGGGCGTGCCTTCCACCCCACCGGCAATCCGGCCCTTCGCCCGTTGTAGCGCACCCGTTGCAAACTACCGTCCTTGAGCGAACTGGTCTGCCATCCGGTCGAGCCGGCGACGTACAAACTGCCGTCGCCGAGATGAAAGGAACCGCGGTTGGGTCCGGAAAGAAACTTAACCGGAAGGGGCACGACGGCTCCCTGAGCCGCACCCGAGGAAATATCGCGCAACACCAGCAACATGGAACAGCGGCCCCAAAGAAGGTGTAGCGGTTGCCCGCCCAAAGGTCCCCAGGCGTCGCGAGGTACCCAGACTTGTCCACCGCTCGAATTGTCCACGGCATGCGGGATCCAGCAGAGATGGGGGTCGTAACCCAACGGCCGCGTTGCCGTGGCCTTGGGCCCAGGATAGCCATAGTAGCCGCCTAGTTTCACTTCGGAAATGACGGAAGATGGAGTCCACGTGCCCTGTTGGGGCGCGACCGTCACGATAGATCCATCGGGGGAAACCCCCATCCCGTTTGGATTTCGCCACCCGGTTGCCAGCGTTTCCTGAGCCCGCCCATCGCGCGTCACCCGGTGGACTCCCTTGGGATCGACATAATAGAAATTGCCGGCGTCATCCCGCTCCAGGGAAGTAACAAAGTCGTGTCCGCCGGCAGAAGTCTCAATCGCGTCATGAAAATTTTCGTAGAAATCGGCTTCACCGTCGTTGTTTTCATCGACCAGACGGGTGATCCGGTCCCGGCCGAGGACGAACACCTGATCGTCCCGCACTTTCAGTCCGAGCGGTTGGAATAGGCCGGTTGCGAACCGTTTCCACGTTAGCGTGCGGAGGGAAGCGTCGATGCCGCGAACCTGCCAAACGTCGCCGTGAATCGTGCAAAAGTACCCGGTGCCGTCCTGGGTGAAATCGATCCCCGCACCGAAGAGGAGCGCCTTCCAGGGGTTGTCATAAGGGAGCGTCAACGTGTCGACAGACAGGAATTCTTTGTCAACGCCGCGATGGCCCATGGTGGTCAACGGCGGAAGCCATCGGGCGGGATTGGGTCCATGAAAATAGGTTGCCGGGGGCGGGGTGCGATTGGCGCGATCCGCGGCGATGTAGGGGGTGCGTTGATCTTCCGGGCCGCGCCACAGGCGGAGGTCGAATCGCCGGGACTCGGTGTCGGCTGGAAGGGTCAGGGCCCCTTGTCCGGGTGTTGAGTCTTCCAGTTCGAGGCGGCCGAACGTGGCCGAGGCGATGAACGATTCTCCTCGTTGGGTCCATTCGAAGCGATTTTCCGATTCGGGTCCCGGCTGCGAGGCAAGCCAACCGGATCCGGCAGCGATCCGGAGCCGCAACGGCTGCGAGTGGGGTCCGACTTCGAAACTGCGGACGAGCTGAATTCCCCCCGCGATCCGGTGGAGAGAGGGAGTTTCCAGGACCCGAGTGCCGTCAATTGCGAGCTCCAACACTACACGGGACGCGAGCGGGCGAATTCCCACAAAGCGACCACCTGCCGCCTGCCAGTCCGGGCCGGAGGGAAATTCGATGAACGGCGGTGAGGCGGGCCGTGGCATGCCGGTCAATCCGAAACGGCTCGGGTCCAATTGCAGAAAGCCACCGGTCCAGGCCGCTCGGGCGGTGAGCGATTTGGTGTCGTAGCAAACGGCACCGCCCGGTTCACCGGGGACTCGGAGTGTGAGCCCCTTGGCGATCGCGCCGGAGGGAAGACCGACCACGGAAGCCAGGAATGGGCCGATCTCGGTTTGTTGCCACCGATTGTCGACCCAGTCAGACTCCTCCTGGCTGGCGGGTTCACGCCCAGACATCCGTGGCTCACCCGCCGTGCGTGGGGAGGCCGCGGCCAGGGCAGCAGGCTTGCCAGGGGTAGCGGCGCCGGGTGGCACCGCCGCAGACGGTTTGCTCGCTGCGGCCTTCGGTTTCCAGGGGGAACCGTCCCGCCAAAGAACGTTTTCCAACTGGGAGACCGGCGGGTCAAAATTCAGGAGCTCGCGACCGGCTGCCCAGACGGTTCCCCGGCGGATCAAGGCGGCCGCAAGTCGGATGGATTCGGCGCTGTGGCCTAGGACGGTCTGGAAAATTCGCGCCGAGCCTTCGTTGTACGCCCAGGCCATGGGTTCATTGGTTCGGGTGACCTTCGAAAACGCGGTCGCCAGGGGAATGATTGGAAACGTACCTGCTTGATGGAAATAGAGTTCATCGCGAGTTTCAAACGAGGGCAACCCGGCAGTGATAGGATGAGACACGCCCGTGATCTCGACCTGAAATGGTCCGAATGAATCGTGACCGCTGGGGGACGGCGGGCGGTGCTCCCAGACGCGGCGGGCGATCCGGTCGGAAAACTCGGGCCAGGCGTCCGCGGGCGTTGTTTTTGGGATCGATGGATGGAAAGCGCTTGCTCCGAAATGCACCAAAACCAGGCCTCCGCCACTACCCAGATACTTGAGGAATTGATTCTTTGCCGCGGTGCTCAGGCCAGGGCGCTCCCAGTTCACGTAGTTCCAGAGGACGACCTGATAGTCGTCGAGCGATCCGGTGAATCCGCCGGGAGCCGGTTTCGGCGTGCGGGCGGAGGTGGCGAGTAATTCGGGATCCTCGATCACATGAACCATCGCCCGGGGATCCTGTTCGATCGCGCCGATCAGGGCGGCGGTTGTCGTCTGCGGGTCATGAGCGGGATGGTTGTGGCCGGTGACGATGAGCGCTTTGAATCGGTCCATGGGGTCCGACCGAATTCCGCCGGTGGGCACCTCGATCTTCGCGCTCCACGCGATCGCGTTGAGGATCAATCGACGCCAGTCGGGCTGCCACCAATTCGAGTAGAAATGACCACCCGTGGTACTGAATCCCCGGCCGCCGTCGGCTCGTTCCACCGCCCATGCAACGGTGAAATCATTGGTTTCACGCGGTGGCCGTGTGGTCAGCAGAGAGGTCAAACGCGGGTCAATCCGGCTGGTTGCACCCGTGCCGGCATTGGCCGGATCGGCTCCGCGGAATTTCATCCGATAGTAGAATTCCTCGGGCCCTGTCCAGGCGTTGACGCCCCGGGTGACGGGGTGACCGGGTACGGGCCGAGCCTGGGCCTGCCACGTTTGGATCGCGGAGTACCACTTTTGCGGGCTGGATCCGGTTTCGTAGTCAAAATACCCGCCGACCCACTCTGTGATGTCGTCATGGAACCGGCTGGGGTGAAAAACGGACCAATGCAGAAACACCGCGCCACAGCCGCGCTGCATGTGACGTCGGAACTGTTCCCGTCGATCACCAACATACAACGGATGATCTTGCTCCCGGTGATCCCCGCCGTCGGTGATCATCACGAGGGTGTCCGCGTCGTTCAAAGCCGTTGGCTCGGCGGGCCAGCCTTGAAAATAAACCCTTACGCGCAGCTGTCCGATCAGGTCGGGAGACGTTTCCAACAGGTGCTGGAGGAGTAGGACGGATTTTTCATACTCGTGAGCCTCCTTGGGATGTCCCGTGATGGGGCCGGCGATCAGAGCGATCGTGTGCGGGGCGGCGGCCATCAAGGTAACGGCGGTGAAAAGGGACATCAGTCCCAGGAGGAAGCGGGGGAGACGCGATGGAAGCACGCCACAGTTTAACAGCGGTCGATGGGAAACTTCCAGCCTGACTCTGCACGTTCTTATTTCATTAAAACGTGGGGCAGATTTCGGGTCTGCCCCTGGAGATTGGCCATTTTCGGAGGCGCGGAGCGCCGTAAGAACTTAGCCCATGGCGTCAGCCGTGGGATTTCGAGTGCGCGGCGCGCGAGCCTTCCAAGGGCGACAGAGAATATCGCCACACTATGGCGGATTATCGTTTGCTCTGTCGCCCCTAACGGGGCTTACGTTTTGCGCGAACGCAAACCCACGGCTCACGCCGTGGGCTAAGGTCTGGCGCCGCTCCGCGGCTTAGCGGCAGGACGGTTTAGCGGTGACATCGATTAGAGAAATGGACACAGTTCTTCCGTTAACGCTGGACTATCGATGAATTGACGCAGCGATTTATGCGGCTCTTGGCAATCGATTGACTGAGTCGCGCAATGTCAAAAAGCAAATCCTCATGGGTCAGTGTTAATTTGCAGCCGGTAAAATGTCTGCGTTGAAACCACGTTCGAGTCCACGACCCACTGCCCGCCGTTCTTCGGCGTGAAGCGGGCATTCGACACCACCTGCCAGATGGCCGACGTGAAGTCCTTACGGGCCTCGAGCACGTAGATTCGATTCGTCTGGGAGGGCGCGAAACGCAAGGTGGTTCCGCCGATCTCGATGCTGAGCAACTCGAAGGTAAACCGGCTGGCCGAGCGATCCGGATCCGTGCCGGCGGCGTATTCAAGGGCGTTTGACTGGCCGTCGCCGTCGGGATCCCCTTCGGCGGTTTGCGCCAGACCGCCGAAATGGGTTATTTCCCAATCGTCCGGCAGGCCATCGCCGTCGGAATCACCGCCGCCGCTCGGCAGGCGGGTGACGGTGAATTTTAATGCCGTGTTGTCGAGGCTGAAGGTTCCGGCCAGTCCGACGGGGCCGGTGAAGGTGAAGTCGTTCACTTCAAAGTCGGTGGACAGGTTGCCGCCGCCCGCGCCGGTGATGAGTGTATAGGTTGCCAACACGGGCGCGCCACTGAACACAAAGAGCCGCGCCGTGTCGGTGTCACCCGTGAGTGCGCCGGAGAGTTCGAGCCGGTCGCTGAATGCTCCTTCGCCGAGTTCGAACGCCATCGTCGCATCCTCCGGCCAGCGCACATTCGCCGCGTGGAAAGTGCCGATCCGGTGGCCGGGAGCGAGCGTTGTGTGAGACTGGAGCCGCACGTTTTGCACCGTACCGGTGCCACCGAGCGTGCCTTCCTGAACCACGAGTTCATCCGTTATACTGTTCAGCCCATTCAACAGGAGAGTGCCGGAACCCATCTTGACAAGGCCGCCGCCGGCTTTCGATTCGGTGATGTCGCCGTCAATGGTGACGGTGAATTCCTGCGAGTCGAGGCGGTTGTTGCCGGTTTCCTGGGACGTGCCTTCCAGTTCAATCCGCCGCGTGGCGGGAAGTGTGATATTTGTTTCGGCCTGCAATGTTCCGCCGGACACCCTCCAGGATTCGCCATCGAAGAAAGCGCTGCCCAAATGAATGACATTGCTGCCGGCACCGAGTACATCGTTGTGACGGACGCGCAACGTGCCGTCGCCGTCCACGACGATGGTTCCCGTGAAGGAGTTGGAGGGGTTCCTCAAGGCTACCGATCCGCTGCTGCCCCGCACGAAAAGGCTGCCAAAGCCGCTCACCACACCTTCGACCCTGAGTTCGCCATTCGGAGCGAAGCCTCCGCCACGTTGAAGCACCACGTTATGAGTGGCATCGATGACGATTGGGTCCGATCGCATGAAGGTGCTGATTTGCGCGCCGTTGATGAGAGTGATAGGAGCGCCGGATACGCCCAGCGCAGCCGCCGAGTCGATGGTGACCGAGGGCGTGACCGAAGTGAGATCCGTCGTGCCGACAGTCGTGCTCGTCTGAGAGCAAAGCCCGCGCAGGATCAGGCCGGACAGTTGCACGGCAATCGCGCCGGGGCCGATGACGCCTTCGTCGATGCTGCCGCCGCCGATCAGGGTGAGGCTGGCGCCGGCCAGGCGGACGGATCCGACGCCGGGGTTGATGGCCATGAAGGTGTGGTCGAATCCGTTCAGATCGAGTTGCGCACTATTGCGCAGCCGGACGCCGCCCCCGAAGGGCACCGCTCCCGGCGTGCCGACGCGCAGGACGCCGCCAGGGCAGTTTCAAGATTTTGACTTTAAGGAGGCAGGTGAAACAAAAGACGATGTAAAACTGGACAAAACTCGCTGACTTTATTTAACTGCCGGCATGGCCGAGCCTTTTACGCTACCCGAGCACGAGCAACAAACGCTTTTGGAT
>CAMAUY010000205.1 GCA_945861565.1 Akkermansia muciniphila
ATGGCTTCAAGAAGCCATGCGCTTACTTTCAAGCGTGGCCATTGTGAAAAATCAGCCGAGTTCTCAATATCCCGCCTGCCTATTGTTCTTCCGCGGGTCCATCCTTCAACCAATCCGGCCAATCCACTTTTCTTGAAACTGCCCTGGCATACCCTGGGCCAGGAATTTATCTACTTGACGGGTACTAAACAGCCAGCGGATTGCGACGTCCGGTTCACGTAGCCACAGGTTTAGAAACTCCCAGTGATAAAAATTACTCGGCTTGCAAATCTCTTTAATCAGATCTCCCCGCGTTTTCTCAGATAGCGATGCGTCTCTGCGCTCGTGCAGGAATGCATACCACGCCACGGCCTGCAATTCGGCGTCATTCAGGTGAGACGCTTTGGCCGGCCCCGCGCACCGTTTCGCTCGCAACAAAAGCCAATTGGATTTGTCGAAATTGGGGTCGTGAAGACCGCGATAGAATTCAAGAATTTCGAATCCAGACAACGTGACGCTGTTCTGGTCATTGAGGTCGTTGTCGTTCAGCTTTGAAGATGACGCACTCGGGACACCTTTTCCTTTGCTAGTCTTCATAATATCGGTAGTCGGAAACGCAGTGCCGCCCGGATGTCATCAAGGCTCACTCCGTATTCGCGGGCTACGTCGTCACAGGACATGCCGCCGGCCAGGGAACCGGTGACAACGGACACCAAGACGCGAGTTCCCTGGATGACGGGTTTGCCGTGGCAAACTCGCGAGTCAATCGCGATGCGGTCCGTGACGGTTGCTTTCATTGCGGGAGAGCGTCATGCCGCTTGCAAGACGGCATCGGGGTTCAGTGACGCCACACGGAGTAGCACTCTGGCCGCACCGCTGGGCTTGCGCCGTCCTTGTTCCCATTGGTGAAGTGTCCGAACGCTGATGCCTAGAAGCCGGGCAAACTCTTCCTGCGTCATGTGTAGCTTTTCCCGGGCGGTCACCGCTTGCTTTTGGTTCCATGCGTCGGCGCGATTCTGGCGAAATCGTTCCGCGTCCATGGCCCGCCGCTCGAATCCGCCCCGGCCGTTGGGAACCAATTCCCACACCCGCGCCGGCTTGGCCGTGCCTCGTTCTACCTCCGCAACCTCCCCATGAATCTGGTTCAATAATCGTTTCGTCATAAGCCGAGTTCGTTCGCAATGGTTTTCAATTCGCTACGAGCCAGGTCTTCGCGTTCGTTCTTGGCGTAGACGCGGGCGAGGTAAATCCGCCCGTCCGCCGTCTGCCAAAAGTAGATGACGCGAGCCCCGCCCCGCTTGCCGTGCCCTTTGGCTGCCCACCGGACCTTGCGCAGTCCGTTGCCGCCCCGAATCAACGCCCCGGCGTCAGGCCGGGCCAAAAGATGAGTCTGCAACGACAAGTATGCGTCGTCGTCCAACAATTCCGACAGTCGCCGCGCAAAGGCTGGCAATTCCACAAAGACCACGACCGCAACCTACGCCAGAGACGCAGGGACATGCAAGGACGATGCGGGCTCGTGCATGAACCCGCAAATTTTCCGCCCCTACGCAGACGCGGACGCGGGCAGGGGAATCAGATTCCCGGCCGCGTCGGGCCGGACGGCGAACCAGCGTTCGGCATCGGCGGGCTTTACAAGCTCCCGGTAGTGCCGGTGAACGACCGCCGCACTGTTGCCCAGTTCGCCTGCAAGCCGCCCGGCGTCGCCTACGAGGGAGAATCGATAGCTGGCATAGGAGTGACGCAGGGCATTGGCCTTCCACTTCACTCCGGTTGCGGCCGAAGTTCGTTGCTGGGCGTCGTAGAACGCATCATGGGTTCCTGTCCAAACCAACCCTTCGAACTTCGCATACGGTGCGAGCCACGCCGCTAAATTGCTGGCGATAGGAACGACCCGCCGGCTAGCCGTCTTCGCCTTCGAGGCACCAACCACGATAAACCCTTCGTGGAAATGAATGTCACTCCATTCAAGCCGTCCGATTTCCGCGGAGCGAAGTCCTGCGAAGGCACCAAGGGCGAGGCATGGAATGAAGTCGTCGGTGGCAGCCGCCAGCAACTTGGCGACTTCCGATGGCGTAAAGATTTCGATTTCGCCACCGCGAACGGTGACGTTCTCAACAGCCGCAACAGGATTGTCCACGGCGTATCCGCGGGCGACGGCGAACTCGAAGAGAAGGTAGGTGACCCGTCGGTTATTGGCGTAGGTCTGCGTGGAGAGGCGAAGGCTGTCCAACCACTCCTGGACCTCGGCTGTAGTCACGTCCCCCACATTCTTGCGGAACGCCTCGGCAAAGCGTGCCAGGCGGCCGCGCAGGTCGCCGAGGTATCGAAGTGAGGCCCCGCGGGCTTCCTTCACCTTCAAGAGTTCGGCAACGACCTCCGCCACTGGCTTACGCTGTGCCTGTTTGTGGCGGGTGGCGTAGAATTTCGCGGCGGCGTGAAGGTTGGGCAGGTCACCCACGAGCTTCAGGCAATCGGCGAGAGTCGATGCCGCGGAGGGGAGCGAGAGCTTGAACGGGGCGAGGGTTTGGACGGCCGCAGCAAAATCTGCGGCCTGCTCATTTGTCATCGAGGCGGCGACCACTTCCTGTTCGCTGAGTTGGCGGGCGAGCTGATTGGCGCGGTCCAAGGCACTGGCGGAATCGGGGAAGGATTCCAGCCGGCGTTTACCGCTGGCGTAGTTGGCGACCTCGAAGCCGGCTTGTCCATCGGATCGGATCCGCCGATAAACGGTCACTTCTACCCGTCCACACCGTACGCGGTGGGGCCACGTGTCCGGATTTGCCTTCCCTTCGTGATGATATGGTCTTCATGCGCGACAGTGTCGGAAAACTGTCGGAAAAAGTCAAACTTCAAAAGAATTAGGCTTGGCGAAATCCTTTGTAAGTCCTTGATTATGAACTGGAGCCAGTTGTCGGGATTGAACCGACGACCCACGGTTTACAAAACCGTTGCTCTACCACTGAGCTAAACTGGCTAAAATTGTCCGAGCACTCAATCAAACGGCGTTCTGCTAGCGCGATTCCTGGCCCATATCTCGCCTAGTCTCCAGATTCTCCGACGGAGGTATTTCAATTAATCCCGGACGAGCGCGGGGTCAAGTTTCGTCCGACTCACACCAAAGGAAGCGGTGCGTCCCGCACGTGTCGGAATGACAGACGCAAACGAAGGCAACGAAGGTAACGAAGGCAAAGAAAGACAGGACGAGTCTTTGTTCTCTTCGTTTGCTTTTGTTCCAAGAGTTTTCATTTCCAACGCGAGTTCGCTCGCTCCGCGCCGTTTACCGACAAATTGCGGATCCACGGTAAAGGAAGTCAGCGCGTTCTCCCGAACGCGACTGCGCGGGAAATTCTTACTCGGTGACGAACTTCAGAATCCGC
Source organism: Akkermansia muciniphila (assembly GCA_945861565.1). GTDB lineage: Bacteria > Verrucomicrobiota > Verrucomicrobiia > Limisphaerales > UBA9464 > SIBK01. Next base: position 3,360 of record CAMAUY010000205.1, read on the forward strand.
TGCTTCACTGATCGCTTCCGCTGGCCTTCGTCGAGGATCTTCTTGCGCAAGCGCAGATTCTTCGGCGTGGCTTCCACGTATTCGTCGACGTCAATGTATTCCAGTGCCCGTTCCAGGCTCAACTTCATTGGAGCATTCAGCTGAATGCCCTTTCCATCGCCCTGCGAACGCATGTTAGTGAGTTTCTTTTCCTTCACCGGATTGACCGGGATATCGTTCTCACGGGCGTTTTCGCCAACAATCATGCCAATGTAGACCATGTCGCCGGGTTCAACCATCAGGCGACCTCGGTCCTGGCACATGTTGAGGGCGTAGGCCGTGGCTTCGCCCGTATCCATCGAGACTAAGGAACCGTTCTTGCGGGCGGCGATCTCCCCGCGGTCCTCGCCATATTCATGGAACAAATGACTTACGACGCCCATACCGTGCGTCATGTTGACGAGATCGGTCTCGAAGCCGATCAGCCCACGCATGGGGACAATCGCCTCGATGGAGACATGGCTGCCCACATGATTCATGTTTGTAATCTGAGCTTTCCGATGGGAAAGGTTCTCCATGATGGCGCCCAGATGTTCGGTCGGTGCATCCACGTACAGCTTTTCGATCGGCTCGAGCAGATTGCCACTTTCATCCTTTTTCCAAAGAACTTCGGGCCGGCTGACCAGTACTTCGTGTCCTTCACGGCGCATCTGCTCGACGAGTATGGCGATCTGCATCTCGCCGCGTCCGCTGACCGCGAATATTTTTGGATCGGGCGTCTGCGTAATTCGGAGCGAGACGTTGGTCCGGATTTCCTTCACTAACCGATCCCAGATGTGACGGGCGGTAACCAGCTTGCCGTCTTGCCCTGCGAGGGGGCTATCGTTCACGGCGAACTCCATCTGGATGGTGGGAGGATCGATCGGAATGTAAGGCAGGGCTTGGCGGACTTCAGAATCGCAGATCGTTTCGCCGATGAAAACATCTTCAAAACCGGTGATCCCGATAATGTCGCCGGCGTGCGCCTCCTGGATCTCGATTCGCTTCATTCCCTCGAAGTGATAGATGGCGGTGACCTTGTTCTTGGAGATCTTTCCACTGCCGTGTCGGCAGATGGCAGGATCGCCAACCTTCACTTTGCCTTCGCAGATTTTTCCGAAGGCGATGCGGCCGAGGTACTCGCTGTAGTCGAGATTCGCTACGAGCACCTGAAAGCCTTCACCGGCCAGGGCACGTGGCGGGGGGATGTGTTTTACGATGGCATCGAAGAGCGGTTCCATCGTGCCGGTGACATGATCGAGTTCTACCTTGGCGTAACCCTGTTTGGCGGAACAATAAATGAAGGGGAAATCGAGCTGCTCATCCGTGGCGTTGAGCGAGACGAAAAGCTCAAAAACCTGGTCGAGCACTTTCTTCGGGTTGGCGTTCTCGCGATCGATTTTATTGATGACGACGATGGGTTTGGCGCCGGCTTCGAGGGCTTTGCGGAGTACGAAGCGGGTTTGTGCCTGGGGACCTTCGGCGGAATCGACCACGAGGAGCACGCCATCGATCATGTTCATGATACGTTCCACTTCCCCGCCGAAGTCCGCGTGGCCCGGGGTGTCGACGATGTTGATATGGTAATTCTTGTATTTGAACGCGGCGTTCTTGGCCCGGATGGTGATCCCCTTCTCCTTTTCAAGGTCCATCGAATCCATCAACCGTTCGACGCTTGATTCGTGTTGGTTGGCCCGGAACGTGCCGGATTGCTTGAGAAGGCAGTCGACCAGCGTCGTTTTGCCATGGTCAACGTGGGCGATGATCGCGATATTCCGAATGTGCAGCATAAAAACTGGGGTTCCTCGACACGAGGAGCCGGACAGCATGGCCGTCGGACGAAAAAGGTCAAGGAAAGCCGGAGGCCGAAAATGGGTCTGCCGGGAGACACGGAAGTCCTCGGCTGGCGGTGTGAAGGGATGATCTTGGGCGTGAAACACTTGAATCGGGCCGAAGTATTGGCTACCTAGGAAAGATGAATAGAAGGGTGCCGTCTTGGATGCCGCCCACCGGAGTCGTTTTGCTCCTGTGGGTTCTGCTTTTTTGGCAGGTGAGTCCAAGTTGGTCGGTGCTGCCGCAGTATAATTTTGGGTGGCTTATACCGGTCCTCGGGGCCTACTTGTGGTGGGGGCGGTGGCAAACCCGGCCCGAACCGGCACCCGGCGGCGGATCATCGATTGTGGTTCTTTGTCTTGGCCTTCTCCTGTTCTGCTATGGGCCCCTACGACTGACCCAGGAGTCCAATCGAGACTGGCAGTTGGTGAGTTGGGGGTTGGCGGCGGTGGCGGTGGGGGGGAGCTTGCTGGTGGTATTTCTGGCCGGTGGCTGGCCGTGGGTACGGCATTTCATTTTCCCCGCATTCTTTCCGATCGTGGCGGTGCCCTGGCCGAGCAAGATCGAGCAGCCGATCGTCCTCGGGTTGATGGATTTTGTCGCGATGATTGCTTCGGAGGGGCTGACTTTGGTGGGTATTCCTGCGATCCAGAAGGGAAACATTATTGAGACGAGCAATGGGCCGGTGGGCGTGGATGACGCCTGTAGTGGAATTCAATCGTTTCAGGCATCGGTCATGATGTCCCTGTTTTTGGGCGAGGTGCTCAATCTCGGGAAGTCTCTCCGGGTCGCCCTCTTTTTCTTTTCGGTGAGCTGGGCTTTTTTTGGCAACCTCGCCCGGAGCCTCTTCCTCAGTTGGCAGACGCATGTCGGTGGAGCGAAGGCGTTGGACGGGTGGCACGATCCGGCGGGATACATTGCAATGATGGCCTGCTATGCTGGGATCATCGGTGCGGCCCTTTGGATGGCCCGGGGTATCGCGCCTCCGGCCCCGACAGATCCGAGCGGGACGCCACGTTGGCTGACGAGTGGGCCGGCCATCGCGGTGGCCGTCTGGCTCGGGATTGTCGAAACGGGGACCGAGTGGTGGTATCGGCGTAACGAAGCGCCGTCCGATAGTGCCGCCAGTTGGGGGGTCGACATGGAGAAGAAACTGCCCGGTGTAAAGATGGTCGAGCCGACCGGTGGGGAGAGGACCGTTCTTCGGTTTAACACCGCCAGTTTCGGAAAATATCACCCACTGGGAGAAGACAAATATTGGGGAATCAATTTCCTGAAATGGAACAAGGGCAATCTCGCCATGTACAATGCCCGGTTTCATAATCCCAGTATTTGCCAGGTGGCAGGTGGGATGGACCTGCGCGAGGAGTATCCGGTCCGGCTATTCAAAGTTGCTGGAATTGAGATCCCTTTCCGTTGTTTTCTCTTCGAAAAATCCCAAATGCGGATGTTCAGTTTTTACGGTTTTTGGGAAGCGTTCGGGGAAAAGGCAACGCAGTCGGAAAAGGTTGTGACCAAGCAATGGACGACGGCTGAACGATTGAATTTGGTGCGCCGGGGGTGGCGGCCGAAAGGACTTCAGGTGCTCAACGTGAGCGTGATCGGACATACTCAACCGGAGGAGGCGGCGCGGGAATTTCAAACGATTCTGGATCGCGTCGGTGTCCGATTGTAGGACCTCGACTCGAAACCCCAGTGCTCGCATCGAGTTGAGCAACGGGGCCACCAT
>CAMAUY010000206.1 GCA_945861565.1 Akkermansia muciniphila
GTGTTCACGCAGGACCACAACCACGACTACTCGCCTGATGCGATGATCTATTGGGGCGGATCGGAAGGCCCGGAGTCCCTCCACCCGGATCTTCCTCAGTATCGATCCCCGTACACCCTGTTGAAGCACATGGAGAATGCGCTCAAAAAGGTCACCTGGCTGCCCAGTTTGGGCGGAGGCCGGTGTGTGATCGCCGACCTGAACAACGATGGCTTCGAGGACATCGTTTCCGGCAACATGATGCATAATTTCCGTCAGGACATGCCGGCTTACATCTACTGGGGCAGCGCCCAGGGCTTCCGGGAGAGCGACCGCACGATCCTCCCGGGATACATCGCCGCCGGGATCGCGGTCGGAGACCTTAACGAAGATGGCCTGCCGGATATCGTCATCGCGAACCAAGGCTTCGAACGGGGCTTCGATGTCCGGTTCGGGCCGATGATCAACAATCTGGAGTCATACGTGTATTGGGGACATCCCACCGGATTTGACGCCTCGCGCCGCAGCTCGATTCCGACGATCTCCGCCTCGGACACGGCCATCGGGGATTTCAACGGCGACAAGCACCTCGACCTCGCGTTTGTGAACAACCTCCACGAGGAGCAGAGCGCCTATGTCTATTGGGGCGATGGCAGCGGAAAATTTGGCGAAAGCTCGCGTCAGGTCCTGCAACTGGCCCCGAAGGGTGGCGAGAAGATTGAAATGCACACGGCGTTGGCGTCCGACCTGAATGGCGACGGCGTGTCGGACCTCGTGGTGGCGGGTAGTGCCAGCGCGCTCGTCTTCCACGGCGGCAAGGGAGGCCTGAGCGCCACGCGGGTGGCCGAGCTGCCCGCGGATAACAGCAACGGCCTTGAAGCCGCCGACCTGAATGGTGACGGCCAGGTCGACCTGGTGGTTGCCAATGCGGGGTCGGGAAAGAAGGGCGAGAACGAGGTGTCCAAGTCGGTGATCTATTGGGGCGACAAGGGCGGCTATCGCGCTGACCGTAGTACCCAGCTGGCAACCATCGCGGCGATGTCGGTCAAGGCGGGAGACCTGAACAAGGATGGGTTTCCCGATCTCGTGTTTGGCAATGCCACCCCGGCGCAGGGATTCCCGGCCCAGATTTTCTGGGGCAGTGCCAGGGGATATGCGGATGAACGACGCAAGGAACTGCATGCCTTCGGCGCGATCGGCGTCGGAATCGCGGACCTCAACCGCGACGGCAACCAGGATGTGGTTTTGCTCAATCACCTTTCCGGCAGCGAGGCGAGTCTGCCCACGCCCATTTACTGGGGCAACAAGGAGCATCACTACTCCAGCAATTCCGTCACCCACCTCCTGCCCGGCGGCTACATGATGTACACCATCGCCGATTTCGACGATAACAACTACCCCGATCTCGTGCTGGTCACCGGTGGCAGCACGTGGATCTTGTGGGGCGGCGCCTCGGGCTATGACGTCAACAACCGCACCGAGCTTCCGATCAAATCGCTGATCGGCGGGGAAAATGTCTCCGCCCTGAACACGGCGGACGTGAACAACGACGGTTATCTCGACCTCATTTGCGTCGGCCGTCTTGGCCGGAACACCAAGGAGGGCAGTCCCCAGGTGATCATCGTGTATGGCAGTGCCAGGCAATTCAAGGAGGCGCGCACCGAGACCTTCTCCCTGATTGGAGGCGCGGGCACCACCGGTGCGATTGCCCTCTCCATCGCCGACCTGAACAAGGACGGTCATCTCGACTTGGTTTTCCCCCTGATCGACATTGATCGTTCGCAAATCCGCTGGGGTGGTCCCAACGGCTACGCCTCGGGCCGGGTCACGACGCTGGAGACCAACGGGGCCACCCATGCCGGCGTGGCCGATCTCGACCGGGATGGCTGGCTGGACGTGGTTTTCACCAGCGGGCTCAGGGGCAAGCGGCTGCCTGATCAACCCGTGGTGGGCGGCACCGGCGTGGAGGGCACGACCCGGAACAGCTTCAGCTTTATTTACTGGGGAAATCCGCAGGGCGAGTTGAAGGAACGGACCCAGTTCGAGACCTACAATGCGCTGGACGTGACCATTGCGGACTTGAACCGCGATGGTCATCTCGACCTCGCGTTCTCGAGCTATCTCTCGGATACCACGCGGGAACTTCCCGCCATCATTTACTGGGGCGACGGCACCCGGGGATACGGCGAGAAGAAACGCACCTTCCTCGATGCCGCTTCGTCCGCCTCCATGGATGCACTGGATCTGAACCGCGACGGCTGGCTGGAGCTGATCATCACCAACCACCAGAAAAACTTCAGCCATCTCAGCGGGACGAATATTTACTGGGGTGGGGAAAAGGGTTACTCGACCACCCGCCGCACCAATATTCCAACGATGGGGCCCCACATGGATGCGATGGTGGATGCGGGTAACATCTACACCCGCGCCTACGAATGGGATTACATTTCGGCCCCGATCGAGGCGCCGAAAGACCACGGCTTTGCGCAACTCCAATGGAAAGCCGTGACCGAGCTGGGTACGGGCGTTAAATTCCAAGTGCGCAGCGCGACGACGCAGCAGGGCCTGGGGAAGGCAAAATGGACGGGTCCGGACGGCGATTCCTCCTATTACACGGCCTCGGGTTCCCGGCTGTCCGGGATTGGCGTGAAGGATGGCTGGTTGCAGTACCGGGCAGTACTCACTTCACGCGATGGAGCGAATTCGCCGGTCGTGAGCGAAGTGGAAATCATCTGCGCCCGCCGCTGAACGAGTTGGAATGTGAACGGGCGGGTTGTTCACCCGTCCGTTCGCTCGGAACGAGATCGCATCGCTTTTCTTTTTTGCGAGTGAGGCGCGAACCTGAGCCGAAAACTTTCAGAATATATGGCCCACGAAACACACGAACGACACGAAACCAGCGGCCGATAAGAGAGGGTTTTTCGGTCCAAACCTGATTCACTGTTCAGGTGAATTCTCGAATGCGTTGGATTCTTTCTGAAGATCTTCATTTCGTGTCATTCGTGTGTTTCGTGGGCTACTCCGACTGCATCGTTCCGGCGATGGACTTGCAGTGAATTCCGGGACGCGGACATGATGCCCGGATGCGCCTCCTGACCTTGCCGGCAATCGTGTTGTGGTTGTCCGTCCCGTGCGTTTTGCCAGCGTCGGGATTCACCCTCGTCGCGTTTGGCGACTCCACGACCGCCCCGCGGAAAGGAGTGGATCCCTATCCCGAACTCTTGCGTCGCGAATGGGAGGCGAAAGGGGAGGTCGGAATAAAAGTGGTCAACGCCGGGGTGCTGGGGAATACGACGAAGGCGGGGCGGGCAAGGTTTGCGGACGATGTTTTGGCGCAGAGGCCGGATCTGGTCATTATCCAGTTCGGCATCAATGATTCAGCAGTCGATGGATGGAAAAAGCCCCCGGTGACGGTACCCCGCGTGGCGCTGGCGGATTTCGAGGCCAACATGGAGTTCTTCGTCGTTAGCTGCCTCGCATGGGGGGCGAAGGTGATTGTGATGACACCAAATCCGCTGCAGTGGACGCCGCAGCTCAAGGCGATGTACGGAAGGCCGCCCTACGATCCCGAGGATCCCGATGGGTTCAACGTTCTCCTGCGGGTCTACGCGGAGACGGCGCGCAAGGTGGCCCGCCGCACCGGTGCATTCCTGATCGATGTGATGGCGGTGCACGATGCCTGGAGGAAGGAGTCATCTGAAGTGCTGCTCATGGACGGCATCCATCCCAACCAGAAGGGTCACGAGCTCACGGCGCAGCTGCTCCTCGAGTTGATTGAACGGGAAAGGTTGTTCCCACCCCCGGCGAAGGGTGAGGAAATACATCAGGCGATCCGTAATTGATTTTTTGCCATGGCTGGAATTAACCGCGGCCCTGCGTTCCGCGGAAAAGAGCACCTTGGTTTACGAGCTGTTTGGGGAATGCCGGTTGCTTTGGGATTTTCGTGGCGAAACGCGTGAGCGTTTCGGGTTCGGACGAAAGCATCACGGCATTCGCTACGCGGAGAGACGGATTCCCAAACAGCTCCCAAGGCAAGGTATGGGGGCTACTCGCTTTCGAAGTCTGCGGTGATCAGCCGGCCTAAGGTCGCGACGAAGTTGATTTCCTTCCAGTTCTCGAAGTTCCTCCAGTCGTGCGTGCCTTCATAACGATCGGGAAATTTGGCGTCCTTGTACCAGATTCCACCAGAGATGCGCGTTTCGGTCCGGACGGGGAGGAGCGTGTCCCGGCTGATCCAATAGCGGGTCACGGCATACTGGCCACCGGCCAGGACCTTGATGCCATCGGCCTCGAGGGCAGTTACGGATTCAGCGCCGACAAAGTCCCGCAACGGCGCCTGTCCCAGATTGAGGACTGTGGTCCGGGTGAAAAGATAGCAGGCCTTCCCATCGGAGCTGGCCTCGCCCTCGAACCGAAAGGTCGATGGGCTCTGGATCATGGTCGGAACCGGTGAAAGTTGGGCGTGGGGCAGGGCGCTGAGACCCTGGGCTTCCCAGCTTTCGCCGGGTTTGGCGTACGGTTTCAACGGAGCGCACAGGAGCTCGCTGTCGATGGCCCATTGCCAGGCGGTCAAATCCTTCCCGGTGGCGGAAAGCTCCAAAACGCGGCCCTTGGGGAGAATCCGGCTGGCCAAGCTTTCACCGGCCTCGGTTTTCCACGTAGCCGCATAGGCCCGGCCGTCGAAGGTGCCGATGCTCAGATGGAGGGAAACTTCCTTCCGTAAGAATGTGGAGACATAGCGCGATTTCTCGGCGGCGGCTTTCTTGTCGGGCGATGAATCCAGATCGAGTAAACGGGCTTCCGTTTGCAGGACTTCGCTGCCTTCGGCCTTAAGGAGGGTCAGGAGTTGATTGCCATAAGGGTAGCCGGAAATGACCTGTTCGTGTTTGATGCGCACTTTCATCCGCTGGCCTGGTTTCCAGCCATAAGCCGGAGCCGGTCCATCGGGCAGTAATCCGTAAAACATTTCCCGCACGGCCTTGGCGTGATCGAGGTCACTGCGGAACATGTGGGCGTTGCCGATCGTGCCGCTGTCGCCAAGGAGGAGGACCTTTCCTTTTTTAAAGGATGCGAGCACCGCGACGGGAGCATGGGCGCTTTTTTCGCGGGGATCGTTCAGCACGGCCAGGGTGGCAGGGTCCGCGGAGGGAAGAATCCGCAGGGTGGTGCCGTTGCCGTAGATCACGCTGCTTGCCTCATCGAACAAAGGATGGTCCCGGGCGATCGGCACCGACAAGGTACCGGTCTCCTCAGTCTGGAACTCGACGCCAAACCGGCGGGCAATGCCGTTGACGCCGGGGAGGTCGAAGTTGGTTTTCCCGGAGCTCGAGATGGAATTCAGGATCAGAACCAGCCGGCCGCCGCGCGCGACGAAATCCTCGAGCAACGCTCCCTCTTTTTCGGTGAGTGCGGCCCGTCCCCCGGCCTCGGGTTTAAGTGGGCAGACCAGCATGTAGACATCCGCCGAGCGGAGCAGCGCTTCATCGATCGGCTGCTGGCTGATGCTCACTTGGAATTTGTCCGCAATCGACTGGGTGGTGACAAACGTGCCGTTGGGAATGCCGTTGGCTTCGGGATAATAGAAGTTCGAGAGCGAGCGGTCGGCGGCTTTCAACGCCACACCCTGGGAAAACGCATGGCCGGTGCGGTCGATCTGGTAATAGTCATCGAAGAGCAGCCGGAGCCGGCCATCGGCGGTGGCGGCCACGGCCGGCGGCAGCGAAACCAGTGGCAGGGCGAGGAGCGCGAGGGCGGAGGAAAGGCCGCGCTGAGCGCGGCCGCGACGGGGGGATTTTGCGGCGGGCATATGCAACCACCAACCAAGTCTCATTTAGCGGAATTGGAACGCATATAATTTAGCGTTCTTAAAATAAATCCGGAGGCGGATCGATTGGCCTGCGAGGCCGGAGACGTCCTTTTTTCCTTTCCAGGAAGCCCTTTGGTTCACCCCGGTGGTGGAAATGGCATCCGCGTCCGCGAGCGTGTAGCCTTCCAGGGGGCGGTGGCGTCCATCCAGCAATTCCACTTTCACCTGGCAGGGCTCGGCGCCCCACTGCTGCAGGGCGGCATACAGGTTGAGATAGAGTCCGTCGCCCGTGAAGCTGAACGAACGGGTCGTCACAATGCTGAAATCCTGCCGCGCTCCTTCGAGCGAGACGAATCCTTCCACCGGCAACTTGGCCAGGCCAACCCTTGCCATGGCCTTGTCGCCCAGCTGCACCAGCTGTTCCGGGGAACGCCAGTTCGTGCCCGTGTAGTAAAAATAGAGTTCGTTGTTGTGGAGCAACGGACCTTCCTGGAGGTAAACGGTCACCGAATCGAAATCGCCATTGTCACCGAGGGGGATGATTGGTTCGCGATAGGTGCGGTTGTAGTTGATGCCATCGCGGCTGAACGCGAACTGCGGGGAGATTTTCGTGTTGGTGGTGGAGAAGACCCAGGGAAAGGCGAAGGTCCAGCCTTCATGGAACGCCGCCGGCATCGCATAGAATTCCGTGTCGGGATAATCGAGATTGTCTGCCACGAGGATGGTTTCGGGCTCGGACCAGTGAATCATGTCCGGGCTTTCCGCGCGGCCGATGGAACGCCGCTTGTAGGGCGAATTGGTGTGCAGGTTGTTTTCACAGCCATCCCATAAGGGATAGGCAATCGCGGACATGTCGTCGATCCCAGAGGGAGAACCGGGATAACGGTGAGGAAGAGCTATGCAGATTTTTTCGGTGTGGAGGCGGAGTTTCTTCGTAGCGTTTCACGGGTGCTGTCCCATGAGATAGGCGCTGAAGCCGGGCAGGGCGCTCTGGCGGGGCCACATCAGGGTTCCCCCGCGTCCGCCTGCTGTCCCATAGCGTTTGAGCAACTCGCCGACATTACAGGGCAACCAAAGAGCG
>CAMAUY010000207.1 GCA_945861565.1 Akkermansia muciniphila
TTGGTGCAGCTTGCTGAGTTGGACAAGAGGGTCAACGACACCTGGCCCGAGTACGAGGCCGATTTGAAGGCGGCCAAGGCGAACTACACGATGCAGATGTATCCGAAGTGCAACCACGGCTTCCACAACGACTCGACCGGTCGCTACGACGAGAAGAATGCGCAATTGGCTTGGGAACGCACCGTGGCATTCTTCAAGCAGCATCTTGGATGAGCCGAAGGGGATTCCCTTAGGCTCAGACCTCAGAAAAAAGGGGGTAAACGGGAAACGACAGTGACCGGTTCAAATCCCTCGGATTTGGTGTTTTGGTGACTGGGGCGGGTGGCGATCGCGCAGAGCGGACTTCTCCCAGCGGGCGGTTGGGAGGTAGTCTTCGGGATGCTCGAACCCGAAACCCCGACGCCCACACCCACGGCCGAAACGCAACCGGTGGAGTTGGTCCGGGTATTGGAAGGCCGCGGAGCGGGCCGCAAGCGAACGTAGGTTGTCGAAAAGTTCGCGCGTTTGCGGTAGTCGGATCTGGTAGCCGAGGGAAGCTACGGTGCGGTGAGACGGTTATTGCAGTCTCTGGAGGACCCCCCCACCGAGAACACACCCCATTCGGTGGCCAATCCCACGGCCAATCCGGTGGTTAATCCCGTGCTCCCGGTTGGGCTGCCCTCCGGGGACACTGCACACCCCTCTCCCTTTTTCCCACGAGATCTCGCCGCTTCGCTCTACTGGTGCGATCACGCCGGGGTTCTGATTTTCGCCGCCGCCTTGGCCGGCGTTTCCCATCTCGGCGCGACGGAGCAGACCATCCTGGCCCAATTAGTGCAGGAGGCCGCGACCGACACGCCCGCTGCCAAGGCGCTCCGTCGACAACTGGCGGCCGCCAAGGCTGCCGATCATCGCTATGAAACCACTCGACTCACTCGCCGAAAAGACATCGAAGTCAGTGCCCAGCAGATCGTCATTCACCTCATGCCCCGAACCAACTACGGCGGCGAGTTGAAAAAGGCCGTCATCCAGACGCTCGACGGCCTCAATGCCCTGGGACTCGATCATCCGCGTTTGCCGGGTCGAAAACTGAAGTTCCGTTTGGGCCAACGATCCGAGATGGAATTGAAGATGAATCTCCTCCCCTGAGCCCTGCACACTGCCCCGCAACCCGCCCCAACCCAGGGGCCATATCCATCCGCCCGCCTGAAAACTATCCCGTTTTCAGGGATTTCAACTCGCCATTGTTTTCTCAGTCCGACCCCCATTCTTCTGAGGTCTGAAGCTGCGGAATGGACTCCAAAAAAACGAAAAAGGATGGCCCACGGAACACGCGGATCCAAAAAGAGTTAAAGAAAACACACTCCTCTTTAGGGTCATAGTTCACTCGACAAAAGTTTCTTCACTTTTCTGGTGACGTTTCTTTCCAAAACGAGAACATCCATTGGTGGTGCATCACCCCCACACAAAGATGGCTCTGTTTTTGAAGTACTCGGATTGGCTCAAGGATAACCTCCGCAGGGGTTTGTTACTGGCGGCGTGCCTATCGCTCGCGCCCTCGTCAGATGCCCAGTCGGCGCCAGAGGCAATGCTCTGTTCATCGCCGGCACGGTTAACTATGTGGCCGTGCCACACGTGACTGCGTTCAACTCGTTCCCCATCACAGTGATGGCTTGGGTTAACACCACGGTGACCACCGGACAGCAGGGGCTCGTGAACAAATACGTGGCCAACTCACGGAACGGGTGGAACCTGTTCCTGCTCAACGGCCGGGTACGGGGATTCTACTTCGTCAGCCCGAGCCGAAATGCTTCAGGGGGTGCCGATGGCCTGGACGGCGGGTTCATCGCGGACGGACGGTGGCATCACGTTGCCCTGGTCGTGGACACGGCCGGTGCCAGGATCTATGTCGACGGCACTCAGCGCGGTTCGGTGGCTTGGACAGGAACCCCAGGGGCAGCGACGACCACCCAGCAAGTGCGGATTGGCAGCTATCCCAATGGAAACGACAATTTCATCGGGTCCATCTTCATCGACGATGTCCGTGTCTGGAATGAAAGCCTGAGTGTGTCCGGAATTCTAAACAGCATGGACGGCAACCTTCCAGCCGGGAGGAGCAACCAGCTGGCCTACTATCCCTGCAATGAAGGCAGCGGCAACACTGTCGTCGACGACGCCCCGCTGGGAGGAAGCAATAACGGGGCTTGGTTAGGTCCCTCTTTGTTCACACCGGTCGTGCCCAACTCGCAAACCCTGGCCGCAACCAGTTTGGGGTTCACTCAAGCAACCCTGAACGGATTGGCGAACCCCAATCGTTCGAGGATCTCGGTAGGCTTCCAATGGGGGCGGACAACCAACTTCGACAATGCTCGAACGGTCCTGACGACGGGTGGTCCGCGTGCGAACGCAGACCAACCTTATAACCTCACGCTCACCGACCTGACTTTCGATGCGAGCTATGTCTATCGCGCCTTCAGTTCGAACAGCGCGACCGTTCGGTTTGGAGTCGACCAGACCCTTCGAACGCCCAGTCCCGCGCAGACCCTCCCCGCCACTTCGCTGCGCCTGACCTCAGCGCAGCTGAATGGCGCGGTGACTCCGATAGGCACAGCCATGACCGCTTGGTTCGAATGGGGGCCGACGACTAATTACGGCAACTTGACCCCGACCTTTCAGGTGCCCAATGGTCCAAACGCAACGCCCGTCAGCGCCGACATCGCCGGCACGTTCCAAGGCCAAACCATTCACTATCGACTGGCAGCCACGAACAACATCGGGCGAGGCAACGGAGCCGACCAAATCTTCTCAATCCCGGCTTTCCCCGATCCGGCCGGCATTCCCCCTCGCCGCAGTTCACACTACGCCATCTCCCAAGGAAACCACGTGGTGTTCGAACCGAGAGCGGATTGGGATCGCGCCGTCGCCATGACAATTGAGGCCTGGGTCTTCCGTGAGGAGACAAATCGGCTTGAAACACTGGTCTCCCATGACGCGCCCGGCTCGTACTGGCTGGGTTTTGCGCCGCGATTGCGCTTCAGTCGCGGAACCGATTTCGTGGAACTGCCTCGTATCGTCCCGGCTCGGAAATGGACGCACGTCGCCGTCACCTACGATGGATCCGCCGCACGCTTTTACATCAACGGCGAATTGGCGGGCACCCAACCCTTAAGCCACGGAGGGGCGGGTCAACTGCGACGGTTGAGGATCGGGCATGACCAGGTGGGCCCCACCAACGACGCCTCCATCGTGTCGCATTTCGGCGGGAGTCTGGATGAAGTCCGGCTCTGGTCCGTCGCTCGGAGCGAGATTGAAATCCGAGAGGGTTTATATCGCGAAGTGCGCAATCAACCCGGACTGGCCGCCATTTTTCCCAGAGGGGGACGGATTGAGGAAATCTCCGGTTTAGTCGGATCCGGGGCCGCGCCCACCGAACAGGTCGTTGGCATGCTGCCACGTGATCTGGTCGTGCCTCGTTCCCCGGTCGCGCCGATTGCCGATGGCTCGATCAACCTAGCCACGGAATATGCCGAGGGTGATCAATTGGTTTTGCGTTATCCTAATTTACCAGCGGTCAGTGACAACGTCGCCTATTTCATTCGAACCGACGACAACCTCTTCATCGCCCTGAGCGTCGATGGGCGCACAGGCTTCTCCCCCAATACCTCTGTCAGTTTATTCATCGACACGACGAACGGACGCCCTGCCCTCGCCGAGTTTCCGCAGATACAAATCAAGGTACCGATCGACGGAGACACCAATCACACCACCTTCTTGAACGGGGACGGACTAGGAGGCTATTTCGCCTGCTTCACGCCGCCCAACCTCGGGCCATCCCAGCCCTGCACGCCACGTAGCCTTTGGCAAGCCACTCAGACATTCTGCGGGGATGACGTGAACCAAAGTGCGTGCGTGGAGTTCCGCGTGTCGCGGACGTTGCTTGGCTCTTTCGACGACTTCGATGGCGTCGCTATTGGAATATCGAATCTCACAGGGACGGGCGGTTCAAGTTTCACCCCGGAAGAGGCCCTACCGGCGGTGCCCACGCAGTGGGTAACCATGACCTATGGCGATGGCAGCGCCACGCTGCCTCGCGTCAGGTGGAACGGACGGATCTTTGCAAGTCCGACCAAAACCACGCCGCCGTTGGCCAATCATCCCATGTTTCTCTTTGCGAATGACATCGCCCATAGCACCCGCAGCGACAGCTCCGGACGCTTCCGCTTCGACGTGCCCATGCCCGCAGGTCAAACCATCCGCGGCCAACCCGGAACGGTGAGCTTCGCCCTGCTTGGTCGCCCCGTCGTCTGCACCAACTGCCTGCCCAATGATGTCGAGCCTCTCTCGGTGTTCACCAACGGCGTGCTGTATCCGGCTCTGCCGCTTGGAACCACAGGAGTCGTCCAACTCGCCAGCGCCGATTTCTTCCTTCAACCGCCTCCGGGAACCGCCGCCATTACCAGCGCATCACCGTTTAACCCGCAATGCGGCGCCGTCGTCCGCCAGGGCGAGCCCGGCGGCCCCGGCGAACGGGTCACGTTGACGGGCACGAACCTGCATGGGAGCATGGAATTCTTTCTCGCGCCGGTGAGCCCCAGATTCCCGAACAGCCCGGCAGCGTGGACTCTCCTGCCTGCCGTCGTCAAATCACTCGCAGCCGACGGAAAGTCCGTCGAAGTCGAAGCCCCATTCGTGCCGGAGACCGTCCAACTGGACCTCAACGGGCCCTTGGTCAACCCGCTCTTCGTTCTGTCCTTCGATGCCCAAACCACCTGGCGATGGGTGGCCCACGACACGCTGTTCCGCCCCGGTCGCATCGAGTATAGCGTCGTGGGAGACTTCCGAATCCAACGCCCGCCCTACCCTATCACCCGCGGCTTCCGATTCGACAATCAGGGAGCAGGTGCCCGGCTGAACGAGTTTTTGGCCTGCTACGGGGAAAATGCCTACATCGGCGAGTGCCCCGCCTGCGTGCCTGACCCGCTCTATTGGGGCATCTGGTTCTTCGTCTATGATTACTGGATGGAGGAGTCCGGGGGTAGCTGCGTCGGTATGGCCAGCACCGCGGTTCAACTTTTTAATAACATACGTCGCCCGGTCGACTTCGATCCGGACGCCTTCTTTGCCAACGGCATACTCGATCCCGGTTTCCCCGGCGAGTATGACACGAGCAACTTTGGGGGACGCAACAATCGCCCGCCCAAACCCAAGGACGTCTGGGCAGTCATCCGGGCCAATCATGGAGCCCAGACCAGTCTCGAGTATCTCACACTCGGCCTGGCGCAGTCGAGATCAGCCACCAGCCTGAGCGGCTTTCCGACCGCACGGCTCAATGAGATGCGCGGACGGCTCGGCGCCTATACCATCTGTATGCAGCGAGCTGACGGCGGCGGCCACTGCGTGACGCCCTACCGCATCGAAGACAACTTTACCAACAACGCGAACCACACCCGCATTTGGGTTTACGACAATGAGAAACCCTGCGAGCCGCCTGACTCCGCCTCATCCTCCTGCGTGACTGGAGCCTTCATCGACTTCGATCTGAGCGCCGACAAGTTCACCTTCGGTGGCGAGACCGGGGACGGCATCTTCGCGATCCCGGTGGAAACGTACAGCGGGAGGCGGACCGCACCCATCGTGCTGATCGGACCCGTCCTCGAGATACCGCAACTGCTCATGTTCATCGCCGGCGGAGCCGACGCTCACTACAGCTCGCCACAGGGTGAATGGGGATGGCGACCGGATGGACATTTCGTAGATAGCTTGCCGGGGCTTCGGGCGATGGTGCCGCTCGGTTCGACGACCAACCGCACACACTCCATTCCGGTGTTTCTCCAACCCACGGACGCATCGGCCTATACCAACCTCTCGGTTCAAATGAACGTCCGATCCTCACGATCGAGTTTCTTCCATGTTTCAGACAATGGGATCTCCCTCCAGATGGAATCAGCTCAAGGCACGCCGGGACACGCCAACCAGATTAAGCTGGGCACGCGCGCCGATCGTCTGTCCTCCTTCCGCTACATCCCCCAGGCAGCCGATACCAACTTCACAACCCGCATCGGGATGGTATTCCAAACGAACTCCGGAGTGACCTTCGAATGGAAAGGGCTCAGGAGCGAAGGGAACCGCGCGCAGGAATTCCGGGCACTTCGCGATCGACGTGCGGTGGAATATTACAACGAATCCATTCAGATGAACCGCCACTCGTTGCGGATCGATGCCGTGGCTGGGTCTCGGGAGAACAATGCGTCGACGGTTTATGGACCCTTCGAAGTCCCCCCCGGCGCGATCCATTGCGTGGTGTTGCACGAGTGGCCCCGCATCAAGCAGGTGCGGTCGGAACTCGACCTGAATGCCGACGGCACCCCCGATGAGATCAAGATCGTGACCGGCACTGAAGTCGACACCGACTCCGACGGACTGCCCGACGCTTGGGAAACTCGGCACCAAATCAATCCAGAAGCCGCCACCGGCGCGGACGGTCCAGATGCCGACCTGGACCGAGACGGGATTTCCAATCTCGGCGAGTATCTAAGCGACAGCGATCCACGTGACCCGCTCTCCGCCTTGCGTCTGACGGCCGCGCTGCTACCCGACGGTCATGTTCGTTTGACCTGGCATGCGGTCCCTGGACGCTTCTATGACCTGCTCTACTCCGACGCCCTCACCGAGAATTTCCGCCAACTCCCTGGGGCAGGCTTCCCGCGCATCGCCACCTCGACCGAGGAGCATTTCGACGACTCCGTGCCGCCTGCAATTACCAAACCTCGTTTCTATCGACTGCGCCTCGAGCCATGATACTTAGCGCCACACACTCTCTCTCCGTTCCTCAGCAACCCGTCTCGCTGGCAAGATGAAG
>CAMAUY010000208.1 GCA_945861565.1 Akkermansia muciniphila
CCGCAGAAAACCTAAAGCCCACCCGGGTTGAGTGGGGGGAAAACGGTCTGAAAAGCGCGCCGCCGCGCGCCTCCGTTTATCGTCACTTTCACGGAATTGAACTTCCGCGTCTTACTATCCGATTTTGCCGGTTTTACTGAGGTCTGAACCTACCGAAACTCAGCGCCTTCGGACAAGAAAAACTACGCCCCGATCTGGACCAGGGCACGTAGAAGTTGTTGGCGACGGTAGCGGACGCCGCGCTGCGGCGTCCCCGTGCCGTTCCGGCGCGGTACGAACCGCGCAGCGGCCCTATCCGCCCGCTGGACAAGGGCGCGGTTGTCGCAGCGCGACAACCTCTACCAACAACTTCGGGATGCGCCCTCTCGACCAAGGAATGCCCTGCTAGAAATCGAACTGATCGATATTATCTTTGGTAAATAGGAAGGGCTCACCGAGGAGGATGTTGTCCCCCGCAATTCTGAATTCTCCAAGGGTTCCGGCCCGCAGCGAGGTTGCGCCCGGTTTAAGTTCTCCCCGAACCACAGCGACTGCGGCCTGGACGGTGAGGTAGCCCAGGTCGACCGTCTTCCAGAGGATGACCGTGTCGGTGACACCTTCCTTGACGTACCGCTTGTTCTCGCTGGGAAGACCGAGACCAATGACCCGAACCTTGCCGATCTTGCCGGCCTGCTTAACCGCCTCCGCCGTACCGGGCACCGCCGGAGAACAGATCGCCATGATCAGGCCCAACTTCGGATAGGCTCCGAGGAGCGTCGTCGCTTCAGCCTGAGCCTTGTCCTTCAAATCATCGCAGGGGCGCAGGGCGACATTTTTCATTGCGGGATATTTTGCGAGCCGGCGCGCCTCGATGTGTCGCTGCCATTCGATCATGTTTTGAGCCGTCAACGAGGCCGTGATGATCGCAAACTCACCCTCCCCATTGAGCAAACGTGCCGCCTCGTCCATGAGCGCATTGCCGATCCCCTCCGGGGTGGCTTGGTTGACAAAAAATTCCCGCGCATCCGGCTGGGCATCGGCATCAAAGGTCACCACGTGCACTCCCTTTTCGCGGGCTCGACGCAGAGCGGTGGAAATACCGTCCCGATTCTCACACGCGACGGCAATCACATCGACACCCAGCGTTACCCAATTCTCAACAATTTCGTTCTGACGCGCGGGATCGGGCGTGGTTGGGCCGTCGTAAATAAGTTCGATCCCGAGCTCGCGAGCCGCTCTATCGGCCCCTTGTTTGCAGGAGACGAAATAGCCGTTGCCCTTGCTTTTGGGGAGTAAGGCAACGGTGATTTTTTTCCGCTCCGGGGAAGCAGCGGCCGTGGCCGGACCAACTTCTGGAGATCTGCCGCAGCCGGCCAGGGCGGCAGTCAGCAGGCAAAGTGCGAGGGGAACGAGGAGGTTCATGATGGGAAGATTCGGAAGAATTAACCCTCAGCAGACCCGTCTGGCGAGCTCGATCGCCGCACGGGGTAAGACAAAAATCTGATTCCGTTGAAAAACAGGCCGTTTTCTTGGCATGAAATCTCTAGGTCGCTGTGGGGCAGGACCCGTCCTGCCGGTTGCGCGAGTTTCTGACTCCGCGAGCCCGAATACTCGCGCGAAGTCGCGAAGCCGCGAAGAGAGCAGGAATTGGAAAACCCGCCGACGGGTGAGCACTTTTACGCGACAGATCCCTGCCGAAGTTGGTTCCCGCAGCCGCTTTGCTTTGATTTCCTTCGCGGCTTCGCGGCTTCGCGTGCGATTCCTACCGCGTGGTTCCGGTCGAGGCGAGCCCGACCAAGGCATCGACCCCGTTGCAGGCGTACTGTGGATGATTCTAAAACTCGTGAAGATTTTTGTCCTGCACCCATCGCCACAAGGGCGCATCCGTGATTTGCGGTCGACGAATAGTGTGAT
The DNA here is from genome assembly GCA_945861565.1 of Akkermansia muciniphila. Lineage (GTDB taxonomy): Bacteria > Verrucomicrobiota > Verrucomicrobiia > Limisphaerales > UBA9464 > SIBK01. The sequence continues at coordinate 1,894 of CAMAUY010000208.1, forward strand.
GTGTCTACCATTGGCCCATGTTGCGTGCCATCGGCATCGTATCGATACGAGTATGACCAGTTTTGGGACTTGGTTTTATCGCGTGGTACTCACCCTCGTATTCGTCGCCTTTCTGTTGGGCGCGGGTCTGAAGTATCTGCCGTTGATCAAGTCGAATCAGGCCCGCCGTGCTGAATTGCAACGAAAACTCGAACTTCGCGATGGGCTCGCGGCAACGAATCGAATGCTCGAAATCCGAAATCAAGCGTTGAAGAATGACCCAAAAGCCGTTGAACGGACCGCTCGCGAAGTGCTTGGATATGCACGTCCGGACGAAAAAGTTGTCCGATTTGAAGAACCTCGAAAATGAAACTGTTCCATCCCTTTCTACCCGCGTTGGTCGGCTTGTTTGCGCTGATCCTGACCGCCGCCGCTCAACCCATCCGCGGAGTCTGGGATCCCGTTTGCGGGCTGCCCGCCCTGGATTTGACGGGGATTGGCAATCCCGGGGGTTACCGGTTATCTGGCGTTGATGATCTGCAAGCCGGCAATTGGGAATCGCTGTTGGACCTGACGCTCGGCACCGACCCGACCCGTTGGCATGACATGAATGGGCATGCCAAGGGCCGTCGATTCTATCGGTTGGAGAAACTCGAGATTCGCCCGCCCCGGGTCCCGGTCGCAAATTTTCGTCTGGTCGATCACCTGGGAGTTGCGCGTGAACTCTACCGCGAGGGCGACGCCGCGGTGATCGTACTCGTATTTGGGGACAACGCGGAAATTCAAACCCATTGGCCTGCGATCAAGTCCCTCGCGGAAAAACATCAACCGAATGGAGCCGTCTTCTGGATCATCAATCCGCGCGACACCCGAGACCAGATCGCTACGTTGGCGCAGACCCAGTCCATCAGTCTGCCGATACTGCACGACCGCAGTCAGGCGCTCTCCCGGGCCTTCGGCTGTGCGTACGCGTTTGAAGTTGTGGCCCTCGACAATAGCGATCTCTCCGCGTTTTATCAGGGAGCATTGGAGCATTCGCATGAGACGACGGCCGGCAGGATGCGCCGGACGTATCTGGCCGATGCATTGGACAGCTTTTTCGCAGGCAATCCTCCCGTGATTTCGCGCGCGGTTCCGGCCGAATCTCCGATGCCACTCCGGGATTGGGGGACGCTCGACTACAGCCGCGATATCGCTCCGGTCCTGATCGACAAATGCGTGCGATGCCATAGTCCGGGCAATATTGGGTCGTATGCGATGACCAATCACCAGGCGGTCGCTTCCCGCTCCGCCAAGATTCGCCGGGATCTGCTGACGGGCGACATGCCACCCTGGCATGCCGACCCACGCTACGCGGCGCTCGGGAACGATTTTTCACTCGCCCCCGCAGACCTCGACAAATTGGTCGCGTGGCTGGACGCGGGTGCGCAGCGCGGAGATGGGCCGGATATCCTGGAAACCACTCCGCCGCCCGTTCCCAACGATTGGGAGCTGGGAACGCCGGATTACATCATCGACATCCCCGAGCAGAAGGTGCCGGCGACGGGCACGGTGAACTATCGCTATCTACTCGTATTCAGCCCGTTCACGACGAATACCTGGCTACGTGCTGCCGTGCTGAAGCCGGGCAATCGGGCGGTGGTCCACCACGGCCTGGTCTTCGCTGCATCCACTCCTCAGGAATTCGTCGACATTGAGGGCGGACTAAATGGCTATTTTGCGGCGTATGTACCGGGACTGGACCCCGTGGAATTTCCCGCCTCGACCGGCAAGCTCTTGAAGGCAAACTCCTTGTTTGCCGTCCAAATGCATTACACGGTGAATGGAACGGCGACGACCGACCGATCGCAATTGGGCCTATACTTCTCCCGCGAGGTTCCGACTCACGAATTGAAAACGAAGGCGGGTTACAACACGGACTTCGTCATCAATCCCAAATCGCGCAACACTCGGGTGGTTGCAACGAACACATTCACGACCGCTACCTGGCTTTATGAAGTGGGGCCGCACATGCATTGCCGGGGTCAGGATATGCAGTTCGAAGCAGAATTCCCGAACGGAATCCGCGAGGTTCTGGTCAGTATTCCGGCGTATCGATTCAATTGGCAGACGCTCTACCGACTGACGGAACCTCGGTTACTTCCCGCCGGAACGATCGTCCGCATCTCGGGTGGATTCGACAACACCCAGTGGAATCCCGCTAATCCCGATCCGAGCGCCACGGTGAAGTTCGGGGAACAAAGCTGGGAGGAGATGTTTATCGGCTACATGAACGTGGCCGAAGCCCGATGAGAGGCGATTCCGATCATTTGCCTATTGCCACTCGCCCGGAGCTCGGCATCCTCCGGCCCTCTTTATGCTAAAAGCCGGAATCGTCGGTCTCCCGAATGTGGGCAAATCCACCCTTTTTAACGCGGTCACGCGCACCCGCAAAGCGCAGGCAGCGAATTACCCGTTCTGCACCATCGACCCCAATGTGGGCGTGGTCACTGTTCCGGATGATCGGCTCGAAGTCCTGCAAAAGATCGCCAAGACAACGGTGGTGATCCCGGCGGTCATCGAGTTCGTGGATATCGCCGGACTCGTGAAAGGCGCCGCCCAAGGCGAAGGGTTGGGGAACAAGTTTCTCACCCACATCCGCGAAGTGGATGCGATGGTCCAAGTCGTCCGCTGTTTCGAAGATCCCGATATTCATCACGTGACCGGCAGCGTGGATCCCGTGCGCGACATTGAAACGATCAATACCGAACTTGTCCTCGCGGATCTCGAGGCCGTAAAAAAGCGCCTCCAAAGTGTCGCCAAGGACGCAAAACGAGGCGACAAGACCGCCATCGTCGAAGAGGCGATCCTGAAGAAGCTGGAAACGCACCTGGACGCCGGGAAACCCGCCCTGACGCTGCAGCTAACTCCCGAGGAACGCGCGGTCTCGCGTCTGTTCTGGATGATGACCGACAAGCCCACGATTTTTGCCTGCAACGTCAAGGAGGGAGATCTCGCGACGGCGGATGCGAATCCGTTCGTTGTCAAGGTCCGGGAATACGCGACGAGTCATCTCGCCTGTGAAGCCGTCGTCATCAGCGCACAGATCGAAAGCGATCTCGTTGATTTGACGGCCGAGGAGGCCAAGTCGTTCTTGGGCGAACTCGGCGTCAAGGAATCCGGCGTCGGCGGGCTCATTCGTTCCACCTATCATCTGCTCGGCCTGCGGACCTATTTCACCGCGGGCGAAAAAGAGGTCCGCGCTTGGACCATTCATGCAGGCGACACCGCCCCGAAAGCGGCAGGTGTGATTCACAGCGATTTCGAGCGAGGGTTCATCAAGGCGGAAACGGTCGCCTACAAGGATCTGGTGAATTGCGGATCCGTCGCCGCCGCTCGGGAAAAAGGTCTCTATCGGATGGAAGGGAAGGAATATGTGGTAAAGGACGGCGATGTGCTGTTGTTCAAGTTTGCCGTGTGAGGGCTACACGCTGTTTTGCCTCTTTGTTGTAATGCGCCGCAGCGTCACTGACGAGGTGTGAGAGCACTCGTCCATTGGAAAGCTCGTCGTAAAACTCGACGGTTCCCTTAAAAGAGATTCGCCAACGGCCTTTTTCGCGAAACACTGTTATTCCGTTTCCGGTTTTGTTCGGATTCTCGCCAAATAAGAAGATCAAAAATCGGCGCGTTTCTTCAACTGAAAGCTTCCACCATTCGCGCTCCCGCACTTTGTCTAAGAGCTGCAGTCGGATGGCCATTGCCGTATGTTTGAGGACCTCGGCGTCAGGCATCCCGGCTAGCTGGACTTCCATTCCGCGCAACTTCTCGCTGTATCGTTCACACTGAGCGTTCAGCTCACCTTGTTTTGTGATCAGCAGCCCAGGGTTGGCGCCCGCCGCAATGGCATCAATAAGCCGGGCTATCTGCTTTTCGACTTTTGCCAGGTCAGTCCTGACTTCCTCCTGCTCCTTCACCAAGCTCTCACGGTCACCACGTTTGGGCAACGCACGCTCGACTGATCGAAGAAATGTTGGCTCGTCATCGAAAAAGGAGAAAAGGTATTCCAATACCGGGTCTGCAAGCTCCTCCTTGCGGATTGAATGGAACACACAGCTCTGTGGTTCGTAGACGCAATGCCGATAATAAACCCTGCCGCTGGTCGAATTGCCGGTCAACGGTTTCCCGCAGTGCCCACAGCGAACAAAGCCCGTTAAGACGTAACTGCGCCGGTGCTCCTGATTCCAAGTGCGCCGGTGTTCCATTCGGGCTTGCACCCGTGCAAACAACTCCGGCGAGATTACCTCTGGAATTGCTGGCACTGGAATCTTCAATTCGTGAATGTTTAGCTCAGGGATGTTGAATTCTTTTACGTAGGTACCGGACAGTTGTGAATGGTTGATAAACGTGAGCACAACTCTTGCGCCAGAAAACTCCGTGAACCCCTTCAGCAGTTCGGTCCACCCCTCGCCGTTCGCGTAACGCTCCAGCAACTGGCGCATCCGTTTGCCACGCTCATTCACAAACCATTTGCCAGTTTCTTTGTCGAAGGTGCGACCGAAAGGCATCTTGCCGCTCCAAGGCAGACCTTTTCGAGCGTTGTGAATGCGCCCACCAATCATGCGTCCCATAATTGTGAGCCGCTCATGCTCGGATACGCCAGCGTTAACGTAATTCAGAAGAACGTTTCCACCGGGTCTTGAATCGAAGCCGCCCTTGGTATCAACCAGGTGAATATTGAAGGTCGCACGTAGGAATTTGGCACTACCAAGAATGTCCACGCCATCACGCCCAAACCGTGAGATGAAGTTGCTTCAAATTGGTGGAGAGAGAATTGGGCAAATCATGCATCATGAAAGCCATTAAAAATTCTTCTCTCAAATCCCGCCGCAAATTCGACGAAACCTTCAAGCGCGAAGCGGTCAATAACTGGCTCGCCAGCGGCAAGTCC
>CAMAUY010000209.1 GCA_945861565.1 Akkermansia muciniphila
ATGGCTTCAAGAAGCCATGCGCTTACTTTCAAGCGTGGCCATTGTGAAAAATCAGCCGAGTTCTCAATATCCCGCCTGCCTATTGTTCTTCCGCGGGTCCATCCTTCAACCAATCCGGCCAATCCACTTTTCTTGAAACTGCCCTGGTCATTGACGGATGATTCCGCGGATCCTGGCAAATGGCCTTTCCCGGGGGTGGAGTTGCCCGGAGCTTCGTACCGGGTGGTCTTTGCCTCGGCGAAAAACAAGACAAACGCAGCGGGTCGCCTCCACACAAATTTCAAACTATCCAAGGTGTGGGTCTATGGCACGTCGGGTACCGATGGCCGCCCCATCCGGCTGGTTGACAGAGCCCAATCGAGGGCTCGTTATCACCGGCTGATTGTTGAATAAGGGAAGGGGACGCCCCACGGTGTGCAACCGCGGTTGCAGACCGTCCGCCGAAACGGGTTCAAGCCCGATCAGGAACCCGCGATCAACTGGCGGAGTACGAAGGGAAGGATCCCGCCGTGCTGGTAGTAATCGATTTCGATTGGAGTATCGATTCGACAGCGAACCGGGACGTTTTCAATCGCACCGTTTTTCCGCGTGATCCGCACGGTCAAGTCTTGCTGAGGTTTGAGGGCAGATCCGAGACCGATCACATCGCAGGATTCCGAGCCGTCAATCTGCAAAGACTGGGCCGTAACGCCCTCTTTGAACTGCAGAGGCAGCACCCCCATCCCGATCAGGTTGGATCGGTGAATTCGTTCAAAACTCTGCGCGACCACCACCCGAATTCCCAGGAGCTTGGTTCCCTTGGCTGCCCAATCACGGGAGGAGCCCGTGCCGTATTCCTGGCCGGCAAACACGATCAGCGGCGTGTTGGATTCCGCATATTTCATGGCGGCATCGTAGATACTTGCCTTCGATCCGTCGGGCATTCGCGTGTTGCCCCCTTCTTCGCCGCCAAGCATCAGGTTCTTGATGCGCACATTGGCAAACGTGCCACGGGTCATGATTTGATCATTGCCGCGTCGTGAACCGTAACTGTTGAAGTCTTCGTACACGACCCCCTTCTCAGCGAGATAGCGGCCGGCGGGCGAGGACTTCTTAATCGCTCCCGCGGGAGAAATGTGATCCGTCGTGACCGAATCACCAAACACGCCGAGGACCCGCGCTCCGTGGATCTCCTGGATCGAACCCGGTTGCAGGTTGAAGTCCACGAAAAAGGGAGGCTCCTGGATATAGGTGCTTTGAGTGTCCCAGGCATACACCAGTCCGGTGCTCGATGGGATTTCATTCCACTTGGGATTCTGCGCGGCGAAATCCTTATAGAGCTTGCGAAAGATCTCGGGCTTTAGTGCGGACTCCATGGCGTCCCGGATTTCCTGGAGCGTTGGCCAGAGGTCGGCGAGGAAAACAGGATTCCCGTCCCGGTCATTGCCGAGCGGTTCACAGCTCAGGTCAATATTGACGCGGCCCGCGAGCGCGAACGCGACGACGAGCGGTGGCGACATGAGAAAGTTCGCCTTGACGTTCTGATGCACCCGCGCTTCGAAGTTGCGGTTGCCGGACAACACACTCGCGGTGACGAAGTCGTTCTTGATGATGGCATCCTCGATATTCGCGTCGAGCGGGCCGGAATTGCCGATGCACGTCGTACAACCGTAGCCGACGAGGTTGAAGCGTAGTTTATTTAGATACTTCTGGAGGTTCGTCTTCTTGAGATAATCCGTGACGATCCGGGAGCCGGGTGCGAGCGAGGCCTTGACTGCCGGGTTCACCGTCAGACCTTTCTCCACCGCCTTCTTGGCGAGCAAACCGGCCGCGAGCATCACGCTCGGGTTTGAGGTATTGGTGCAACTGGTGATCGCCGCGATGACCACCGAGCCGGTGCCGAGCTTCACCTTTTTCTTGTTCGCCATCTCCAACTTGACGGATTTGGAAATGTCTTTACGCGCTTTGCCAAATCCGTTCTCCGCGACGGGGCGCTCGAATGTCCTCAAAAATTCCCGACGCAGGTCCGGCAATTCGATGCGGTCCTGCGGACGTTTCGGTCCGGCCACACTGGGCACCACCGAGGCCAGATCCAGTTCCAGTACCTGCGAAAAGTCAATCTGACCCGCCTGAGGAATGCCCCAGAGCTCCTGCGCACGATAGTAATTCTCGTACCGGAGGCAGTGTTCTTCCGATCGGCCGGTTGCTCGAAGGTAGTTGACGCACTCGGCGTCGATCGGGAAAAAGCCCATCGTCGCCCCATACTCCGGTGCCATGTTGGCAATCGTCGCACGATCAACAACCGGCAGTGCGGTCGCCCCCGGGCCGAAAAACTCAACAAACTTTCCGACCACCTTCGCCTTGCGGAGTGTTTGAGTCAGTGTGAGGGCAAGATCAGTCGCTGTAACTCCTTCACGAAGAGACCCCGTGAGGTGCATACCGACAACGTCTGGCGTCAGAAAATATACCGGCTGACCCAACATTCCAGCCTCCGCTTCGATGCCACCCACTCCCCACCCGACGATCCCGATGCCATTGATCATCGTGGTGTGAGAATCGGTCCCCACCAGCGTGTCGGGGTAGAACACATCGTTGGATGCCAGGATACCCTGGGCCAAATATTCGAGGTTGACCTGATGCACGATGCCGATGCCGGGAGGGACCACTTTAAACGTGTCGAATGCCTGCATTCCCCACTTTAAAAACTGGTACCGTTCCCGATTTCGCTGAAATTCAAGATCCAGGTTCTTCTGCAATGAATCGGCTGAACCTGCAAAATCCACTTGCACCGAGTGGTCCACGACCAAGTCCACGGGCACCAGCGGCTCAATGATTTTTGGATTTTTTCCAAGGTGTGCTGCGGCCGAACGCATCGCTGCCAGATCCACCAGCAGAGGAACTCCCGTGAAATCTTGAAGAACAATCCGGGCAACCACGAACGGAATCTCGGCGGTGCGAGTGTCATTCGGCTTCCAGGCAGCGAGTTCCCGGATATTCTGTTCACTGACTTTCTTTCCGTCACAGTTGCGCAGGACAGATTCCAGGACCAGGCGGATGGAGACCGGGAGGCGCGAGATGGGGCCCAGGCCGGCCTTCTCGAGGGCTGGCAGGGAATAGAAGCGTCCCGTGCGGCCAGTTCCGGCGTCAAAGGTCTGCAGCGAATGAAAGAGAGAATGGTGCGTGCTCATGTCAAAGGGTCAGCGGAATCGATGCTAAAACGGCGCTAAAAATGAGCGTACCGCTCGCAGCCGTCAAGCAGTGCCCCGGTTTTTCCTAAAGCGCAGGTCAAAATGCAGCAATTGCGGCATTGCCCAGGACGCGCCCTTTCAATTTTGTAAGTCAAGAAGCGGAAGGGATTTTGGCAACGATGAGAACGGCGCGGCGTTCATGGCCGCCGTGCACGGTGCGGAACTACCGTTGGAATTTCTGGGTTCCTGCCTGCGTCGTCCGTTTCAGAAGTCGGACAATTGCCCCCGCATCAACCCGAAGGGTTGCAAACCTGTGGTCGGTGATTGAGCGAGCAACGAGCGACACCACCGAATGATCTCTCAAAATGAGGACTGCGGGTCCCTCCGTCGAGACGTCGCGTCGTTTCTCCAATACCGTCCGAGATAGTACAAAATGCTACGATGTATTGATCCGAACAATCGGTTAAACCCTTCGACTTCAATGCCAATCTCGGATTAAATGGGCGCGTCCTGGGCATTGCCGGGGAGCGGTATCCGGCGGACGATCCCACCCCCCGATGGGAGGTGGGACGATCGGGACGCATCAAAAACGGCAGTACAATCTATGAAACACATCGCCCGAATCCGAGGCATTCTCCCTTTCGTCACCGCCCTTGGCGCTGCTCTCCTGGTTCCAGGCTGTGCGACCAGCCCCGATAGCGGCGCCGGCTCACCCGCGCCCGCACCGACCGCTGTCGTCGCCGGGATCCCATCGACGACAAATGTCCCGTTGCATAAGGACAAGGATATTGAGGGCGTATGGCTCGCGCCCGGATTTAATTTCAAGGGTTACGACGGTCTCTACGTCGAGGACACTGTGTTCGCGGCGACGGTCCGTGCCAACGAGGAAAAGGAGCGCAAGATCGCCATTGGGGCGGTGCAGCGATTCATTGTTGAATATGCACAGTCCTCCAGCCTGTTCCCAACTGTTGCAGCGGGTGCGCCGCCGGCGACCGGGCACAATCTGGTGCTGAAGAATACGATCATCAAATACGAGAAGGGCGGGGGAGCCGCGCGGTATTTCGCGGGGATTTACGGCGGAGGCCAGCCACACACACGCGTGCGCGGTGAGATGTTCGACGGTGGCAAGCTCGTATTTGTATACGTAGCCGAACGCAGCGGCGAGGGCGGTGGGGCGCGCATGCTGGGAGCCTATAAGTCTGACGACGACATCCAAACCAATGATATCCGCGATTTGGCGCTCGACCTCGCGGACTGCATGAAGCGCAATGCGGGTGCGCCGTAGCGAAGGCTTGGAAATGTTTGCGGCATTCTCGAAACGCTTCTCCAATTCCAAGCCGTTTGCCGAACTAGGACATGTCGCCAGTGGCACAGCCGCTCAAAACCAACACGACAAAGAGGAGGGGTAGTAAGCGTTTCATAGTTGATGGAGGTTAATCTATTGATTGATCGTCGCTTTTCCCGGAGCGCCGGCCAAGGGTCCGGCAGTTTGAGAGAGGGTGCGAGGCTCTCATCGAGCTGCCGACAACCAGGGAAGGAAGCCTGCGCGTTATGCCGGCACGGCATCCCGCATCGGGCGGGTGCTCGGGATGGGGAGTTCATTTCCTGCTTTCTTCAAATCTTTCACCTCGACCCGAACCAGGTCGCACAACGTGGCGTACGCTTCCTTCTCCGTCTTGCCATGACAGACACCGCCAAAAGGGAACAAGTCGGGGCAGTAGCCGACGTAGAGACGGTCTTCTTGTTCCCAACGGACATACTTCAGATACTGGTCTTCAGTTTTCATATCGTTGCTTCATCGATTGCGCGGCGAATTTCTCGCTCCTGATATTGCTGAGCGTCGTCGCCAGTTTTGCCGCTCAAGATTAACGAACCCGGCCCGTTCCAAGTCGGCAATCAGTTGGCGAACCTTGCGCGGCACGGAAATGAAGCTGACACAGGTAGCGGCGCGATTTCCAGCCTTTCATCCTGCGCGAAATCAGTTTGGCACTCGGGCACGCTCGCCGAAAGCCATCATCCAACCCTGAAGAAAATTGTGGCGCGGCTTGCTCAAGGAGGCCGACCTCATGATCCGCGCGGTGCAGGACAAGACGCTCATTGTTCCGCGTCCTCGATGACGATGACCGTGTGCCCGGCATCGACGAGCCGCTGGATGACCTCCACCAGCCCTTCCAAAAGCGCGCTGTCCTAAATCGATGCATCTCATTGATAAACAACTTTTAATGTAAACGTTATTGACGGATTTTGGTGAGATTCGTACAAACCTCAGTGCCTGCCACGCGTGCGACCGTTCAGCGGAGTAAAAATGATTTGTCGCACCGGATCCCTCGCTGCAAAGCGGTCTTCTCCATTGCTCAGGGTCGGGTTTGGCCCCTCAAAATCACTCCGGTTCCAATGACGATATTTCTCTTTGCGTTTGGTTTTCTCCTGCTGCTTCTGCCCAGGGCTAACGCCGTCGCTACGAACGATAACTTCAATCAACGTGCCACACTGTTCGGAGATCGACTGACTGTTACCGCCTCATCGATTGGCGCCACGCGGGCGCCGAATGAACCGGCCATGGCCGGCGTCGACAGTGGTGCCTCGTTATGGTGGGTGTGGCGTCCCACCGTTGAGGGCCGCGCCGTGTTGGATACCACCGGAAGTTCCTTTGACACCGTGCTCGGTGTCTACTTCGGGAAGGAAATTGGCCAACTTGATAATCGATGGGGAGCTAATGACAATGACGGCGCAAATCTCACGAGCCGTATCGAGTTTAATGCCGATCCAAGCGTGGATCACTCGATTGTTGTCGCGGGGAAAAATTCTGCATCCGGTGATGTCGTCCTGAATATTCGCCTCTACACGCTCCCGGTAATCGTCGAGTCACCCAAGGATTTGGAAGTCACTTCTGGGCAAAGCGCCGATTTTCGAGTGCGCGCGTTGGGCAAGCTCAATCTGTCGTATCAGTGGCAGTTCAAGGGAGCCGATATCGTCGGCGAAACCGGTGAGTTGCTCAGGATCCAGGCCGCGTCGCTACTCCAGGCGGGTCCCTATCGCGTCATCGTCAGCAATAGCTACGGAAGCGTTACCAGTGCTCCGACCGCCTTTCTAAAGGTCGTCGAGAAGCCGAAAATTATCGAAAATCCGGCCGACGCATCCAAGGAAGACGGGGACGATGTGAGCTTTGGAGTCAAGGCACTCGGCGAGGCCCCATTATCTTATCAATGGCGATCCAAGCCAACGGCCGATGCCCCCTACCTTTCAATCGCAGGAGCGAACGCACCGCTTCTGTCGCTCACCAATTTAAGCGGGATTGAGAATGGCAACTTCTACAGCGTGCGCGTGTTTAATCCGTTTGGTGAAGCCTTCAGTCTGGACGCCAAGCTGACCGTGCTAACCAGCAGGCCCCGAATTACTGATCAGTCTTTAGCATAGACTACACTTTCTGCCATAAAAAATGAACGCACCAACTCTGGATTATTGTTGAGGTTCATAAGATCTTCCTCCACACGGGTCCGTAACGCTTCGTTCTTCTTTAGTGGCCTCTTGGATACTCCGTT
>CAMAUY010000210.1 GCA_945861565.1 Akkermansia muciniphila
GGTAAGTCGTGGCGCCGAAGGGCCAACGGATGCGTTCGTGAGAGCTTTCATCCCACTCGAAGGTGGGGCTTTAGACGCCCTGAGTCTAGGAATATCTTTAACTCACGCCGCCGCAGTCACATTCCCAATCCCAACGAAACGCCGTGAGGAAATCGTTGGGGTGATCGGAATTCCGTTGCGGAATTTTTGAAAACCGGCGATGAAGCGGGCCTCGGGACGTAGCTCAGCCTGGTAGAGCGCTTGGTTTGGGGCCAAGACGTCGCAGGTTCAAATCCTGTCGTCCCGACCATTCCCGCACCGCCCGCTTCGACAAAGTGAGCAAGGTTGGCGTGGGTCCTTCTAGCCCTTGAAACTATCCACCAAAACGGACTATGCAGCACGGGCGGTTCTGGCGTTGGCGCGGCAGTATGGGGCTGGAGTAGCCGTTCCCGCGGTGGAATTGGCTCGTGAAGCCCAGGCACCCTCAAGCTACTTGGTTCAGATCATGACCGACCTGCGCGCGCAAAACATTGTCAAAAGCCAGCGAGGCAAGTCCGGGGGCTATCAGCTAGCCCGGCCGCCCTCGGCAATTAGCCTGGCCGATGTTGTGCGTGGAGTGCGCGGGTCGATCCTCGATATTTCAGCGCTATCGGATTCAAAATGCCCCGTGGAACTTCGCGCGGCATGGAAGCATCTGCAGAAGACCATTGAGCGGGAGGCGACACGGATCACGTTTCAGTCGCTGGTCGATGCTCAATCCGAAAAGGATCGGATGTTTTACATCTGAAGGCGTGCGAAATCTTCGGCCGGATGCGCACCGAATTTCGCTAAATGCGGCAGGTGGACTTCAAGCATGCGTTGCCGCCAGGATGACCCCGTATGGCTAGTTCTATCGCCCCTCCTCTGCTCTTGGCGTGTCGTGCGATGGCCACTCGGTTCGAGTTGGTGCTCTATGGCGGTGACCCGATTCGGATGCGGGCAATCGGGGAGGAGGCATTTGAGGAGATCCAACGTCTGGACCGGCAACTGAGTGTCTACAACGAAACGAGTGACCTTTCGCGCATCAATGCGCGTTGCTCGACGGAATGGGTCCGCATCGAACCTCGCTTATTCGCATTATTGGAATGTGCGAAGCAGCTATCGGAGGCTACGGAAGGGGCATTCGATGTCACAGCAGGCCCTCTCCTCACCTGCTGGGGCTTTGCGAATGGCGCCGGGCGCGTGCCCCCGCCGGAATCCATCGATATCGCCCGCGCGGCCGTTGGATTTCAAAAACTGTCGCTGGATCCGGAACGGAGTGCTGTCCGGTTTCTGCATCCGGGCATGCGCTTGGACCTTGGGGCCATCGGGAAGGGATACGCTCTCGACTGCGCTGTCGCCATTCTCCGGGAAGCGGGAATTGAGGTGGCCTTGATTCACGGCGGCACCAGCACCTCGTGCGCAATCGGGTCCCCGCCCGGGGTATCGTCCTGGGTGATCGCGTTACCATCATCCGCCAGGGACGATTCCACGGCGGCCCCCGCGGCCGAAAGCCGGCCGCGATGCATTGCATTGCGGGACGAGTCGGTCAGTGTTTCAGCCGTTTGGGGGCGTTCCTTTCGGGAAGGGAACCGAGAATGGGGGCACGTATTGGATCCACGAACCGGTCACCCGACCCAGTCCGCCCGCACCGCGGCCGTCGTGCTGCCGAGCGCCACCGAGTCGGATGCGTTATCGACGGCACTTCTCGTCCTGGGGCCGGCCGGAATCGAGCCCCTGCTCGCGTTTCGCCCGAATGCCCGGATCTGGATCGACGATCAAGGCCCCTACGCGCAAAGTTTAACCGTTGCCAAAGCATGACGTCTCTCGACGGTCGCAACGTCTCTCCCTACTCTCTTGCACTGTGGCTGCCAACCCTTCCCTTTCGAAACTGCTTCAGAACCTGATCGCCCTGCCGAGTGTCAATCCAGCCTTCCTGCCGATCGGCGATCTCCGGACGGGGGAAGCCGGTATGGTGGCGTTTCTTGCGGATACGGCCCGGGCCGCCGGGCTCGACGTTGAGCTCCAACCCGTGCTTCCCGGCCGGAGCAACCTGATTGCCCGCCTGCGTCCCTCCGGCAAAGTGAAGCGGCGATTCCTGCTGGCGCCTCACCTCGACACCGTGGGCGAACCAGAACTCGACCGCCAACTAAGGCCGCGGAGCCGCTCAGGCAAAATTTTTGGCCGCGGCGCCTGTGACACCAAGGGTTGTGTGGCCGTGATGATGTCTGCGCTCTGCGAATTCGCCGGATCGCATCAGCGCCCATTAAATACTGAATTCGTGTTTCTGGGTTTGGTGGATGAGGAAGATGGACAATCAGGTTCCCGGTTTATCGCCCAGCACGGGCTGCGGGCAGACCTTGCCGTCGTGGGCGAACCCACGCGGCTTGAAGTGGTGACCGCTCATAAAGGGGATGTGTGGTTGAAATTGAAAACCCGTGGGAAATCGGCGCACGGAGCGGTTCCCCACCTCGGGCGCAACGCGATTCTCGATGCCTCTCGAGTGGTGCAAGTGCTCGAAACGGAGCTTGCCTCCCTCCTACGGAAACGGAGCCACCCCCTTCTGGGCTCGCCGACAATCAACGTCGGTTACATTCATGGCGGCACTCAGCCAAACATTGTCCCCGCAGAATGCGAGGTATGGATTGATCGTCGAACGTTGCCGGGCGAGTCGGATAAAACGGTGCAAGACGAGATCGAATCGCTCCTCCGGTCGCACGGCCTGTCGGTCCGGTATTCGGCCGCGCGGAATCCCTGTTTGCCGCTCGAAACAGACCCAACCCTGCCAGCGGTTCGTTCGCTGCTAACCGCCGCTGGCCGGCGAAGAACGAAGGGGGTTCACTTTTTCTGCGATGCTTCCGTGTTGTCGGCCGGAGGTATTCCCAGCGTTGTGTTCGGTCCGGGCGACATCGCCCAAGCCCACACCTCGGAGGAGTGGATCGCGATTCGTGAACTTGAAAATGCCAAGCAAATCCTCGTCCGCTGGCTCGACCGGTTAGTCATCGACGACGCGCCACGATGAAGGCGTTGAACATGCCGTAACGCAAGGGAGTCGCGTTCAGCAAAAAATCAAGGAGCGGGTTGACCACTCGGTCCGTGCATTCCACCCGTTCAATTTCACATCCGTTGAGCTCAAGAAAGTGAGCCATCTCCAGGGGGTTCGTGGCAATAATCGCATCGTCATCAGGATGGAACTCGGGCCGGACAATCGGAGGTATCCGCTCGAAACGAACCGCCGACGGGTCCTCGCGAATCCGCCGCTTGCTGGCAACGAGCTGTCGATAGTTCGCCCATTTGTTACGCAGCCCGATCATCCGCGGATGGTAGCCCGGCCCGAAAAAGCGAAGAAAGTTCGGGCTGGAAAGAACGACTCGACCGCAGGGCTGCACGACCCGCACCAATTCGGCAATGAACGACTCGGGTTCCTCCACATGCTCCAGCACATTCATCGCCCCCCCAGCGGCAAAGTGACCGTCAGGAAACGGGAGCCGTCGCCCCTGGTACACCTGCGCGTTAGGGCATTCCTGGCGGGCTCGCGCGATGCTCGTTTCCGAAACATCAACGCCCCACGCGTCACAGCCCGCTACTTGCAAGCGCTTCAGGACCTGACCCACGCCGCATCCGACATCGACGACGCGTTGGCCTGGACCCACTCCGGCCAGCGTCGCCGCGTACTTTGCGTAAAAAGCCGGGTCCCACCCGTCCAACACATTTGTGTACGCCTGGTTCTGCCGGTACGTCTGAACATGACCATCCGGCGGGGTAGGTTTTGAATCAGCAATACTCATTGGGGCTCGGTCCTGAACGGCCATGAATCCTATCAGTATGCAACCGATGGATCAATCGGCGATTGACTCGGCGCTGAGACCGATGGGCAGTCGAACAAAAGCCGTCAGCCGCAAGATCGAAGATTGCATCGCGGAAGAAACACTCTCTACAGTCCGCGCTCCTGCGGCTAGCCGGGTTGCGGGGCTCCGGGCAGGATCTCGAATCTGAGGGGGTAAGTTCTCGCGATCAGGCAAAGGGCGAGACTTTGCGCAACGGTCCCAACGCATGAGTGATTCAAAAAAGGCGACCCAATCATTTCTTCGACAAAGCGCGTGGATGATCCTGGCCACAGTGGGGGGCGGCGCTGCCATGATGCTCGTCCATACGATCGTTGGTAAGACGGGAGATCGTGCGTATGCCCAATTCAAAGCCCTGCTGGGCACGTTCTACCTCCTGGGCGCGGCTGGCGGCGCTCTGGCAACCCTCTTCGCGCAACAGACCGCTGCCGCCGTCACTCCCGAACAAGAACGGCAGGTCAGCACGGCGGCACGGCGCGTTGCGCTGGCAATCCTGATCGCCGGAGGTCTGCTGGCACTGTTGCTCATCCCAAATGTCGAACGTCTCACGGCTCTGTGGAAGCTCGACAATCCGGTCGCTCTGTGGGTCACCGGATTGCTCGGGCTGCTATCACTCTGGGGAAATCTTGGGCGCGGTCTGGCCCAGGGCTGTCAGAATTTTTTCGCCCTGGGTGTCGCCGGCATCTTGGATGGATTCGGCCGCCTCATCGCCGTGGCCGTGATCGTGATCAGTTTTGGGGGACTCGCAGCCGGTGCCATGACCGGTGCCGCGATTGGCGCCAGCCTGGCGTTGCTGATCCTCATTTGGGGATCCTGGGCCGTGCTGAACCGGGCCCCGGCGGAAGGCTTCCGGTGGGGGCCCTGGATGCGCCGATTTTTGCCCCTGACGGTTGGATTCGGTGTGCTTCAGTTCCTGTTGAACTTCGACAACCTCTACTGGCAGAGCCTCATCCCTGCGGCCGCGCAGGATCATTGGCTGCTAGGCCGGCACTATTCGCCGGCTCAAACCATTGGATTTGGCCTGACTCAGTTCACGCTACCGCTGGCAGCCGTAATGCTACCGCGGATCGCACGCAGTGCAGCGACGGGCGAAGCGTCGGACTCGCTGCGGCTAACCTTGATCACCACCCTGGTGCTGGGAGGAACGGCCGCAGTAGGGTGCACTCTGTTTCCGAAGTTACCGCTGCAAGTCATGTTTTTTTCAAAAAAGGAGAATTGGGAGGCGGCTCCCTTGGTGCCCTGGTTCGCCTGGGCAATGCTGTCCTATACGCTGGCCAACTTGTTCCTCAACAACCTGTTCGCCCGCGAACGATTCGGCGTAGTACCCTGGATGGCGGTGGTGGCGGCGGGCTATGCGGGGTGCTTGTGGGTGCTCCGCGGGCACCTTCTGGCCATGGAACCTCTGACCGCCTACAAAACGGTGGTCGGCACTCTGGCACTCGCAAATCTTGCGCTCTTCGCTTTGGCGGCATGGTTCAGTCGCTCGTTGCGGTCAAAACCCGGGGGAGAACGCCCGCGTCTTGAATGAGAGCACTGGACCTTCGTGCCTGATGAAATGATCAAACTGCTGTTGCCCTTGTTCGTCAGGCGTTTTGACTGAATCACCCCAAAACCCATGAACCCCTTTCCTTCGGTCGATTCGTCCCAAACGTCTCATTGCAGAGTGCCGAGGAATTCAATGGCCCGCCGCTCGGACCAGTACTCGCCTTCGTGATTGAACTGCACGAAACCACAGTGACCGCCGTGCTGAGGTGCCTCGAAATGAAGCCATCGGCTCCTCGCCGCCTCGTCTCGGGGGAAACATTCCGGCGACAAAAATGGATCATCCACGGCGTTGATCAGCAAGGTCGGCACCCGAATCCACGGGAGAAACTGCCGGCTGCTGGACCGGGTATAGTAATCCATGGCACCCAAAAATCCATGCATGGGGGCCGTATACCGTTCGTCGAACTCCGTGAAGGTCCGTATCGCTTCAAAACCTGTATCATCCGGCACGTCGTCGAACTGCGCCCGCTTACCCCGAATTTTGCCCCGGAGATCCCTGAGGAATCGCCGCATGTAAAATGCATTTTCGGGTGCGGCCATGCGGATCGACGAGGCCGCCAGATCACAGGGCACGCTAAAGACGACGCCAGCCACCAGATCCAAAGGTGGGGAACCTCCCAGTTCTCCGAGGTATTTCAACGTTAGATTCCCGCCCAGACTGAATCCAGCGATCGCGAGTTGACGGTACCGCCCCAGGGCCCTCACATGGGCAAGGACTAAGCGGAGATCCCCCGTGTCACCACTGTGATACAAGCGTCGCTGACGATTCATTTCCCCGGAGCATGCTCGAAAATTCCAAGCCAGGGCATCCCACCCCGCCCGATTGCACGCCCGCACCAGGCCGAGGATATAAGCCCGGTTGGAGGATCCCTCGAGACCGTGGGCAATGACCACCACGCGCTCCGCTCCTACCCGCGACCAGTCCAGATCCAAGAAATCATCATCCGGAGTTGTCATTCGCTCCCGGCGGTAATGGACTCCACGAACGGTCCGGGCAACCGCAGGAAAGACGGTCTGAGCATGCCCGCTCCGTAGGAACGCGGGAGGCACATAGGACGATGGCTCAATCAGCGGCACCAGGACAGTCAGCCACGAATTCGTCCAGATTTCATCCTCGATCTGGCATTGGACTCAGGGCAGTTTCAAGAAAAGTGGATTGGCCGGATTGGTTGAAGGATGGACCCGCGGAAGAACAATAGGCAGGCGGGATATTGAGAACTCGGCTGATTTTTCACAATGGCCACGCTTGAAAGTAAGCGCATGGCTTCTTGAAGCCAT
>CAMAUY010000211.1 GCA_945861565.1 Akkermansia muciniphila
TCCCAAATCTTCGACTATATCGAATGCTTCTATAACCCTCACCGTCTACATAGTTCCCTAAACTTCAAATCGCCCGTTGACTTCGAATTCAAAAACAACTAACTAAAAAGCTCCTCTTTCTCTCTCCACTTTTTCGAAGCAATCCCAAAGTGTTACCATACCTGACAGAGTCGCCAGCATCGGGGACTCGGCGTTCTTCCTCTGCTCTAGCCTAACCAACGTGGTGATCGGCAACGGGGTCACGAGTATTGGAGGCTCGGCGTTCCAACAATGTAGTAACTTGACGAGCGTCACGTTGGGCGCCAAAGTCAATAGCATGGGAGCCTATGCGTTTGGATACTGTTCCCGCGTGACGGGATTTTATTTTCGGGGTAACCCCTTCAGCATATTTCCTGTGGTGTTCTTTGGTGACGACATTGCAACCGTATATTATATAGTCGGTAGCTGGGAACCTACGTTTGGCGGACTTCCGACAGCATTATGGATTGAGCAAGTACAGGTCAGCATGGGCAATGTTGGCGTACGGATGGATGAATTTGGATTCACCATTGTCGGGACCAGCAACCTTGTCTTCGTGGTGGAAACGTGTATGGACTTGGCCAATCCCGTCTGGTCTCCGGCGAGCACCAACACCCTCACCAGCGGCTCGTCCTATTTCAGCGATCCTCAGTGGACAAATCATCCCACCAGTGTCTACCGCATCCGCTCACTCTAGGCGACGGAAAGTAGCAACCCTGACATCTGTAAGCATCACTCACGCGGGGGAGCTTGTTGACGCTGGGAAAATGGGGTCAGGAATGCTCACAGCGTAGCCATGCCCAAGTGGGGTCAAGGGCTGGTGGAACTGTCAGCCCCCCAGGAAACCCACGAAAAGAATGCGTTGGGCGAATTGGATGTCGGCATTTTAATTGTCGTGGCAGCGTTGGCGGGATAGGAGTGTATGCCGTCCAATTCAAATCTGAGTTTCTTTTGCCGTCATGAAAACCGTTATTAACCGCCGCAGTTTCCTTTCCAAGTCCGCGACGACCGGGGGGGGACTTCTGATTCTCCGCAACAGCCGGCTGGCGTTTGCTTACGAGGCGAACAGCAAACTGAACATTGCTGGAATCGGCGTTGGGGGTCAGGGCCGGGGGAGTCTCGATGCCTTTCATCGCATGGGTAACAATTTGGTGGCGCTGTGCGACGTGGACGCCAAGAGGGCGGGCGACATCTACCAGAAGCATCCGGGAGCGAAGCCTTTCCAGGATTTCCGCAAGATGTTCGATCAGATGGAGAAGCAGATTGATGCTGTTCTGGTCGCGACACCGGACCACACGCATGCGGTCGCCGCAGTGGCCGCCATGAAACTGGGGAAGCATGTCTATTGTGAAAAGCCGCTGACGCGAACGGTTCATGAGGCGCGAGTCATGCGGGAAACCGCGGCGCGCCATAACGTGGTCACGCAGATGGGGAACCAGGGCTCTGCCGAGAGCCACCTCCGCCGTGCCGTCGAGCTGGTTTGGGGGGGAGTCATCGGCGATGTCCGTGAGGCCCATGTCTGGTTTGATGGTGGCAACGGACCGATGAAGCGTCCGACCGAGACCGCACGGGTTCCGGAAGGCCTGAACTGGGATTTGTGGCTGGGACCGGCCGAGAACCGTGCCTACAGCCCTGCTTACGTCCCCGCCAGTTGGCGCTCCTGGCGCGCGTTCGGTAGCGGCATCGTCGGGGATTTTGCCTGTCACACGGCCAATATCATGTTCCGAGCCCTCCACTTGGAGCAGCTCTGGCAGAAGTCAATGAACCCTGGGGCCGGCAAGGTGATCGTGCGGGTTCAGGCCTGGCCTTCCGAGGTCGATCCGGAAGGGTATCCCGCGTCGCTGCGAGTCGTCATGGATCTTCCCGCGCGCGGGTCGCTGCCACCCTTGAAAATCACCTGGTATGCCAAGGAGAAGCCGTCGGAGGATCTCATGCTCGGATACAAGCTGGGCGGCTGGGGAGATCTGCTGGTTGGCTCGAAAGGATCGATTTATTCTGGGAATCCTTGGAACGCCAATTACGTGCTGCTGCCGGAGAACCGGTTTGAAGACTTCAAAGGCGGGCCGCCGGAATCCCTGCCACGCGTCAAGAGCCACCAGGGGGAATGGATTGAAGCCTGCAAAGGCAACGGAAAGACTTTCTCCAGTTTCGACATCGGGGGACCCCTCACCGAGCTTGCCCAACTGGCCAATCTGGCGACTCTCGTCGAAGGGCCGATTGAATACGACACGCTTAGCGGCGCGATCCTGAATTCAAAACCTGCCAGCAACCTGCTCCATCGCGAGTACCGCCAGGGCTGGTCGCTCTGAGCCGCTGATCGGAAACGTATTACGCTCCGGGCTGCTTTGTGGAAACGACGTCGGGCCTGGGTTTGGAAAATAAGTAACAACTGCGGGAGGAGACCCGATTCGGGAGGCTTTGACGAGTACTCCTGCGGAAAGGCGACGATCCGCTCGACAGCCCGGCCGGGGTCCGGCTTACTTCGGGGGATTTCGAATGGACATGACCACTGACCAACTAGCCAAAGCCAAGTCGTTGGGATTCTCAGACCGCCAAATTGCCTATCTGACGGGTCGGACTGAGGACCAGATCCGAGCGGAGCGAAAGCGGCAGGGACTCGTGCCGAGCTTCCGGTTGGTCGACACCTGTGCCGCCGAATTCGAGGCCTACACGCCCTACTACTACTCGACGTACGACCGTGGCGACGATGAAGTGACACCGTCGTCGAAGAAGAAGATCATGATTCTGGGGGGTGGGCCGAACCGCATCGGCCAGGGCATCGAGTTTGACTACTGTTGCGTGCACGCGGCCTTTGCCTTGAAGGAGGACGGTTTTGAGACGCTGATGGTGAATTCAAATCCGGAGACGGTCTCCACCGATTATGACACTGCCGACAAACTGTTCTTTGAACCGTTGACCCTGGAAGACGTCCTGCACATTTATGAGCGTGAGAAATGCTGGGGAGCGATCGCTCAGTTTGGCGGGCAGACGCCCCTGAATCTGGCGATGAGTTTGAAGAAGAACGGGGTCAACATCATCGGCACCTCCCCGGAAAGCATTGAGATTGCCGAGGATCGGAGATTGTTCGCGGCGATGCTCGATCGGCTTAAAATTCCGCAGCCGCCGAACGGCATTGCGACGAATGAGACGGAGGCGCTGGAAGCCGCGCACCGACTCACCTATCCGGTGCTGGTACGGCCGAGTTTCGTCCTGGGGGGACGCGCCATGCAGATTGTATATTCCGATGCGGAGCTGCAGCGCTATATGAGGTTTGCCGTCGAAGCCTCTCCGGATCGGCCCGTGCTGGTGGACAAGTTCCTGGAGGACGCCACCGAGGTGGATGTGGATTGCATCGCCGACGTTGGACAATTTACGGACCCGTCCCGTGGCACGAGCGTGATCGGTGGGATACTCGAGCATATCGAGTTTGCCGGCGTCCATTCCGGAGATGCCGCCATGGTTCTCCCGCCGCATACACTCTCAGCGGCGGTGATCGAAACCATCCGAAGATATACCCACACGATGGCTCGAGAATTGTGCGTTGTAGGGTTGATGAATGTCCAGTACGCCGTGAAAGGCGACGTGGTATATGTCCTGGAAGTGAATCCGAGAGCGTCCCGCACCGTGCCCTTTGTCAGTAAGGCGATTGGGGTGCCGATGGCAAAGCTCGCAGCGAAAGTAATGGCTGGGAAGACGTTGCAGGAACTGGGCTTCACGCAGGAAATCTGGCCCTCGTACTGGGCGGTGAAGGAATCCGTATTTCCCTTTAACCGATTCCCCGAGCAGGACATTGTTCTGTCGCCCGAAATGCGCTCAACGGGTGAAGTGATGGGTTTGGATGCCGACCTCGGAATCGCGTATGCCAAGTCCCAGATGGCCGCCAATTCGCCCCTGCCGCTCAAGGGGCGTGTCTTCATCAGTGTCAGTGACCCGCACAAACCGGATGTCGCCGAGGTGGCGCAGGAATTTTCCCGGCTTGGCTTCCAGTTGGTGGCGACGAACGGGACGGCGGTGATTCTCGAAAAAGCCGGACTCCAGGTGCAGCGGATTTTTAAGCTGAATGAAGGCCGGCCGACGGCCATCGACCTGCTCAAGAACAAGGAGATTCAGCTCGTGATCAATACCCCCAGCGGGGCTGCGCCCCGGGCGGATGAGGTCAAGATTCGGACGACGGCGGTGGCAACGGGCACTCCCATCATGACCACATTGAGCGGAGCTCGAGCGGCGGCGATGGGAATTGCGGCGCTGCAAAAGAACGGATACGCGGTGCGAACCGTCCAAGAGTACCACTGACGGAGGACAGTGTGGGGTTATCGGCGGATTGACGTCCGGTCAGACAGCCACTGCATGTCTTTGTTGTTGGGCGATGCCACGGCGAGGACGAGGTTGTTTTTGTATTGGACCGGGGGCTTGGTTCGCGAGTCCAGCCATTTTTTGATTTCGGCATGACCATCGGCGAAGGAGATGCCGGCGGCACCGTTGTGGTAGCTGGCGGGAAAATCGATGATCATGCTCTTGGCGATGTCTTCGACCATCTGGTTGGCATAGCCACCCGCATTAATGCCGTCTGGATGCTCATCCAGGAGCACGTAAACCTGCGAGGCACCCATTTCTGCAAAATCGGTGTCCTTCTTGAAGATCTTGTAGCGCGTACTGGCTTCGTTGTAGGTGGGGGGAGGCAGCCACCCGCCGGGACCTCCGATCGCCTGGCTCATGCTCATGCTGCGGACGCGACGGTGCTTCCTGCCACCGAGTGTAACGGTTGATTGGTCCGCCGGGCAGAGATAGATGCCGGTGCTCGGTAAATAGGGTGCGAATTTCGCCTTCTTGGGGTCGAGCAGGTTGTTGATGTTGGTATTATCGGAGCTGGTCCCAAAATCGAGCCAGCCCTGGACCCAGGAATTCTCCTCAAAGGCGGCATTGCCGGGCTTCACCACGCTCCCATTGTTATCGCTGGAATACATGGCGAACGCCAACTGCAACTGCTTCAGATTGTTCAGGCAAGCGATGCCCTGGGCCTTGGTCTTCGCCTTGGCGAGAGCCGGCAAAAGCATCCCGGCGAGAATGGCGATGATGGCAATTACCACAAGCAGTTCGATCAGCGTGAAAGCCGCGGGGCGAGGGGCGCGTAGAGGTCTCATGAATTTTCGAAAGTCCGACCCGTAACTTACTGCACGCGTTTTTCGGGCGCAAGTCTCGGTTCCCGCCGCCCGGGGGCTTCATTTTGTTTCGTGCCGCACTTGCATTCCCAATTTGTAGAATCCGATTTCGACCACCGGAACGCTGATGAATTGTACAGACCCATTGATCGCGGGTATCGTGTCCATCGACAGCCAGTGGTCACCGCGCAGATCCGAGCTATGCTTCACTCGGTAACTCTTCGCTCCCGCCGGCCAGGCAATATCGAGGCCATCTTTGCGGGGTTGAACGTGTAGGACCGGGGTGAATTTGCTGCTGAACAGGTGGTCCGCGACCCTCCGCCCCATGGCCCGACCCTGGATATCGTCGAAATCCCAATGGACGCCGAGATAGATCCGGCTTCGGCCGTTCTCTTCCGCTGCGTGGTTGAAACTTGAGAAGGTTCGTGGTGCTGCCGGAATCTCCTCCGACACCACCGTGAACGTCACGTCATCCGATCCGCAGATGAGTTCGAGGATGCGGAAAACGGCACCCCCGAAAGTGGCATGTCCGGATGGATAAGCTGGAAAGGGAGGCGTGAAATCTCGCGGCGGACCGCCACCGGGCGCTCCGAGTGGTTCCCAATCGGAAATGCGCGTCGTGTCGGGGTTCCCGTCGCTTGTCGCTTCCCGAATACCACTGATGGGTCGCCAGTATTCATAGAGATACTTGGATTCCCAGCAGGCGATGCCTGCGTCCGCCTGGGCCACTTCCAGCATCGCAAAGAAACGGGCGTTCTCTTCCAGATTGAAATTGCGCTGTAATGAAATGCCCCGCGCGATCTCGTCGAAGAGTATCGTCGGTGGGCCCAGACCCCCGCGATCGTAGCCCCAGAATACTCCGATCTCAGTCTGATCGTCCGTCCGTTCGCTGCCAGTCCTGATGCCGAGGCGCTGAACATCGGCAAAGGATTTCGCGTATTCGGTAGAATCCAGCGCGGGCGGTGCGGGGGCGCGGAATTGCCCGGCACTATCGAGTACAAAGGGAGTGACCTTTCCCCAGTTGGCACCGAGGGCCGCCTGCGAAGGATGCAACGGATCCGGACGCCATTTGCCGGGATCGGATTTCGGGACGTACGGCGTGTTGTTGTCGGATCCGTCGTTGGTGCGCCGGGCAATTATCAGATCGGCAGCGGCATTGCCCACGGCGACGCCTTCGGCCCTTGCAGTCGTGGGAACGATGGCGAGCGAGCTGGCACGATTAATCTCCAGGACAGATTTCTGGGCGGGATAAAGATGGATCAGCATTCGATTGCGGAGGCCGGGACCTAAACCGTGCAAAACGACCGGTCTGAAAACCGCACAGTTTTCTTGATGGATTTTCTTCAAACACTTCAACAGATCTCTTCTTCCTTCTTCCTGGATCTTCTTTGCCTGACCCGGCGGCTTTGAGCGCT
>CAMAUY010000212.1 GCA_945861565.1 Akkermansia muciniphila
ATGGCTTCAAGAAGCCATGCGCTTACTTTCAAGCGTGGCCATTGTGAAAAATCAGCCGAGTTCTCAATATCCCGCCTGCCTATTGTTCTTCCGCGGGTCCATCCTTCAACCAATCCGGCCAATCCACTTTTCTTGAAACTGCCCTGCGGACGCCCTCGCCCTCGCGATTCGGTGTTCCATTTTTCCGCCGTTCATGATTCAACTGCCCCGTCAAAACAATGACCGCGCTACAACTCGAGAAACCCCAGTCGTTCCGTTTCATTCAATTGCCACCCCCGGCTCCACCCGGCCCCGGCGAAGCGCTCGTCCAGGTGCATCGCATCGGGATTTGCGGTACCGACTTCAGTGGGTATCTCGGGAAAATGCCGTTTTACAGTTATCCGCGCATTCCCGGACACGAACTCGGCGTGGAAGTCCTCGCCGTGGGCTCTGGAGTATCCCGCGTCCACCCCGGAGACCGGTGTTCCGTCGAGCCCTACCTCAACTGCGGGAAATGCCATGCCTGCCAGCGAGGCCACATCAACTGCTGCGAAAACCTGCAGGTGCTCGGAGTCCATACCGATGGCGGCATGCGACCCCAGTTTCTCCTTCCCGCGCAAAAGTTGCACCCGGCCCCAGCCCTGCGCCCGGAACAGGCCGCACTCGTCGAAACACTCGCCATCGGCTGCCACGCCGTAAATCGTGGACGCTGCCAAGCCGGTGAAACAGTCGTCGTCATCGGCGCAGGTCCCATTGGCCTCTCCGTGATCGAATTCACCAAACTCGCCGGCGCTCGCACCGTGGTGATGGACCTCAATCCGAAGCGCCTCGCATTCGTCCGCGACACGATGGGCGTGCCGGACACCGTCCTGTCGACCACGGATGGATCGGATCTCAAAGCGCTCGAAGAATTGACCCATGGGCGCCTCGCCGAATGCGTCATTGACGCCACCGGCCATGCCGGTTCGATGAGTCAGGCACTGCAATACGTCGGATTTGCCGGACGCCTCGTGTACGTCGGAATCACGACCAGCGAACTCCACTTCGGCCATCCCCTCATGCACCGCCGGGAGATGACCCTGCTCGCAAGTCGAAATGCGCTTCCACCAGATTTCTCCCGAATTATAGAACTGATCAGCACCGGCCGGATCAACACCGGTCCGTGGATTACGCACAACGCCCGGCTGGATCAAGTCCCCGACCTGTTCCCCAGTTGGTTGAAACCGGAGACGGGAGTGATCAAGGCGATGGTGGCTGTGCATTGACGCCGCCGCGAGTTCGGCCGCCGCTCGTGCACCGAATAAAACGGAAGTGTCCTAATTAGGACGCTGCCCCGGAGATTGGACAATTTCCGCAGAGAAATCCCAATGGGATTTCGCGAATGGCCATTCTCCAGACGCAGGACTCTGTCCCGCGCCTCGAGATTTGCCATATTTTTGCGTATGTCCCGGAAGGACGGTGGCCTGACCCACAACGTCGAGATGCGCCCCGACCTCTAAACAATGAAAGACATTATTGACAATCCTCCAACCCTAAGTCTCGTATAGTAAGTCCAGTCAGGTCTCCGTACATTGACTGTTACCACCAACTACTCCATGGTTTCTTCGCGAGTCCCCCTGGCGGGATTCGTCACCACGGCCCTCCGCTTTCCCACGATGGCGAATAATCTGGTTCAGCGTTACGAAGCGGGAGCGCTTGTGACATACACGAATAACGGAGCCCGATGGACCCCCAATGAACCCAAGATCGAGCTCGGTGAAGGTTTCATTTCGTTCAAGGCCCAAGCACAGAAATGGCACTGGAATTGGCTTCCGTCTTTCTGACTCTACTTAATGCGCACATTCTGATGAAAGCATTCATACTCTTCCTAGTCCTCGTAGACGCCGCTCTTGCGCTCCGAGCGGGCCCGACTACTAACTATTTCCTCGTCGGGGAATTTCTCCTTTTCGATAGTGGGATAGGAACAGATGGAAGAGATCCAAGAGACTATCCGAAGCCCAAATTGAGCTTTATTGTCCCGGTTGTAGATCTCGCTCACCTCGACGTTGCCCGTAGAGATGTTGCGTTTCGGGCTCGTGAGATCCCGGTACAGAATCGAGATAGAGTGTACTTCGTCCTTAAGGCCGTTGGGACGCCCGACGGGTTGAACCGCAATTATGATGTGCCCGGTTTTCCTGAATGGGGTTGGCATGCCACCCAAATGATCACCGCCGGGTTCAGCGGCGCTGGGCTTATCGGTACCTTCCCGTCGGTAGAGCATCTGGAATGCAACGCGCGGGGGACATGCCCTGGCATATTTGGGGGAATTTTCGACGTGGATTGGTTTTCGGTGTACCGTTACGCATTCATTCAGGAATTGGGGCCACACCCGCTCTTCGTACGATATCGGCTCGAGGAGGATACGATCCGCCGAATCCGTCTGGACTGGAATGTGCCGCCGGGCGGAACGGACTGGGCCTACACGGTTGAGATGCAGGCGGGAGCAACGGGAGCTGACTGGATTCCGATCCCCGGGATAACATGGCCCACGACCAACACCTTTTTCACCCTTCCCCTCAGCAACAGCGCCCCCATGCTGCGGGTCTTAGCCAGAGACGGGACCCAATGATGGTCGTTGGCCATTTTTCTCCTTTGTGCTCTCCATGAACCACTCCCTGGGAGCGCTGGCATCCTGCCGGCGAGCCTGCAGAAAGGACCAACACCCGCCGGCAGGGATGCCGGCGCTCCCAGGTTCATGGTCTTAATTCATGTCCATTCTTTGGAAACCTTTCCTACCCATGAACCGGCCATTGCTTCGCCCTCTCCGCCACTCCGAGTGGGGAGAGAACCCACCGAACTAAAAGTCCGCGCTGTGCTCCCATGAACCTCCGTTTCTGTAAGTCGTTGATTCGTAGACATAGTGTCGAGAGGTTCATCGGCAGGGTGCCCGAAGGGCGGGTGAGGTGGTGCTTCGGTTCACATACACGCTACCATCTTCAAAAAACATCGATTTTACGGGCGTTTTCCTAGTAGTCACAGAACTTCAGGCACGCATGTAGTCACAATAGTGGGTGTTGCCACCGGAAGTTTCAAAACGGATTTCCCTCCGCATCAAGGCGTTCCCTCTCCTTCGGGTTGGCGTCAAAGTGGGTTCCTCAGCGCTGCGATCAATTTTTGTGAAGCGAATGCACCCACAGCTCCATCAACTGTTTCCAGACTTTTTCTGCTGCCTTGCCTTCACCTTGCGCTCTTGGATCGCGAGAAATTGCGAGGCAACGATGGCCCACCTTTCTTCGTCAGAGATCCCGACCGCCTTCAGCATCGCGCAGTGGTGTTTGCTTGCGCGGCCAGTTTGATTTCGGGCGACATATCCGCATGCGCCCGCCAGAATCTGGGAGGGTCAATGATTTCGATGAGACCAAATCCCTGCATTCCTTCCGATCTGGGGTATGCGACTGTGGCTCAGACATGAATCCAACTGGTCGAAATTGAATCGCCCGACGAACTGCCCGCCGCGCTGCAACGCAAGGCCTCAGAGTTGGGAGTGGAATTGCGGCTCGCGGCGGCGGTCATGTGGTATGAACTGGGAAGACTGAGCCAGGGCAAGGCGGCGGAGGTGGCCAACTTGAGTCGGTCGGCGTTCATTAGCAAACTGGCAAGGCTCGGTGTGTCCCCCTTTCAAGAAACGGCTGAGGAGATTCTGGATGCCGCCCGAAACTTGCCGAAACGAGCGAAGTCGTGACCAATACCTCTCCGTTCTCCGTTGGTCGCCTGGCACTGGCGGGACTGTTGGAGTTCCTGCCAAAACTGCGTGGAGAGGTGACGAAGCACGAATCGCGACATCCGAATTCCCGGATGACAACCCAATCACAAAGCTTACATATAGTGGCATGAGCGCAACCGAAATCATCGATGAACTCTCCAAGCTGACTGAGACCGAGCGCCGGGCCGTGTTCGGCAAGCTGTTGGAACTGGAAGACCTGCCACTCTCGGAGGCCGACGAAGCGCTGGTCGAATTCCGGCTTGCCGCCCACCGATCCGATCCCAAATCCTCCGTGCCGCTGGAAGAAATGAAACGCCGACTTCGCTCCCAATCATGAGCTGGCGTGTGGTGGTCCGTTCGGACGCGCAACGTGACGTGGCCGTGGCTGCCCAATGGTATGAAGCCCAACAAGAGGGACTAGGCAGTGAGTTCCGCGAGGCGGTGATTAAGGTTCTCGACGAACTTTCGGACAACCCGCTGCTGAGCTGCCGACAGCACCCTCGCAAAAACATCCGTTGGCGCTACCCGCAACGCTTTCCTTACCGCCTTATTTACGAAGTGATCGACGCGGAAGGACTCGTGGTTGTTGCTGCGGTGTTACATGCGGCACGACATGATTGGCACTGGAAAAAACGTGTATGAACCCGTAGTGTCGGATACTCGAACGATTCAAAACTGGTTGGAATTGAATGAGTTTTAGATGCAGTCCAGCACAATAATGGTTGGGCTCGGGATTTCAGTTTCCAGACTGATCCTGCTGCCTTGCCTTCACCTTACGCTCTTGGATCGCCCCAAGCTGCGCATCAAAGATGGCCTGCCTTTCGTCCTTAGACACCCTGACCGCCTGGGGCTCCGGCATCGCCTTCGCCGGCACAACCGAACCCGACACTACGGACGCAGGCGGTGGCGCTTGCCTGGACTCTTCCCAGATCTCCTCAAGCCGCTGAAGAAGCTGGCGGGTTGTCAGGAAACGCACCTTTTCGGAAGCTCCGCAGACGCTTTCGAACAACGCCTGAATGTTGCGCCGCTTCACCGTCGCGTCGCAGACGAGGGCGATTTCCTCGTAGCCCGCATCCAGGCACCGTTTGAGATTCTCGACTTCTTTCTGCCCCTGCGTGGTCACCGAAATCTGGCAGGCGATTTTCCGTGTTCGGAGCCGAAGTTCAAGGTCTACGCGGGTTGCACCCCCCAGGATCGCATGCTCCGTCTCATGCGAATAGCCCCAGTTGCCTGCCGCTTGAATGATCTGATTCTTGATCGACTCGCTCTGTGCCCGTCGTTGCTCCGGCGGGCTTTCTCCTGACGTCCCCGTCGGGACCGTTGCCGCCGGAGCCGGGGCCGGAGGCTCCGATGAAGGTTTTTTTGCCGCCGGTCGCGTATCCGCCTCGGGCTTCCCCGCTTCCGTCGGTTCCTGCCGCTCTTTCCGCTCCTTCTGCTGCTTACCGGTCAACTCGCTGAATGGATCCGCCACCTTTCGTTTCGGCAGAAACTCCCGCAACTCTTCCAAATCTTTGCGGATTTCCGCCTTGGCCGTTCCGTAGCGGCGACGCGTCCGTTCCCGGAGGTCGACGTACGCCTCTTCGGTCGGTCGGTCCGGCTCTGGAATGAAATGCGTCTCGAGGTTGAACGACGCGTCCCGGCGACCGACCCGTGCAATCGCATGGAGCTTGGGCAGGTTCATCAAGTCGGCCGCCACGAACCCGCCGAATTCGTCCGCCATCTTGCGGGCATCATCCCCTCCCACCTGAAAACAGATCTTTGTCCCGCAACTGCCCGTGACGGCCCCGTACACTTCGTCGTTGCCGGTCAACTGTCGGAGCGACTGGTGCGCGAGCGTCAGACCCAACCCATACTTCCGTCCGCCGACCAGAATCTCGCTGATCGTCGAGGTCAGCAATTCCCCCGCTTCGTCCATCAGCAGCATGTAGGGCTTGCGGTTCTCGCGCTGCCGCGACTGTCGCGCAATGGTTGTCTGGTAGAACTTGGAGACCAATAACCCGCCCAGCAGGTACGCGTTGGCCTGCCCAACCAATCCCTTCGAAAGCCGAGCGAGGAAGATCTTGCCAGAATCCATGATGTCGCCGAAGTCGAGCTTGTTGGCCCGCTGCCCCAGGATGTGGAGCAACGACTCGGAGCGCAGCAGTTCGTCCAGTCGCACCAGGATCGATCCGATGGCGGACTTGTTCGCGAGCGGTGCCTCGTGTTCCCAGAAGTAGGCCACCTCCGGACTGCTCACCGTCTTGAGAACAAGCGTGCGGAACTCCGGGCTCACCAGGAATCGACGAAGTTCCGGCAGCGTTCCCGTGCGCGAATTGTGGAGAAACGCGAGGACGGCGTTCCCCAGCAAGGACGACATCTGGTCGCCCCAGCTCGACGTGTGTTGGCGCATGACCGCGATGAAATCCGCAGCCAACAGCTCCTTCTCCCGGTTTGAACTCGCCGCCAGCGGATTGAAGGCAATCGCGAACTCCTCGTCGGACGGATCAAACAGGATCACGTCGTCGAGACGCTCCGGTGGAACGTGTGGCAACAGGGCGTCAATCAGGTCGCCGTGCGGATCTATCACCGCCACCCCATGACCCTGCACGATGTCCTGAAGCGCCATCAGGGCGAGCAACGTCGACTTTCCGCTGCCGGTGCCCCCCAGGTGCGGAGGCCGGGACCTAAACCGTGCAAAACGACCGGTCTGAAAACCGCACAGTTTTCTTGATGGATTTTCTTCAAACACTTCAACAGATCTCTTCTTCCTTCTTCCTGGATCTTCTTTGCCTGACCCGGCGGCTTTGAGCGCTAA
>CAMAUY010000213.1 GCA_945861565.1 Akkermansia muciniphila
CTCATCCAAAAGCGTTTGTTGCTCGTGCTCGGGTAGCGTAAAAGGCTCGGCCATGCCGGCAGTTAAATAAAGTCAGCGAGTTTTGTCCAGTTTTACATCGTCTTTTGTTTCACCTGCCTCCTTAAAGTCAAAATCTTGAAACTGCCCTGTGGTAAACCAGCAAGCCAAAGCCTATGACACGCCTCATCGCCCTCATCCCTGCGCTCCTGCTGCTAATTCCCGCCGAAACGCGCGCCGCCATCGGCTGCACGCTCAGCAACCCGGCGCAGGACCTGAAGTATCTCTTTCCCGACATGACGACCTACAAGGAGGAATCCCGGGAATTCGACAAGATGAAGAACGGCTCGGAGCTCTTCAAGAACTTGCGCGGCCGTCTGGGAAGCGATCTCGATCCCGTCTATGAAACTTACGAAACGCCCTACACCGTCTATTCCGTGTTCAAGAGCAGCGATCTCATCGGCATCGTGCATGGGGTCAATGTCCCCGGCAAAGGCGGTGTCATTCAGGTTTTTATCGCGGCCAGCCCAATCACGGGTGAGATAAAAAACTTTTTCTTTCAGCGGATCGAAAGCCCGGCGGCAAAGGCATTGAAGAAGAAAGAATTCCGCGTGCAGTTCAACGGCCTCACGCTCGCGGACTTCTATAAGTCTGACTACTTCCGTATCGCGGAACCGCTCAACGACAAGGACAAGGTCGGGCGCATCCTCGCGCCGGAGGTCGGCGAGGCGGGCCAGCAGGATTATCAGGCCTCCGTTCGCGGCATTCGGAAAAACCTTATTCTGCTTGATATGTTCGTCTTTGACCTTAAATACGAGCCTTATTACCTGCGCTCGCAGGAAGCGCTGGCCAAACTCAGGGACAAATCCAAGACCGATTGAATCCAACCCAAGGAGCCCTGTCATGAAAGTCATCCTCAGCCTATGCGGCGCGATCCTCGTAGCCGCCCTTGCCCTGTTCGCACTGAAGCTCAGTCTTCGGGAAGATCACTTTGGCAAACCCTTCACCGGACTGCCCGCGGCCGCCATCCCTGATATTGTATCGAAGCCCGATACCTTTCTTGGCAAACCAGTCGCCATCCACGGCAAACTTCAGCGCCAGTGCCCGGCGACAGGATGTTGGTTCTTTCTGACCGATCCCGGCGATCTAAAGGCGCAAGAGCTAAAGGTCGAAATGGGTGATACCACACCACGCCTGCCTTCCCGCCTGGGCAAGGTTGCACACGTCGAAGGCCAACTCATCAAATTTGGCGACGGCTACGAGTTTATTGGCGTGGCCGTTACATTCGAATAGGAGAGTCCACGTATGAAACACATCACTCTCGCTTCAAAAAATCTTCTGCGCCGACCTGTCCGCACGGTACTCACCGTGTCCGGCGTATCTCTAGCCGTCGCGGTCGCGGTCAGCCTCGGCGGCTTCAATCTCGGCTACCGCGAGGCCCTCGACCGCAGCATCGAACGCCTCGGATTCCAGATGATGATTATGGCCAAGGGTTGCCCGTATGAGGCGGCGACGATGATGCTCAAGGGCGGCACCGGCCTGCTCTACCTGCCCGCCGACATCTACAACACCGTCAAGTCGGACCCCTCCATCCAGTCCATCACGCCGATCTTCGTCGGCATCGCCGCCAAAGAAGGCAGCAGCATCCGCGATGACGTGAGCACCCAGTCTTTCTCCATTATTTCCGGCATCGACACGGAGTCCTTCATGACGATGAAACCGTGGCTGAAGTTCAAGACAGGCACCGGCTACGATCCCGGCCGCTGGTTTGAGCACAACTCGACCACCGAGGTCGTGTTGGGTTTTGAAGCCGCTCAATATGAGCAGCGCAAAGTCGGCGACAGCTTCTATGCGACCGTCACCCCCAATGGCCAGACCGAGGTGAAGACGCATGAGTTTAAAATCACCGGCATCCTCGACCGCACCGGGACGCAAGATGATGGCACGGTCTTCATGCCCTTGAAGAATGCGCAAAGCATTTTCAATCGAACCAACGATCTCACGATAATCGGCATCAAATTGAAAAAGTTTGGCGCGGTCGAACTGCGCGAGTTTGAGGGTCGCTGGCTAAAGATTCCGGAAGTTCAGGTCGTCAGCCTGGAGCAGGTGAAGGGCACGCTCGTCAGCCTCGTCGGCACCGCCCAGGTGATGATCGCCGCCGTTGCCATCATCGCTGTAATCGTCGCCGTGATCGGTGTGGTCAATACCATCCTCATGAGTGTTTATGAGCGCACCGGAGAGATTGGTGTCATGAAGGCCCTCGGCGCGTATCGCAGCGACATCTTCAGATTGATCTGGCTTGAAACACTCGCGGTATGCACCACCGGCGGGCTGCTGGGATGCCTCATCGCCATCGTCGGAGCCAGCGTGGTCGAGGCAGCAATTCGAGGGTTGATCAATCTCGGCGTGCAAGGCTCGATCGTCCGGATCACGCCCGGCTTGATCGGCGGCGCGTTGGTCGCGTCCATCCTGCTCGGCTTTTTTGCCGGTTTGTATCCCGCCTGGCGCGCAGCATCCATGCGCCCCATCGAGGCGATTCGCGAGGGAGAATAATTCATGAGCCAAACACCTCATTCCGTCATCATTCGAGGCCGTGGCTTGAAACGCTATTACCGGCGCGGTATCGAGACCGTCAAAGCGCTCGATGGTGTGGATATAGACATCCATACCGGCGAAATGGTGTCCATCGTCGGTCCCTCCGGATCGGGCAAAACCACGCTCGTAAACCTACTGTCCTGCCTCGACGCGCCCAGCGCGGGCGAACTCAGCCTCGATGGCAAACTACTCGCCGGTCTGGCGGAAGACCGCCTAGCCGGGGTCCGACGCGGCCTGCTCGGTTTCATCTTCCAGAAGTTTCATCTTATTCCGACGCTCACCGTCGCGGAAAACGTCGAGCTGCCGCTGATGTTCCTGAATCGTCCGACCGACCGCAAAGCCACGTTGGCTGTGCTGACCAGCGTCGGCCTCGCCAGCCGCGCGGACCACCGACCGAAGGAACTCTCGGGTGGCGAAATGCAGCGTGTCGCCGTTGCTCGCGCGTTGATTACGAATCCCAAGGTCATGATCGCCGACGAGCCGACCGGCAATCTCGACAAGGCCACCGGCGAAGCGATTTTTTCCCTGCTTCATAGCCTTGTCAAAAACCAAGGCCTAACCGTTATTATCACCACCCACAATCTGGCGCTCGCGTATCAAGCGGATCGGATTATCACGATCGAGGACGGCAGGATCGTGAAGGAAGAGCGCGGTGAACGATGAAGGGCGCATTCCCAAGTGGTTGGAGATCTTGCTGAACTACGGTCACCGAACGAATGATGCAAAACGCTGCGCATGGTATCGCAGCAATTCTCGTTCCGCCGAACCTTTTTCAAGGATTGCTTTGATCTACGCCGCGACAGCACCCGGACAAAAGGTGCCGGGAAGCCAAGGAAACGAACTATGTGATAACCCGTTTTGACCCTTTTTCTTTCATTTTTTCAATTTGAGCAACCAAGCAAAGCGTTGCTGACACGTTGACCCGCTCGTCTATATTCTCTTCATGAAGTCCGATCCGCTCGAATTGAAGGAAGATCAACGGTCGCAGTATCACGCTCGCTGGGAGGCTGTGGAGGTCTTCAAAGCGCACGAACTTGCCAATCTGACCGAAGATCGCGCCCGGCAAATGATTCAATCGCTGGGCGCAGTGGAAGGCTGGCGGGAACGTCCGGATTGGTCGGGCTTGATCGAGCAACAGGCGATTTTTCAACAGAGTCCGCGCCCATGATCCATCTTCCCCGCGTGCTCGCTGCCGCCGGCGAAGTGCAACATTTCTTGCAGGAACGGCGCTGGCCATTTTGCTTCATTGGCGGGATCGCGGTTCAACGTTGGGGCGAACCCCGCATGACGCAGGACGTCGATCTCACGTTGCTGACCGGCTTCGGCGGCGAAGAGCAATTCGTCGATCTGCTGCTGAAGGAGCTGAATCCGCGTCGTCCGGATGCGCGGGAATTCGCTTTAAGCCGGCGCGTGCTTTTGGTTCGCACACGCGGCGGGGTAGACGTGGACGTGGCGCTCGGCGCTTTTCCTTTCGAGGAACGAAGTATTCGACGCGCTTCAAAGTGGGCTTGGGCCGAAGGACAATGTTTGATCACCTGCTCGGGCGAGGACTTGGTAGTGCACAAGGTTTTCGCGGGTCGCGATCTCGATTGGGGCGATGTCGAGCGAGTGCTGATCCGCCAACACGGCAAGCTGGAATTGGCGCAAGTGCGGTCGGAATTAAAACCGTTGCTCGAACTCAAAGGGGAGACTGAGGCCATGGACAAATTCGAACGGATGCTCGCCAAAGTGGACCGCCGTTTGCAAACTCAACCTTAGATTCGGGCGCCTGCCTTTGACCCATCACGAAGCAAGTAGGTAGGTCCGTTTTGTTGAGCAGACCCGAGTCCATTTTGATTCTGTGGCTCTGCGGCGGCGTTGAACGGAGTGGCAGCAATGCGCCAGGGGTTACTGATTTTTTTGGTGGAAACGAATTGGGCGAAGGGAGCCGCGGAATACCGGATGCTGTTGTTTGTGACGGGGGGATCGGCGAATCGACGTGACAAGGTGGTATTGGAACCCGAGGCGATAAGGGCAGAACTGGCGCGTGGAGGAAAAGCGGCAGAGGGCTGCCGCAGTCCAAAACGGTTCGCGTTCATGGCTTCGCCCCCCGCTTCTCCGCCGCCTTGTTGGCCTGCTGGAACGCGGCCAGTTTCTGTTTCCACTCGGCGGCTTGGGCGGGTTTGCCCCAGGCGTCGTAGCGTTGCACCAGCCGTTCGAGGGATTCCGTGATCCGGTGCGGGGGTTTGATTTGCGGGGAGAAGCTGGCCTGGTGCTGTTGGAGTCCCGCCAGGCTCTGGAGCAGGAGCAGTTCGGCGTCGGCGCAATTCCTTTGGCCGACCAGACTCGTGCCGACGAGGTTCATCACATAAATAAATTGATGTAAATTGACACGTTCGATATCTTGTCAACTCAATTAATCCTGTCACTTTTTCTGATTTCAGGGGCGTGGGGCAGCGTTGGAGAATTTACTCCGAAGGTGAGAGGTGACGGCTTGTATCTATCCGCGTGAAACTGTGGCTCTTTTCCTTGCCAAATCGGGTTTTCAATTTTTTAGTCTTTCACGCTCGAATCCACCACTTATAGTCCCTGGATGCCCTCCACATTTTCGTTGAACCACAATCGGGCGTCTGCAAATCCCGGAGGACGCTCCGGATTCACCCTGATTGAGTTGCTCGTCGTAATCGCCATTATTGCAATTCTGGCGGGCATGTTGTTGCCCGCGCTGAGCAAAGCCAAGGTGAAGGCGCAAAGTATCCAGTGCATGAACAATTTGCGGCAAGTCATGTTGGCGTGGCGGCTCTACGCGGATGATAACCGAGGGTCACTGCCCTTCAACACCGTGTTCGAACTGGACCTGACCAAGAGTTGGTGCACCGGCAGCCTGAGTTACAACACGAGCAATCCGGACAATACCAATAAGCTCCTTTTTACCAAGGCTCTCCTGGGACAGTACTTCGGCGGTGCGGCGAATATCTTCAAGTGCCCCGGGGATCCGACCGTCAACCCGCCCCGAAAAGAACCCCGGGTCCGAACCATTGCGATGAATGCGTTCGTGGGTGGATTCCCGGACGGGACGTCATGGTCCCAAATCGCCGAAAGAAAGACGACGTGGATGGAGTATCGCAAGATCGACGCGTTTGATGAACCCGCCAACCGGTGGGTGTTTATCGATGAATGCCCGACGCTGAACGACGGCTTCCTTGTGCATCTGATGCCGATCGGCTCCCGAGTGATACCGAAGAGCGGACAGATGAACGACTGCCCGGCGAGTTATCACGGTGGATCTGGAGCCCTGTCCTTTGCGGATGGACATTCGGAGATTCACAAGTGGAGAGATCGATCAACGCTCCTCCGAACATCCCAGCCGTTAGCCAGCACGGGTAATTCACCGAATGACTACTATTGGTTGGCCGAGCGAACCACCGGCCCCAGATAAAGGATCTCGTCGGCGATCGCTCATGCGCCGCCGATACTTGCACACTACTCGCTTAGTTTGGTGACCGGCACCGCCTCAGTGTTCTCTGCCGGCGTCCGCCAATCGTTCCCGCGGTGAATAACGAACATCCGCTCCGAGCCGAGGTCCATGGCCGCCGTCATTATTATTAAATGTCGATTCGACCCGTGCCATACAGTGGGCCGAATTTCAACTACATTAAACCTGTCACTTTTTTTGTCATCAACGGTGTCCGTCTTGATTCAAAGGTAAGTTTCCATAGATCGCCGTAAATGCGGCAGGGCATCCGCCCAGCGCATATCCGTGAGAATGCCATTCCGCAAGGTCCTGATAAACTGCGCGGTCAACTGCACGATTGCGGGCAGCAACT
>CAMAUY010000214.1 GCA_945861565.1 Akkermansia muciniphila
CCAACGATACGCTGGCCAAAGCCAACGGTGGTCATGGCCGAGCGATCTTTGAGCGCACCTGCATCGCCTGCCACACCCTTTATGGCGCCGGCGGCAATGTCGGCCCCGACCTCACCGGCTCAAACCGCGCCAACCTCGACTATATCCTCACCGAAATTATCAACCCGAGCGAGGTCATGCAGGAGAGCTATCAACTAGTGATCGTCACCACCCGCAACGGTCGCACCCTCTCAGGCGTCGTCGCCGCCGAAGACCCGCAGCAGCTCACGCTCCGCCTCGTCGGCCAAGACACCGTCATCGCCAAATCCGAAATCCAGTCCCGCGAGAAGTCGCCCGTTTCCATGATGCCCGACGGCCTGCTCAAAACCCTCACCAACGACGAAGTCCGCGACCTCATCGCTTATCTGCGCAGCACCAAACAGGTGCCGCTGCAGAAGCAGTGAAGTTGGAACCATGGACGCAATGAACCGCTGCACACTCATTTTGGCCCTGCTGCTCGCGCCTCTGGCCGCGCTGCATGCCGCCGACGTGCAAAATCAAAAGCCCCACTTTCTGATCATCCTCGCCGACGATCTGGGTTTCTCGGACCTCGGTTGCTACGGCTCGGACATCGCCACTCCTAATCTCGACCGATTGGCGTCGAAGGGGCTGCGCTTCACCCAATTTTACAACACCGCGCGATGCTGGCCGTCGCGCAGCGCCTTGCTGACCGGCTACCATCCGCAGCAGATTCACATGGACCCACCGCAAGGTCTATTGCCGGCGTGGACGCGCACGTTGCCGCAAATGCTCAAGCCGGCGGGTTATCGTAGCTATCATTCCGGCAAATGGCATGTGTTTGGCGCTCCTAAACCGGTCGCCGATGCCGGATTCGATCATTCCTATGAACTCGCCGATCACGACCGGAATTTCAATCCGCAGAAAATTCGCGAAGACGACCGCCCATTGCCACCGGTGGCGAAAGACAGCGGCTACTACACGACGACCGCGTTTGCCGATCACACCATCCGGTGTTTGAAGGAACACGCCGAGAAATTCGCTGGGCAACCGTTCTTTTCCTATCTGGCTTTTACGGTGCCGCATTTCCCATTGCAAGTTCCGGCGGACGACATCGCACGCTATCGCGACCATTATCTCAAAGGCTGGGACAAGGTGCGCGAAGAACGCTGGCAGAACTTACGCAAGATGGGGATTGTCAATTGTGGGCTTGCACCGCTTGAACCGACTTTCACGCCGCGTTACTTCAAGCCGGGTGTGCTCACCAAGCTCGGCCCGGGCGAGATCGAACATGCCGTTCCCTGGGTACAACTGACCGACGAGCAAAAGCAGTATCAAGCTACGAAGATGGCAATCCACGCCGCGATGATCGACCGCATGGATCGGGAGATCGGCCGGGTTTTAGACCAGGTGCGCGCCATGGGTGCGTGGGAGAACACGGTGATTCTGTTCCTCTCCGACAACGGCACCGATGCCACCATCATGGTGCGCGGCGACGGCCATGACCGAGCCGCTGCAGCCGGCTCTGCGGCTTCCTTTCTCTGCCTTGGCCCCGGTTGGTCGAGCGCGGGCAACGCCCCGTTCCGCCGTCACAAAGTCTGGACACACGAAGCCGGGATCTCCACGCCGCTGATCGTGCATTGGCCCCAGGGCATCGCTGCGCGTGGCGAACTGCGGCATGATGTCGGCCACGTTATTGATTTCGTTCCCACGCTGCTAGAACTCGCCCGCGTCAAACCAACGCTTGTGGCGGGTTCGCCAAATTTGCCGGGCCGCAGCTTGCTGCCCGCGTTTGCAAAGGATGGCAGCGTTGCCCGCGATTATGTCTTTTTCCACCACGAGGGCAACCGCGCCCTGCGCATGGGCGACTACAAACTGGTTTCCGCCCGCGAAGACCACAATGCGTGGGAACTCTTCAACCTGGCGACCGATCGTTGCGAGCAGGACAATCTGGCACCCAAACAGCCGGACCGCGTGCGTGACATGGCCGCCCGCTGGAAACAGTTGCAGGATGGCTTTGTCCGCGATGCAGGTTCCGTTGTACCAATAGACCAAAGCGCTAAATGAACGGACGATTGAATTCATTTCTTGTTCCCGTCCTGATGTTAGTGTCGTTATCCGCGTTGAACGGTTCCGATGCACTCAAGACGCCAACCAAGAAGCCCAACATCGTGGTTTTTCTGGCGGATGACATGCCCTGGAATTACCCCGGGTTCAACGGAGGACAATGCGAGACGCCCCATCTCGACCGGCTAGCGAAGGAAGGCACGCGCCTTACGCAGTTCTATGTCCATTCGGTCTGTTCGCCAACACGAGCGGCTTTTCTAACTGGCAGGTATCCGTTTCGGAATGGCATGGAGGAGCGTTCCCACGGCAATGATGTTGCGGGAATGCTGCCCGATGAGCGCACGCTCGCCCAAGCGCTGACGCAGGCCGGCTACGACACCGCCCTCATCGGCAAATGGCACCTTGGGAATTGGTATCAACGCCAGTTGCCGCTCCAACGGGGTTTCGATCATCACTACGGTCTCTACGGCGCACTGATTTCGTATAACGGCAAGACTCGCGGCCTTTGGTATGACTGGCACCGCGACGGGGAAACGATCCGCGAGGACGGCTATACCACGGACCTTTTTGCCCGCGAGTTTGAGCGCATGATGACCGCCCGCAGCAATGACAAGCCGTTTTTTTACTACGTGGCGTTCAATGCCATGCACTCGCCCTACGATGCTCCGCCTGCACTGGTGGAAAAGTATCGCAAACGGGCTGGAGCAAAAGCACCACCCCAGGAGTTGGCGACACTGGAGTCCATGGATGCGGCCATCGGGAAAATGATCACGGCCATGAAAGCCAAAGGTGTATTGGAAAACACCTTGATCATCTTTTTCAGCGATAATGGCGGTGCCAATGCAAATCCGCCCTTTCGCAACGGCAAGGGTTCCACCTATGAAGGTGGTGTTCGGGTGCCCTGCGTGATCCATTGGCCGGGGCATGTGCCTGCGGAAAAACAAGTCTATGGCATGGTGCATGTCACGGATCTCTATCCCACTCTGCTGAAAGTGGCGGGTGCTTCGCTGGAGCAGCCGCTAGCCCTCGATGGAATGAACATGTGGGACGTGTTCACCGGCATGAAGCCATCGCCGCGCTCAGAAGTGGTGCACAATCTGCCCAACGGGGGCACAGGGGAGATGGGCGAAATGTCCATCTGCCAAGGCACGTGGAAGCTCGTAGGCAAGGAGCTTTATGACCTCTCTAACGATCCCGGCGAAAGGATCGATCTGGCCGCCAAACACCCGGAGATTTGCAATAAACTGAACGCAAGGATCCAACAGCTCGGCGGCGAGCGCCGTCCGCCAGAGAAGCACCTGAACATTCCAGACAAACCGCTGCTCGTCTTTGGCGAGAAAGAAAATGCCAATCCACCGGCGTGGTTGCAGCCGTATCTCGACTCGCTTCCGGAGATGATAAGGAAGAATGTCCCCGCTGACACCTCGTCCAGAACGTCGGACGCGCAACAGCGCAAGGTCGCCGTACCCGACAACACGATGAACAACGCCAAGGACACACTCCTGCTGGAGAATGGGGTTGCGAAGGTCGGCATCAGTCGGGGCATGGGTGCAGCCATCACCTGGCTCTCATCGAAGGACTACCCGAAAAACATGGTCAACTCCAGCGACCCGGGACGCCTCATCCAGCAATCCTATTACGCCGGTAACAAGCTCGACCGCAAGACAGATGGGCAGAGCAAGAGTTGGAGTCCCTGGACGTGGAATCCCATTCAGGGCGGTGGAGTCTCCTCGTGGGCGCGGGTCAGCGAATTCAAACGCCCGGACGCGGCTACCCTGTATTCCGAAACCGTGCCGAAGCTCTGGGACATGCCTGACGAGGAAGCCGCCGCGCTCATGCGCCAATGGACCGGATTCGAGCCGGGAATGCCGAACGTCATCGCCGTCCGCTGCGAATTCGTCTCCAAGCGCGATGAGAATGATCGCTGG
Organism: Akkermansia muciniphila; assembly: GCA_945861565.1. Classification (GTDB taxonomy): domain Bacteria; phylum Verrucomicrobiota; class Verrucomicrobiia; order Limisphaerales; family UBA9464; genus SIBK01. Next base: position 3,993 of record CAMAUY010000214.1, read on the forward strand.
GGCCCGGCAAGGCCTGCGCATCAGGAAGTTCCCGCCTGTTACTTCACCCGCAATTTCGACCGAGTGAAAGCTTACCTTGGAAACGGGCAATGGCGTGACGAATCGCAGCCACCCGGCCCGCCTTGGGGGAAGATCGACCCGCCACGAAAGGCCGTGGCGCTCTTCAATGCCAACGGAGAAGGAGTCGCGGTATTCAGTCCCACCGCGACCGAGAAATGGAACTTCGGTCCGCATGGCGGCGGTCTGAGCGATGACCCCAAGGCCGGCCCGTGCATGCACGTCGCTCCGATCGCCATGGTCAGTCTCGGTCCGAAATCCACCTACCGCTACCGCTACCGCTACTGGCTGCTTGTCGGCACCGAGAGCGAACTCGCCGCCAGCCTCGACGGGCTTTTGGGGAAATACGCCCTTGAGCGCGCTGAACTGACCAATCCGGCTCAATCCGCCACCTCCCAGCCCAATTAAGCAAGAAACTGACATGAAAACATCGAACGACATTTTCGCGGTGGCTTCCTGTTTCATGTCGCTCTCACTGGCCTCGCTACTTACCATCCCGTCGCCGCTCCCGGCGCATGCTTCAGCTCTGACAACAAACAGGCTCGTTACGGTCAACCACGCCGGGACTTGGTCATCGGTATGCCAAACGACCGAGCACGCACAACAACTTACAAAACCAGCAATGCACTTAGTCCACATTCACAACCAATGAGAACAGCAAATATGAAACACATTTTAGCGGGAACCATGCTCGGAATCTTCTGCAGCACCATGATGCTGATGGCCGCCGATGCGGAGAAGGCGGAGCGAGCGGGTCCGGGCAAGGTGCTGGGCGAACCACTCTGGCGCTCTGAGGCGAGTGACCATGAGCCGGTGCTTTTCATTCAGGAGGAAGGCAAGCCATTGGCCACCGGCAAGCTGCTGTTTATCCCCAGCGAGAAGTTCGTAATCACCCATCCTGATCACAAAATGAAGTATGAAGAGGGCAAGGACTACACCTGGCAACCGGGGACGAATGTCATCGAGTTGACGCTCACCTCGCGGATTCCTTTCAAGACGGCAGCACAGATGGTCCCCCCGAAAGGCAGTCCGAACATGTTTTCCACGGTCCTGCATGCCGAAGGGCGATTCTTCCATGATCTCCAAGTGCAGGTTTCCTACTGGCACAAGACCGACCCCTGGCAGGAGCCTTATAAGCAAGAGGGGGAGCCTCTGCCCCGTGTGCTGGCCAAACTCAGGGCAAAACAACCGATCAAGCTGGTGGCGCTGGGCGACAGCATTACGCAGGGACTCAACGCATCGGGATCCAAGGAGTCCCAGGCGGAACCCTATCAGCCGGGGTATCCCCAGTTGGTCGCGAATACCCTCCAAAAGCGTTTTGGATCGAAGGTTACGCTGGTGAATTTCGGTGCCGCCGGGTCGGAGGCCGGTTGGGGAGTGGAGATGGTTCCCAAGGTCACAGCGGAGAAGCCCGATCTGGTATTGCTCGCCTTTGGAATGAATGACGGCGGTGGCTACGACAAGAAGATGACCAAAATGCGAGATGAGGTCATGGCCCAGAATCCTGACGCCGATATCGTTCTGGTTTCGCCCATGACCATGAACCCGCGCTTTGCCGGCGCTGATGGCTTTCTATGGAAAGCCAAGTTCCTCGGCGGATTGGTGATGGAGAATGTGGCCCTGGCGAATGTGACCAAGCCCTGGATCGAAATCCTCAAGAGGAAGAACTTTTCCGATATCAGCGGCAACAATGTCAATCACCCGAATGACTTCGGGTACCGTCTCTATGCGCAGGTCATCCTCGATCTCTTCCCAGTGACGCAGCAAATCAAGAAGTAGGAAATGAGCAATCCGCAACAAGCTACCAAAACCATGATCCAGCAAACTTTGAAGAAGTTTATGTGGCTCCTGCTCCTCGCAGGTGCCGCCATCGTTCAGGCAGAGCCAGCGGGCGACGATCCAACCGGGATAGTCAAGAAGCCGATTCCTGAGCGGCTCGTTGTTTTCACCTTTGATGATGGGTGCGCCAGTCATGCCACCATTGCGGCGCCGCTTCTCAAGAAGCACGGTTTCAATGGCACCTTTTATGTCTCGGACGCTTATCTGTTCCGGGAACGTAAGGATTGGTATATGACTTGGCGGCAGATCAAAGGCATGTCCGATGAGGGCTTCGAGATCGGCAATCATACGAGGGGACATGGGCAGTTGTCGTTGACCGATGTCGGCGGCATGCAGGCCTACGTGTGGACTCTGGAGGATGAAATGATCGCCAATCGGATTCCGAGGTCCACGACCTTTTGCTGGCCATTCTATGTTGTGAATCCGCGGTTCTATTCCCT
>CAMAUY010000215.1 GCA_945861565.1 Akkermansia muciniphila
TCACCGTCGTCACGCTCCGGCACCACTCCGGCACTGAGAACGCGGAAGAACTGGGTCTGTTCTGACGTCTCGATGGTGCGAGAATAATTGGGTGTGGCCGGAGCCACGGAATACCAGGCACCGCCGGAAAGATCCGTCGTGGACTCGACGACAAACGGCGGCAAGCCGTGCCGCCAGTGGACCGTGCGGTTGCCATTGTCACCAAGCTCGATATCCGTGATCACGGGCGTCACCCCGGGCAACACCGCCGGGCCAAAGCGCGCATTGGGCAGGTAGTTTGCGTAATGTCCGAACTCTCCCGCTGCCCCTTTCAATTCCGGCACGTTCCACGTTTCCAGAGTCGTGGCGCCATAACTGACCTCCACCACCGTCCCGTCCGTTCCAATACGGATCACGACGTCATACTCGCGGCCAGCGACCCAGGGCACGGCGTTCGTCCGCCAAGTCGTGACGCGCTCGGAGTCCAGACCCGACCAGAAATCGGCGCCGGTGGGTTCCTGGCCGGCGGGCAGATGGAAGGTGCGCAACCGCATCCCGGCCGGGGCGGGGCCCAAATTCGGGTCGTTGCTGGCCATCTGCCGCCAGTCGAACAGGTGGAACGAGCCCGGGTGCTGATAGCCAAACACCACTCCCAGCGCACCGGAACCGGCGTCGGCGCTGAGCTTCGTGCGGATGACCTGCCCGGATTCCGCGAAGTCGGCAAGCGCGAGCGATGCGTCACCGGCCCCTGTTTGAACCAATTGGCGGTTGGCCGAGTCCAGCGACCACGAGGCTTTTGGCGCTCCGGTCACGTCATAATCAAGGATTTCAGCAGAACTCAGCTCAAGGCTGCCCGGAGGCACAAACGGGCTAAGGCCGGCCCGCTGCCGGAGGTATTCCTCGACTTCGAACCGTTCCTCGACGCTCAGCACGCGGTCATAGACGAGCCATTCCACCAGGTCGCCGGTGAAACCGTAGGTGGCGGTGACATACTTGCCGAGCACGACGTTGGTGGCCACGGCCGAGTAGGCGCGGCCCACGGTGGTGCGCGACTCGATCACCGTGCGGCCGTCCACCGCCAGCCGGTGCCGGGAACCGAGTTCGGCGCAGGTCGCGCGGCCGCTCCGTCATAGTGGACGATGTCGTCGCCGCCCTCGCGGGCCAGGGTCATCATCAGGCCGGAGTAGTTGATCGTGCCAAAGGCGTAGATGTAACGGGCGCCGCTAGCGTTATTGAGATAGCGGGCGAGCGTGAAGATCGTGGCGTTGGTGAGCGTGCGGCCGAGGTTGCCGTGGAGCCGCGGAGTGCTCGAACTGTTGAAACGAATCGCCGGCACGTCGGAGGTGGAATTGGCGACCCACGTTGGCCGTGTGGCCTCCGAGGGTGCCGTGAACACGAAGTTGCTGCGTGACTGGTCAGTCCACGAGACCACATTGGTCCCATTGGTGCGGTTCAACCCGGCATCGGCTTTGAGCCAGACCAGCGGATCGGGAACGGGCAAGGCACCGTCACGGTAGCCAAAAACCGTCACTTCCGCTTCGCTGGTCAATCCCCGCCACGTTACAGAGACCGACGATTTCCCGGCCGACACGCAGCGCCACGCCAGCGGGTCATCCACATTCACCGTGAGCGGTTCCCGGGACGTGACGGTGATCTCGTCCGGCTTGACGTGCCGTTGAATCCATAGGCCGTCTTCGTGGCGGACCAGCAACTGGATTGGCGCAACGTCACCGACGGGCAGCGACGTTCCCTGGGGCAGCACGCGCAGTTCCACCGCCGGACTGGAAGGTTCGAAGGAAGCCAGCCGCAGCGGCTTGGAATACACATTGCCGGCGCTGGCGGTGGGATAGAAGGCGTAGGCGACCACGTCGCCGAGCACCCCGTCGGCGACCTGCAAGGTGGCCTGGGTCGGGTTGGCGGGGTCCGGCTCCAGGGTCAATCCCTCGGTGGAGACGCCGTTGGTGCCGAACAGTTCGGCGAACCAGAACACACGCAGGTTGCCGAGAGGCCGGGTGGCGGATGGCGTCAGTTTCAGCGCGAAGGTGCTCGGACCGTTTCCGGCCCGACGCACGCGCCGGTTCGAGCGGTTGGCATCGGGAGAATCAATTGCTGCCAAATCGTCTCGCAGCAATAACAACTCCTCGCGCGCAGCCTTGGCCGTGGCGTCAATCGCATCGCGAATGACGTAAGACAGAGGCTTCGGCGGCCGGATGGGACCAAAAACCCGGTGCTGGTCTGGAACCCCGGCTTGGTCCAGCGCTCCGATGGCATGTCTCGCCACGACCACCGCGTCAACTTGTCCGCCATCCTTTCCTCCGAAAATGTCCCCAACAGCTGGAAGCGGCATTGTTGCATGAGATACGTTGCTCTCGCTGGGCAGGGTGAAAACATTTCTCCCCACGTCCACATCCGGGGTTGTGGCCCCCATCGAATCAAAGTCCACCACGCCGTCTGAGCCACGCGGAAGCACAACTGCCGTCATTTCAAGCGCCCAGTCGATCCATGTTCGTTGACCGAAGGAAGGTGGTTGGCCGTCGTTCACCGTGGTTCGAACCAAATGGAAGCGGGCGCCAGGATCCGGATACCATGGCGCGTGGGAATGCTGGTTGTTGAGGTTCAGTATTTCCGGACCCCAAGGATCGAACTTCTTCTGCGCCTTGCGGAAGAAGACCGCCAGCGTTGAACCAAGATTTCCCAAAAGATGAGACACGCTCCCGTCATTGTCCAAGGTCAGCGTGTAGCGCAGAATCCGGGTCCCATTGTGGGGCGAGCCGATGGTGATGATGCGATGAAACCTGCCGCGGTTGAAATTCTGCTCGTTGCGGAACGCCAACCCCATGACGTGATTGGGCTTTTCCGCGCACAACATGCGGGTAAGCAGACCACCCTGGCTGTGCGCCACGACATCATGCCGGGTGAAAGCCCAATCCTCCTTCACGCCCTTCATCGCGAGAAAAAACTCCTGCTGCAGCAAGGGAGCCAAGTCTTCGAGCGGCCAGGTCGTGTTGACCGATGCCCTGACGAGTTGGGAGACCAGTTCCCTCGAGTCAGTCTCCTGCCCGTAGCGGATGACATGCACGAAGGGGCGTCCCGTCTTGGGATCTTGGGACCGTGAAGCCTCGAATATCGGTTCAGACTGCCAGTCTCCAACCGTGTTGTAGCCATGCACCAAGGCAATCGGCGGCTTGCGCAGACCGAATTCGAGCCTTTCCAGCTCGGTGTCGGAATCCGCATTCGCCACCTTGAGGGTGGCATCCAGCCGCCCGCTCCCGGCCGCCGGTTCAATCTCGTCCGACAGGATCGGTGTCAGGTAGGCGTAAACTTTCGGCTTGGAACGCGTCATGGAGGCCGTATCCGTCGCGACCCAGACGCCGTCCTTCAGCACCCGGAGGCGCTTCTGCAACGTCTCCCCAAGCAGGTTCCCTCCGGACGCGACCGAAGCCTCCATCCGGATCTTCAACTCCTCATCCTGCACCGTCAGCGCCTTGGTGTCCGCTTCCAGAATGAACAGCAGGGGCGTAACCCCGTCGCCGACCAGCCCACCGGAGATCTCCTTTTGACCGTCCAGCAAATCGCCGGAAGGGATTGGCACCAGCGGCGCGTCCAGGTCTGTCCTGCCTTTTTCGATGCTGGGGCTGTCCAGGCCCGATTTCTCCAACGCGTGCATGGTGATCTTCACCCCGGGCTTGCGCACCTGCACGTCCGCGCTGGCCCCGGTCTGCACCGGCACGTCCTCGGCCTTGCCCCGCACGATCGTGGAGGCGCTGGCATAGACGTAATTGGTGGCGAGATAGACATTGGTCCGGAACAGCGCGTTCGCCGCACCCGGCTGGATGCTGCCCAGGTCCGCGGAAAAGCTACTCTCCAGCTTCAACGCCACCGCCACGTTCGCCAGGCGGGTGACGAGCCCGATCGGCTCCGCCACGTTATCGGTGCGAAGCTCCTTGATCTCGACTTCGGCCACATTGGTGACGCCCAGCACCAGCTCGACCCGCATGTCGGCGGCGTTGACCACGCCGTCGCCGTTGTTGTCCTCACCCAACACCACGCGCGCGGGGCGTTGCGTGATGCCGGCAATCAGCGCGGTCACGGAGCCCAGCTCGGTGTCCTTGACTCCCGAGACAAGCCGGTTCGCCGCGTCCTTCCCGGTCAAGGCGGCCGAGTGGAGTGCGAAGTCGCCAAACCCATCTCCCCGCAGCTTCCACGCAAACGTCTTTTTCCCGCCGGGCGGCAGCGTGCCGATGTCCGTGTTCGGCGGCGCTTCGAGCAGCGTCAGGTTGGCCGGCACCACGAGCGGCGGACTCGTGAAGGTCAAGTCGCCCACGCCCTCGCTGCCGGCGGAAACCGTGGCCTCGACGCGAAATTCCTCCCTGGCTTCGATCCGGTTGTTCTCATGCTTCGAGAAGAGGCGCAGGGACACGGCCAGCTTGGGCGCGGGCACGACGACCGTGGTTGAAGCACGGTTGGTCAGCGTGTCCGAATCGGTCGCCGTGAGATAAAGGGTATAGGATCCCGGCAGGGCGTAACGATGGCTCACGCTGGTGCCGCTGGCCGTGCCGCCATCGCCAAACGCCCATTGCTCGGTCACGGGGTCACCTTCTGGGTCGGTGGAACGGGAAACGAAGCTCCAACGCCCCGGCTGCGCGGGGTCTGCCTCGATGCTCTTGAACGCCGCCCTGGGCCCAAGTCGTTGAACCTCCACATACCAGTCCGGGTGCTGTTCGCCGATCTTGTCCGGGCAGATTGAGTCGTTGAACGGGGGAGGAGATTCCGTTGAAGTAGCAGTAGAAGCGGAAACGCCCGCCCGGCAGGACAGAGCTCTGCGGGGTTGGAATTGACTGAAGGCCCGGCGTGAAAATTCTGTAGGAGGTGCGGTTGGTGTAGTTCCGGTATGCCGGCCATTCGCCGTAGAGCCTGACTCCGCAGTTCTTGCCGGTTCCGTCCTCGGCCGGATTGTTGTAGTGCTCCCGCACCTTCTCGATGGGAATGGTGATGATCGGACCGGACGGTTGGCCGAGGGCGAAGGGTCCAGACAGGGCGGCCAGTCCAAGGAGCAGAAGAAGAATTTGCCTCAGCCGCGCGGAAGCGCCGGGGAAGGGGGTCGTGTTCATTTCGTCGTAGTTGCGGCAAGTCGTGGGAGCCATGGTCGAACGGGTTGAGAACCTTGCCGAAAGCCTGACGCGACTCCGGCCACGCGAGAAGCCCGAAATTCGAAATCCGTGGAACCGGGGCGGAGGCGGCGATTGATAGCAGGACATCGCTTTTTGACGCTCCGCGAATAAATATTCGACACCGGAAAGAACAAGTTAGAGGAAAAGAAGGCCGGAGCAACGGGCACTGTAGCGCATGAGATTCAGGCCCACTTTATGGCGCTGACACAGAATCTGATACTGGTGTTAATAAAGGGACAGGTCAGAATGGCGCTTAGTTAAGCCTCCGGAGAACCGGGGTCGTTTCCTGGGCGACGGTAGCGGTTGCGGTGGAAGATTTCCTTATAGTTTCGACGGTGCGTCGTCAAAAGCGGGTATGGTTTGGGGCGCCGTTTGACGGCCCGAGGTTCTCGCCGCCCGGAACGCTCCGGCACCAAGTCTTCAGCCAATAGTTGATAGAGCTGCGCGCGCATTCGCTCCCGACCCTTTTTGCCTCGCACCCGCAGACACGCTTCTGAGAAACTGTGAACCGCCAACGTGCGAAGCAACGAGGGCGAATCTGGACAAGGAGAGATTTTATTTTCATCCCGTGAGGGATGTCCCTCTCCCATATCTCCCGTCAATAATGTTGAGTTGAAAACCCCGGCAAAGGCCGCCGGCGCAGCAAAGGGGCGCTCAACTCAACATTATTGGGCACTCAACATTATATCACCGAGAGGCCGCATGAGTTTTTTGACCATACGGGGTCAGGCCCGTGCAGCCAGAGAACGCTGAGTATTCGATACGGGTGACGCTGTTGGGGATCGTGACGCTGGTCAGGCCCGTGCGGCCATAGAACGCGTGGTTCCCGATGGAGGTCACGGGCAAGCTGCCCAGACGTTCAGGGATCACCACCGCACCGCCACTTCCCCGGTAACCGGTGACCCTTGCTCCAACTCCTGCACGTTCGTAGACGAAGTCACCCTCCTCCGCGCCCAACGCGCTCGAAGATAAAACCAGGAGCATCACCAGAAGCACGCCCACGGGATGGGCCAGCCAAGGAGGCAAGCCACCAAGAAAAGGAGAGGAGAAGATCCGAGTCGATTTCATGGGGGCAATAGCCGGGAACTGGATCTGACGACCGCTGTGCTCGGGTTCGCATTCCA
>CAMAUY010000216.1 GCA_945861565.1 Akkermansia muciniphila
GTTGCTGCCCGCAATCGTGCAGTTGACCGCGCAGTTTATCAGGACCTTGCGGAATGGCATTCTCACGGATATGCGCTGGGCGGATGCCCTGCCGCATTTACGGCGATCTATGGAAACTTACCTTTGAATCAAGACGGACACCGTTGCCGCTCATGCGGTCGCCACCCGGGCGGGATCGCCAACATCGCCTACGCGGATGGCCACGGCGAACTCACCCGCACGAATCGCACCTGGCGTTCCTACGAAGACAATGATTGGCGGCGGACCCCGGGCGGGCTCCGCTGAGCACCTCGGCCGGATCCACCACCCGTCGTGCCGTTAGGGCAGCTCGGCCATGCCAACAACGGCGTGCCGGGCGGCGCCTTGCGGTTTACACGAATCCCATGGACCGAGCCGCCCACCCTGGGGATTCCCGGCCGCATGCCCACCGGGGCGCGGGCTACAATCCTCCCAACTGCCTTGTCCCGCCGGCCCATCGCATCGAACTCGACAACTGCGATCTCGATCCCGGTGCCGAACCGTCCCCGCACACGTAAAAACGATTGACCTGTCCCTTTATCTATGTCGCCCGGCGTGAATACTCACCCAAAGCGGTGTCGCGCTTCGCTTGCCACCGCACTCCATAAGGGCGCGTCCGCAATCTTGTCTTACACCCTAATTTGGGACAGGTCGCGACCCAATTCCGGAACCCGCTTCCGACGGCTGTCCCGGCAGGGGATCCCCCTCGAATGCGATGACAATGGGCCGGAGCGGCTGACCCTGAAACGTGAACCCGCAGGCGATGGTGTGCCCGATCCTTGTCCCATCCGGCGGCGGAGTTTCCCGCAGCGTTTGGTGTACCTGCGGATCATAAGGATCACCGGGGCGGGCCTCATGAGGCACCAACCCGACACGACGACACGTTTCCAGGCAGGCGGCCCGGAACTGACCCAACTGCTGGATGAGTTGCGGTTGACCGGACCGGTTGGCAGCCTGGAAGAGGGCGTAGGTATGATCAATGAGATGAACGATCACCTGGAGCAACTCGCCTTCGCCCCGACGCAATTTGTCCAGTTCGAGCTGCATGGTCCGGGCTCGGTGCTCCTGGGACTTCGTCATTAATTCCCCAAATGCCTTTGCCTCGGATTCCATGCGCGCGGAAATCTCGCCAGCACTCTGCACCGCCTGCGCCGCGGATTGATTGACGCCGTGCCACTGATTGGTGGCATTGCGAATCTGGGCGGCCAGGATACCCAGTTCCTGCAATTGCTCCGTCGCCGCCGCCAAGTTGGCCAGTTCGTACAACTGCACCGCCGCACGATGATCTCGCAGGAAGGGAACCACTCCCAGGAGCGCAGCGACAATGCAAAGTGCCGACACCGCCCCGATTTCCCACCGATTCAGCGGCAGCACCGCGTGGGTCACCCAGTAAAAGGCCAACCCAACCAACAGGAGGTCAACAATGAGAAACGGCCACTTCGTCACCCGCGGCGGAGCGTCATAGGTCATGACGACCACCTTAGAAACCGGCGGGCCCGTCGGGGAAGGGATTTTCCGCTATGAATTTCCGGGGCCGTCCGGATTGATCTCCGGCGGAAGCTCGTCGAACTCTTCAAAATCTCCGGGCACCAGCGGTCGAGAGATGCGATTCTCCTCGTTGAACCACTGGCCCAAGTCGATGAGCTTGCAGCGTCGGGAACAGAACGGCCCCCACCTCTCATCCGCAAACCAATCGCCCCTCTCCCCACAGCGTGGACACTTCACGTTCGGCCGATTCCGATCTGTCATGACATCGTAAATGCCGGAGGAAGACACCGACTTCAAGTGGATAGGGCTTGAGCCCTCCGGTGACGGCACGCTTCCCAAGGCGCCCCATGACGGTATTATCACCGCATGAAGTCCTACAACAATTGGATCGGCGGCCAGTCCTTGCCCGCCCAGAGCAACGCACGATTCACGACACATAATCCTGCCGACGCCCGCGAAACGGTCGCCGAATACCCCCAAAGCGGGCAGGCCGAAGCAGTGGCGGCAATCGCCGCCGCCAAAGACGCTTTCGCAAAATGGGCGGCGCTCACACCCGTCGCCCGGGGACGGATCCTGGCTAAGGCGGGGCAAATCATCGAGGCACGAAAGAGCGAACTGGCGGAACGGCTTACACGGGAAGAGGGGAAAACCCTGGCCGAGTCCACCGGCGAGGTCCAACGCGCGGCGGACATCTTTCGATTCTTCGGTGGCGTGGGATACACCCATGGAGGACAGGTGATTCCCCATGATCTCCCCGGCAACCTCTTGTACACCCGCCGTGAACCGCTCGGCGTCGTGGCACTCATTACCCCCTGGAATTTTCCGATCGCAATTCCGGCTTGGAAAATGGCACCCGCGCTCCTCGCGGGCAATTCTGTCGTCATCAAACCGGCGTCGGCGGCTCCGGCGATGACCTTCGAACTCGCCCATGCCCTGGACGAAGCGGGCCTGCCCAAAGGCGTCCTGAATGTAGTGGTCGGAGAAGGCCGACCGTTTGGCACCGAGATTGCCCGCAATCCAACCATCGCCGCCTTGAGTTTCACGGGTTCCCACTCGGTCGGTTCAAGCCTCTACCAAGCACTCGCCCCACGGATGGTGCGCACCCAACTCGAAATGGGTGGTAAGAACCCGACGATTGTCTTGGCGGATGCCGACCTCGATCTCGCCGCAGGTCTCGTCGCCCGAGCGGGCTTCGGTCTCACCGGTCAAGCCTGCACGGCGACCAGTCGGGTCATCGTTGAACGATCCGTTCTGGCACCGTTTATCGAGCGACTGGTCAACAAAGCAAGAGCTTGGAAAGTAGGCCCCGGACTTGCCGCCGGCGTCGATATGGGACCCGCCGTGAACGCAGCCGAGCTCCAGGGAAATCTGGATGCCATTCAACAGGCGCTCGGCGAAGGGGCTGGCCTCGCCTGGGGAGGCGCACGGCTCACCGACGGAGATCTCGCCCATGGCTGGTTCCTCCAACCTGCCGTGCTCACCGACGTCACACCCGTCATGCGCATCGCCCGTGATGAAGTGTTCGGCCCCGTCGTTGCCGTGATGGCGGTCGATGATTTCGAGCAGGCACTCGCCGTCGCCAATGGGGTCGATGTCGGACTCAGCGCGACGCTCGTCACTCGCGATCTCAAGAAAGCGCTCGTCTACGCCGAACGCATTGAAGCGGGGGTCGTCAAGATTAACCAGATCAGCACGGGGCTCGCCCTGCAGGCTCCATTCGGCGGCGTCAAGAAATCGAGCACGGACTCGTTTAAAGAGCAGGGTGTGGGCGCGGTCGATTTCTATTGCCGCACCAAGACCATCTATCTTGATTATTCCGCCTGACATCACCCGGCGAACCCGGGGGGGTGCCTGACCGATGAGCGACATACGATGAGGCCCGAGGACTCGCCGTCCACCCCGGTTTCGCAGGTCCGGCTGCTGGGATGCCACCCGCACACCGCCGCCTGCTTGCTGGCCCTGGGCGTGCTGGTCGCCGTGTTCTTTGCCGAACACATCTTCGTCGGCCGTTCCCTCCTGCCGCTCGATGTCTTGAATGAGTTCCTGCTTCCGCGGAAGCTCAGCGGACCGGTCGACGTACAAACGCATTATCCCATTGATGAAGTCACGCAGCTAGCCCCCAACGCGATGTTGTGGCGCGACGCGGTGAGGAATGGACACCTGCCGCTATGGAATCCGTTCATCCTGGGGGGTCAGCCGCATTTCGCCAACTCGATCTGGGGAATTTTAACCCCCTTCAAACTCCCGCTCCTGCTCTTCGGAATTGAACGCGGATATACGCTGGGTTTGGTGTTCCAATTCTGGTTGGCCGGGGCACTGATGTTCATGTTCCTCCGCGAAACCGGCCGAACGCGCTCCGCCGCATTCCTGGGCGGAGCGACCTGGTGCCTCTGTTCCAACTTTGTAATGTTCCACTGGCTCTTCCTCAACGTTTTCCTATGGATGCCCCTGGTATTGCTCTGCTGGGAACGGGGAATTGGCCGACCGGGATGCGACCCGGCCAACGGCTCGCCCCGAAAACGGGGCCAGCAGCCACGCTGGTTCCTCGCCTGCGCCGCCGCACTCGCCCTCGCGTTTCTGGGGGGCAGCATTCAATTTGCCGCTGTAGCCGGTTTGTGGTGGGCCCTCTACGCCCTGGCGGGAACACTGCCCGACTGCCGGAATGCCGCCCGCCTCCGGCTGGGCTGGATGGCGGCAGTCGCCCTTCTCGCCGCGCTCCTGGCCGCCGTACAACTGATCCCCTTCCTGGAATTTCTCCCCCGGGAAACTCAGCGCCTGCAATACCTCGATCCCGGCGCTTTCGGCTGGAAACATTCCCTGCTCGGACCGCTCGCCATGGTTACGACGTTTGTGTTCCCAGGACTCGCCGGCTCGCCGCAGTCCTTCGATGTTCTCAAGGTTTTTCGCGCCAGCCAGATCGATTTCAACGGATACCTGGGCGCTACGGGTTGGATGATCGCTCTCGTCGGGGCCTTCCATTGGAAGAATCCCCGTCGCCGAGCCCTTCTCATTCTTGCCGGCGTCGCGGTTATTCTTGTTTTTTTTACCCCTCTGCAACGATTTCTATACCACCGGTTTCTACTCCTTACCGTGTTCGCGGGCGCCGCTCTCGCCGCCGCGGGTCTCGACCTCTTGCGGAATTGCCCGCCCGAAGCCCGACGGCAGATCAGCCGGTTGTTCGCACTCGGGGGAATTCTGGCGGTCAGCCTCGCCGCGTCCCTCATCGTGGGATCAACCTACGTGAATTCGCACCGCGCCCAGCTAACGGATCCCTTGACCCAACGGATCGAATCCGCCGCCGGCGACAATGCGTTCCGCGATCAACCCGATTGGTTGCGCCGCCGCGTCCCCCGATTTCTCGATCATTACCGGATCACGAATCCGGTCTTCTTGTTCCCCATACTCTCCTTGTTCAGCGCCGCCGCCGCCGCCCATGCCTGGCAACGAGGCCGCCTCACCGACCGCCACTTTCGCGGAACGTTGCTCGCCCTATGCGTGATCGAACTTTCAACGTCATTGCGCGACCGCGTGCCACGGATCGATACCACCCAGCATCCGTTCTATCCCGTGCCCGCCGTATACGGCCCCATTCTTCAGGATCCGGAGGTGTTCCGCATTCACCGTTGGATACCGGACAATTCCCTCCTACTGCGCGACAATATCCCGTGGGCGTACCAGCTCTCCACGGTCACTGGCTACGATTCTCTCGCACCGAATGGACTTCGCAATTTGCCCCTCAGTGAAACCAATGGCTTTAGCCGGGTGCTCGACCTGCTCAACGTGAAGTATGTCCTCACGTCCATCACGCAACGTCTCCCCGAACCCAGATTCTCCCGGGTCATCGCCGATCCCACCCTGCAGGTGTGGCAGAATCGCGACTGGCTGCCGCGCATTCAGGTCGTCACCAATGGCATTCTGCTCCCCGCACACGCCGACCCAATCACGCAGATCACTGCATCGACGTTCGACCCCCATCGGGACGTTTACCTGAACTCGGTGCCACCTCGGGTCGCCGATCTCAAACCGGAAGCCGCTGCCCCAACCGCTTCAAGCCGCGTGATCCGCCACGCGCCGGGCCGGATCACGGCGGAGGTCTCAAGCCCGGTCGCCGGCTATGCCGTCTTCACCGAAACTTACTACCCCGGGTGGAAGGCAACGTTGGACGGGCGAGATCGGCCGATCCTCCGAGCCAACGGCGTGATGCAAGCCGTAGCCATTCCTGCCGGACGTCACCATCTGGAATTCCGGTTCGCACCGGAATCGTTTCGATTCGGCGCGGGTCTCTCCGCGATCACGCTCGTGTTCATCGCATGGCTGGCCCGAAAGCTGCCGGCGACTTAAGAAGCCTCCGGCCGAAATTGACCGATATTGACTAATGATCTGCCTTCGTATCCTGTTGTGTTAGTGGACTCCACCACACTCCATCGTAAAGAAATGGGATATCAACCTTCCCGGGTATCTCGTTCGATGAGTGGTATCGGGAAAATCCTCGGTTGCGGAGCTTAAGAAACCACAAGTCAAAATACCATGAAAGCGCAATCTCTCGTTTCCTGCCGTCGTTCAGGGCAGTTTCAAGAAAAGTGGATTGGCCGGATTGGTTGAAGGATGGACCCGCGGAAGAACAATAGGCAGGCGGGATATTGAGAACTCGGCTGATTTTTCACAATGGCCACGCTTGAAAGTAAGCGCATGGCTTCCTGAAGCCATGAGTCTGG
>CAMAUY010000217.1 GCA_945861565.1 Akkermansia muciniphila
AAGGCAGGACAAACCACGAATCACCCCGGCGAGAGACGGCAGAGCCAAGGCGCGGTTCATTCGGGACCCCGCACTTGAGTCAGCGCCAACCGGTGGAAATAATCGTCCATGCCAGCCGGTTAGAAAGTGAGGTAGGTGTAGTCTTTAAGTCCGCGTTCGTAATCGTCCAACAGCCGCATGGCCTCGTTCGGCTTCAGTCGGTCGCTCTTGATGGCGGCATCGACCTGAGCCTTCATCTGACGCTTCAGTTCGAGCTCGTCATATTGTACTGCGCTGAGGCACTGGCTGATCGTATTTCCTTCAATCACCTCTTCAACGTAATAGCCCGCCGGTTCATCCGGTTCCAGGAACACATGGACCTCATTGACGCGGCCGAACAAATTGTGGAGATCTCCCATGATGTCCTGATAGGCACCCATCAGAAAGAACCCGAGGTGGTAAGCTTCGTTCCCTTCGCCCGATGGCCTCAGTTCATGCATGGGCAGCGTGTCCCGCGCACCAGGCAGATCCACGAACTTGTTGATCTGCCCGTCTGAATCGCACGTGATATCAACCAGAGTACCCTCCTGCGTCGGCCGCTCGATGAGACGGCTGATGGGCATGATGGGGAAGAGTTGCCCGAGCGCCCAATGATCGAGCAATGACTGAAATACCGAGAAATTACAGAGATACTGATGTGCCAACGAGTCCTCCAGCTTGCGAATCTCCTCGGGGATATACGACTGGCCCTTGAAACTCGCGACGACTTTCTCACAGATCTCCCAGTACAAGGTCTCGATCTTGGCCTTTTCCGGAAGCTCCAGCATTCCCAAGGTGAACATTTGGTGGGCGTCCTCTTTCCGCTCGAGAGCATCGTGGTAACCTTCCAGCTTGTTCAGACGGCTAAGGTTGTCCCGGATGTAGAGCAGTTCCTTGACCAGGTGGTTTTCGCCCTCACCCCCGGGACCGTAGTGCAGTTCAAGTCCCGGCGGAGTTTTGTTAATCGAACCAAACACATCGACGATGAGAAGGCTGTGATGAGCCACCAGCGCTCGTCCGCTTTCGCTGACAATATCCGGGTGGGGAACTTTCTCGGCATTGCAAACGTCCCCCAAGTAGTACACGACGTCATTGGTATACTCCTGCAGACTGTAGTTTGTGGAGCTGTCAAAGGCGCTCCGCGACCCGTCGTAATCCACGCCTAATCCACCGCCGACATCCACGAACTCGATCGGGAATCCCATCTTATGCAGTTTTGCATAAAAGCGCCCCGCCTCCTGGACGGCACGTTTGATCGTGAGGATGTCGGGCACCTGGGAGCCGATGTGAAAGTGAAGCAGCTTAAAACAATGCGTGAGATTCTCCTTCTGCAAGAGCGAGGTAGCCGCGAGCAATTCAGCGGTACTCAGCCCGAACTTCGCATTTTCTCCTCCGCTTTCCGCCCATTTCCCGGCGCCCTTGCTCAAAAGGCGGGCGCGGATCCCGATCATCGGCTCGACGCCAACCTGTTTGGAAACCAGGATGATCTGGCGCAACTCCTCGAGCTTCTCCACCACCATGATTACCTTCTTGCCTAGTTTGATGCCCTGCAGGGCGAGCTTGATAAACGCGACGTCCTTGTAACCGTTGCAAATAATCAGGGAGCCCGGCTGGTCTTGGAGCGCCATGCCGATGTACAACTCCGGCTTGCTGCCCACCTCGAGCCCAAAATTGTAGGGCCGCCCGGCGTCGAGGATCTCCTCCACAACCTCGCGCAATTGATTCACCTTGATGGGAAACACCCCGCGGTAACTGCCTTTGAAATGGAATTCCGCAATCGAGGCCCGGAAGGCCTCATTCAAGGCCTGAACTCGATGTCGCAGAATGTCCTGAAATCGGATCAGCAACGGCAGCTTCAGGCCACGGGCCTTCGCCTCGTCAATCACGTCGGTGACATCCACCGCCGCTCCCTTCTCCTGCAGCGGCCGGGCGACCACGTGGCCGTCGTCATCGATGTCAAAATAGCCGGCACCCCAGCGGTCAATATTATAGGTGGCGCGGGCTTTCTGGATGTTCCAGTCACCCTCGGGTGACTTCGGCGAAACGGGATTTTCCCTCATTACTTGCTAGGTGTGCTGAGACACGAGGACGAGTATGCGCCAGCCCGGACTGAATGCAACAGCGAGCGTGACCTCATAAAACATTTCCTATTCTGGGATACCCCGAAACAACCACCCCATTTGCGCTCGCGCCTTGCGTACCGCCCTTCTTCGCAAGCATCGGAGAGGTTTTTGAGCCCTTTGCCGCACGGACGTCAGCCGCCCACCCGTTTGCGAACGGCGGCGAATCCGATCAGGGCCATTCCGACCCAGCACGCTACCGAGCGCGGCTCGGGCACTGCCGCCAGGCTGTAGCCGATGACGTCCAAAGCTATCCACTCGTTCACGCCCATATTGATCTGGACGCCCGCCGTTGCAAACGCGTCCTGTACCTGGGGCAGAGTCCCCGTGGCAAAATCCATGAAATCTGCCCCTCCAACCTGATTGAACCGCGTCAAACGTGTCGTTCCGTCGAGTGAAAAATAGGCTTCCGCCGCCGCCGCCGTGGTGAAGCTACGGTTACCATTCTGGTCATAACGAAAGATGTCCATTGATTTGATGGCCCCGGTGGGATTCGGGGCACCGTTGGCCAGACCGGTGAGAGCCGACCCAAGACCCAGAACCTCATTGATTTCGTGCGATACAACGTCCAGAAGATCGTACTTAACCGGGTTCTGAGGCCCGGTGCGGGTCAGATTCATGATCGACGTCTTTAAAGTGATGATGCCGTCGTTGCCTCCACCGTTGTCACCCAGAACTGTTTCACCCAATGCCCGGAGCAGCGGAAGGGTCAGCCGAATGTTGGCGTTGCCGTTGACGGGGTTGTTCGGGCCACCGCCCAGATTCGCAAGCGCCAGGGTGTCATTCGCTGACGACTGAACCGCGGTCAAATCCGTCAGGAACTGGCTGTACGACATGTCCGTATTCAAGGTCGCACTTTGCCCGAGACTGATGCTTTCGCTTGCTTTGAAGGTAATATTGACCGTGATCGGCGTCAAAATAGTGGTCTGATACACCTGAATCGCGGAATTAATCGATGCCATGATGTCCGCCGCGTTGGCATTGCCTGTAATCGAACTGTCAAAGGTCGGAGAGATCGTTATCGCCGCCCTCGCCGATGAGTAACTTGCCGTCGTAATCAACAACAGGCCGGGCAGACTCGATAAAGAAGTCAACAAGGCAACCCATTTGGTAGCTCTCCGCCACGGAAATCGCCTCAGTTTCATGGCATCGTTAGAAAGGATCGAAAGGTTGACCTTCATTGGGCGACTCTTATCTCGGTATTCATAGGGTGTCAATGCGCGTCGCCACCTCATTTTTCAAGGAGCCTGGATAAAGGGCAAAGTAGATACAGGGACAAGATAAAGGGGAATCAGTGTCTATCGGCGTTCATCCGTGGTTCCGCCCCCGGCTTCTTATGAGTTCTGAGGCAAGAAAAGCGCCAAACGGGCGGTTTACGGAGTGCGTGCGAGAGGACTTGAACCTCCACTCCTTTCGGAACCAGATCCTAAGTCTGGCGCGTCTGCCATTTCGCCACGCACGCAATCTATAATTACGAAGCACTTACGATAACCGGCTGGACAGTTGCTCCCGAGTTTGCGACAGCGTTGCCGAGTGAAACGCATTGCAACGGCCAGCAATCAAACCGGGTCAGGCTCGAATTTACGGGGGTACAGGTACACCAAGGTTTCAGACGCTCGCAAGCAAGCAATTCGCGCCCTCTGGAAATGAAACAGCAGGTTCGTGCCCCGAATCACCGTCGAAGAGGACGCCGGGCACAACGCGGTCGAGTGGGTGCCCCTGAAGGCTGCCTTCATCATCTGCTAAGGGAGAGGCGGTATCCCAAGCTTGATTGTTAAGAGCCTTGAATTGGCCAGCACTTCCGCGCTTTCGGCGTCCAGCGCGGCCATTTTCGATGGCGGCAGTTTTATGGGCGGAGTTCGCACGGGTGGTCTTGCGCGCCATGCAGGATGCAAAAGGCAATGAGGTCGCGCCCGACGATGCGAAAAAAGATCTTGTAGGGGAATCGGCGGGCAAGGACGCGGCGAAAACCACGGTAGTAAAGCGGGAAGCGTTCGGGATCGGCTTCCAGGCGCAGCAGCGCTTCGGCGAGGTCGACGAGGAATTCATTGCCCAGGCCGGCGCATCGTTCTTCATACCAGTCGTGCGCCCGGCGGAGATCGGCTTTTGCCCTGGGCCGGAGGGTGACGACCCACTTCACAGGCGTGATTCACGGAACTGCCGGAAGACGTCGCGCCACGGTTCACCGGGGCTGGGGTCGCGCTCGAATTCCGTGAGCGCTTCGTCGAGCGCCTGCCGTTCGGCGGGCGTGGGTGCGCCGTCGAGCAAGTCAGCTTCGTGGATTTCGGCGAGGCAGGCGAAAAGTTGGGAGCGGTCGCGGGCGGTCAGTCTCGGCAGTTCTTCCAGGATTTGCGCTGTGCTCATGCTGCGAGTTTAGTGCGCCGGTTATTTCCCTGCAAGCGTGGTGTAAAGCCCGTCCACTTCGCCAACATTCAACAGCACCGTCATGCTGCCCAGCACTTCCGCGCTTTCGGCGTCCAGCGTGGCGATTTCGTCCAGGATGGCCTCAAGGGGTGCGGTGCGCGATTTCCTCGCCGCCATTTTAGTAAATCACCGTGAAGGAGTTATCCGAGTTGGCCGCAACCGCCGGGGAACTCCAAACCGGAAGGTTCGCTCCAATCCCCACTTCGCCCAGGGGTTTCAAGTCCGCAGACAACTGTTGCCACGCCACCCGCCCCCCCCGTTTCCAACCCGTCTCTTCTGCCCAGGCTACCAGAATCGTTCCAACAGCGTTGCGGGTCAGCGTTGGGTGCCGCTGACGGCTCCCAGTCATCGGCACGATGCGAGACTCGCTCGGTGCCGACGTGAGCCCGAAGTGACCGACTTCAATCCGCCCATTGCGCTCCCAGGCGGCCAAAAGCCGATCCTCAACCGGAAGCAGGGCGGCATTGGACATCGGACAGGTCCCTGTTTTCCAGGGGCCGATGACGGTTTCCTTGAAGGACCCCTCAGCGGACGTCCGGAAACGCAGGCGTGCATCCCGATCCGTTCCCGTCCCGACCGATCGGTAGAGGAACACGAGTCCGCCGTTCGCCGTCGAAGTCGTGGTGAGGGAACAACAACCACACACGCCATCGGGAACTCCCGTGCGCCGTTCCGTTCCGAACGTTACCCCTCCGTCTCGCGATTCCCGCCAGAAGATGTCACGGTTCAACTCTCCCTCCGGCAGGCCTGCCACCCGTCCGTGCCAAACCGCGTAAACCGTCCCGTCTGACCCCACCGCAACGCCCGATCCTCCGTCCAGCGAATGGGCACCGGCGAGGAGATTTCGTTCCGGGGTAAACTTGGCATCACCACGTCGGCGACTACTGTAGAGAACCGGCGAACTTTGGTCCGCCTGCGGCACCGCCTTCGAGGAACCGTTCCAGAGCACATGGATGGTCCCATCGCGCGAAACCGCTAGGCGGGGTCCCCGGATCGTGCCGATTGCAATCGCACTCCCCGGCTGGTGATTGACCGTTTGGGCGGGTTCGAACGTTCCGGATCCGGCCGGTCGAACGGCATACTTTACATCGGAGGCTTCCGGCGCGCCCGTGAGATAGACCAGATGCACACTTCCGTCGGTCCCAACAGCTGTTTGGGGTTGCATTGAGCCCTGTGCGAGACGATGGATCCGGACCGGGATCAGGGCTTCCCCGGTCTCCGCACGATTCGCGGCTGGGAAGCTTAATACTAGCAACGCAAACAGCATCGTGCCCGCGAGGTATCCGCCGCCGCCGACTCTCGAACTCAGCCGATGCTTCAAGGGAATGACTAAACGCGAACGGATCGGGCTGGTATTCATGACCGGAGGCTGGAGCCTTGGATGCGTCAATCCAAGCAGAAACGGCAGGAGTCGGCCGTTCCAATTGCTGGAACCCAAATCCGCGGATAAGGAGAGCAGAACCGCGGATGAACACGGATTGACGCGGATAGAAAGGGCATGGAATCTGCGTCTATCGGCGTTTATCCGTGGTTCTCATTCCTCAATAGTCGGTGGCGACAAATTCAATTCTCAAGGCAAGCA
>CAMAUY010000218.1 GCA_945861565.1 Akkermansia muciniphila
GCCGCGATAGAGGAATGGAGAACAATGCAGGCCCTCTTGCGGGAGATGCAGATATTATCCCGTCAGGTATTGTTTACGACGATCCCGGAACCCCGCCGTCGCAAACGCCTCAGCAAGAAAGCTATGGGTGTTAACTAAGTGCCATTCGGTTCTGATCACAGTATTCGGTGATCTTGATCCCACGCACCAGTTCCATGACGAAATAGGGACGGCCGGTGTCGGTCACATCCGCGTCGAAGATCTTGGCGATGTTCGCGTGGTCCATCATGGCCAGCGCCTGCCGCTCGGCCTCGAATCGCGCGACGATCTGCCGGCTGTCCATGCCGAGTTTGATGATCTTGAGGGCGACGCGGCGCTTCACTGGTTCGCGTTGTTCCGCCATCCACACTTCGCCGAAGCCGCCCTCGCCGATCTTTTCGAGGAGTTTGTAGCGGCCAATCATCTGGGCGGGAGCTTCCGAGGCTGGCGGCCTGGCTTCGGAGGCCCATTCCCCATCGAGGGCGGAACCGGCGAGGAGGCTATCGCCGGAAAAATGTTCCTTCAACAATTCGTCGACCTTGCGGCGGAGCACGACATCGCCGCCACAAGCCGCTTGCAAGTAAGCCGCACGCGACTCGGACGTCGGCATGTCAAGGGCATCAAAGAAGATTTCTCGCTTGGTCAGGGGTTTCATCGTAACGGGCTGGATCAAAGCAGTTCACTAAGTGGTCATGAACACCAGCTTCCAAGGCGAGATCCGGGTGGAAATCATGCCATGAAAGCTGGAAAATCTTCACGCCACGAAATAATCGACCATCAACGCAGCGTTTCACCATTGGCCAACGAGTCGCGAAGCGTGCTCTTTAACCATGCCCGGGCAAAGGCCCAATGCCGGGCCACCGTGCGGGGCGACAAGCCAAGCGCGTCCGCGATTTCCGGAACAGTCATGCCGACGAAGTAGCGCATCTGAACCACTTCGACCGCATCTGGATCTTCAAGTGCAAGCGCCGCGAGCGCGTCGTTGACTGCCAGCAACTCTTCGGATGGTACGGCCACGGCGATGCGGGATTCGTGCAGTTCGTCGCCGACCTGGTTGGCGCCATGCTTGAGACGCTGTTTGCGCCGGGCGTTGTCGATCAGGATCTGCTGCATCGCAGTCGCAGCGGCCTTGAAAAAATGCCGGCGATTGGCGAAATGCTCCTGGCCGTCACCGGCGATCTTCAGCCACGCCTCATGCACGAGCGCGGTGGGCTGAAGGGTTTGACCGGCTTTCTCGTTAGCCATGCGGACAACAGCGAGCTTGCGCAATTCCTCATAGACCAACGGCAGTAATTGATCGGCCGCCTTCGGATCGACTGCACCAATGGCGTTGAGCAACTGCGTCACGTCGGACATGAGGGGATCATATGAAATCGCTATGCGAGAGCGAGCTTCAAGGTGAACAACGCCCAGAAGCTTCCAGCGCGTCGCTTTAAGAAAAAGGGGTCGAAAAGGGGTCGGTTCTTGGTATTGACAACTTTTTATTACGCCATCACGCCGGGGGACATGGCCCGCAAATTCCGAGTGGAGTAATTCCCCACGAATTATCACGTCATGAGTCGGGGGGATCCGTGTGAGGAGATTGCGGAGATGCTGACCCGGGCGGCGAGATGACACCGCATGGTCCGGGAACGCCGGATCGATTTACGTGTCGGTCACTTAAATGGACAGCCGCCATAAAGACACTCTGAACGCGGTTTCGAACCTCGAACTTTCGCAGTAGGACCTCCGTTTTGAGGGCTATCGGCTCCGCCAGCCGCGCCTGGAGGAACGGCTGTTGGCGGCAAGCGCCCAGGAGGGAATCCGCGAGCCGATCCAAGGTGTCCAGAGCGCTCCGGCCCCGATCCTCCTGGATGGCTTCAAGCGCTTTCGCTGCGCGCGCAAGCTCCAGATCTCCTTTGTGCCCTTCCTCCCGTTGGGCGCCGACGAACTCAGCGGGTTTGTGCAGATGCTTAACCCATTGCGGGAACCTCTGGAACTTTTCCCGCCTCGGACACGGCACTGAATTGAGACTAACGGAACCAAGCATTACCCAAATGCACGGTGAGGTTGTTCGCCGTCACGAGATTCACGTCCCGTGTCCCTCACACCGCCCGATAGCACTGTTGGGTATTGCATACCGCAAAATTACTAGTCTCCGGAAAGAAATTCCACAAGATCTCACCCCGACAACGCCTCCCGATGGAGCCCTGAACACCCTCGGCTAAAGGATTCAATTTAAACGCATTGAAAAAGGACTTCGGGAATCTCAACTCGCTCATATTCTGGGGGTTGCCACTCGCGTCATAAAAGACTGGGAATCGAACAAATGCACCTCCTCAACGGCTGTGCTGTCCATTCTTGGTGATTTGTTGGGCCTGACGGAATCCCAAACCACTCTCAATTTCACACCAGAGTAGGTGTTGGGCTTTTCACACTCTGAAATCTTGAGTTCAACGGGCGCTCTGGAACCTACGCTTCATTCGACCCGGTGCGGATTGATTTGCAGATGACCGCATGGGGCGGCTGATGGGAAATTGCCACTGATTGACTCGGGTACGTCGAATGCCATTCATGGGTTTCGTCGGCGGCAGAAGCCAGATCCCTCATCGACTGGAAAAAGGCGAAAAAATGACCGCACTGCGGGTCTTCCTCCAATTGATGCCGCACCGGGCTGTTAAGTCCCCCACCGCAGTTGCCCGAACGGACTGGAGTTCCGGCCAACCCTGCCCTTCAACCGAAGGGCGGGTGTGGTGGTGGTGCTTCGGTTCATGGCTTCACGGCGCGCACTGCTAAGTTTGGTGAATTCTCTCCACTAGCCTGATGCGAGACTGCCACCGCTCTCATCGATCAAATCATGCCTTTCCGGGGGGAGTCCGCCCCTGATCAGTCCAGAGCGTACCCTGCCTGAGACATCACACATCAAGCACCGGATTGGTATCAACTCCATTCACTGTCGATGCCGCTTGGCCTTTCTCTTTCAAGTCTCCTTGCGTCCACGCGATCACCCTCTACCGATGCTCGGGCGGGATGTTCCGGACTGAATCCGCGAACTGGGCATGGATCGCCGGATCCACTGGCCGGCACACAACCGTGTTGCTCGCCGCATCCTTGCCAAGGCAATTGTCCCCCTTCCAATTCCTCGACGGCCGGACCGGCCTCGGGACAAAGCCACCCCCGCAATTGGGGCAGACATTGGAGAGGATGCCGTCGACACAGGCGGCGCAAAACGTGCATTCGTAGCTGCAAATACGGGCATCCAGACAGTCGGGTGGCAACGCCCGTCCGCAATTTTCGCAAGTGGGTCTTATTTCAAGCATGGCAAAAAATACTTCAAAACTCGTGGCGTGATTGGGCGGCGAAAAACGCCTTGGACCGGTGACACGACAAACCAGGCGCTCGTTGCCTGAAAAACGGTATGAATATTATGAAAATAAACTCGATGTCCGCCGGCCGCGCGGTCCACGCTCGAACGATCATCACCACACGGCATCTTATCTTCCGCCGCGCCTGGCTTTGGGCCGGCTTCCTGGCGTTCGCTACGATTGCGTTCGGGCCTCAGCCAGCCCAGGCCGCCGTGACTGAGGCGTGGGTGCAACGCTACGGGTCTGAGGCAGGATCCCAAGACAGCGCCTACCAAGTCGTGACCGATGCCGCCGGTAACGTCATCGTGGCCGGCACCACCGCAGACACTCAAACCGGCGGCGGGTCAGACATGCTGATCATCAAGTATTCGGGCGCGGGCGTCCCGCTGTGGACCAACCGCTACGATGGCGGTGCCACAGCGGTGGCGGTGGACGGCAGCGGCAACGTATTTGTGATCGGGTCCGCAACGATAGCGTATTCGGGCGCGGGCGTGCCGCTCTGGACCAACCGCTACAACGGAGACGCCAGCGCGGTGGCGGTGGACGGCAGCGGCAACGTGTTTGTAACGGGGTCAGTTGGCGGTGGCTGGGGAGGTACTGATTACGCGACGATTAAGTATTCGGGCGGGGGCGTGCCGCTGTGGACCAAGCGCTACAATGGACCGGCGAACAGCCACGATTTTGCCAAGGCATTGGCGGTGGACGCCAGCGGCAACGTGTTTGTAACGGGGGCTTCAGATTCAGCCTCACTTGGCTCTGACGGCGGACCCAGCTATGATATCGCGACGGTTGCTTATTCGGGCGCGGGCGTGCGACTTTGGGCCAAACGCTACAATGGACCTGTCAACGGCGATGAGGAGCCCAGCGCCGTGGCGGTGGACGGCAGCGGCAACGTGTTTGTGACGGGGTATTCGTATGGCAGTGGAAGCGGTTCTGATTACGCGACGATCGCGTATTCGGGTGCGGGCGTGCCGCTGTGGACTAACCGCTACAACGGACCGGAGAACCGCTCTGCCCCGGCCACCGCTGTGGCGGTGGATGGCAGCGGCAACGTGTTTGTGACGGCGGGGTCTTAAGTTGGCGATTACGCGACGATTGCGTATTCGGGCGCGGGCGTAGCGCTGTGGACCAACCACTACGGCAGATCGGGATACTTCTTGTCGGACCGAGCCACCGCCGTAGCGGTGGACGGCAGCGGCAACGTGGTTGTGACGGGGTCTTCATTTGGCGATTACGCGACGATTGCGTATTCGGGCGCAGGCGTAGCGCTGTGGACCAACCGCTACAATGGACCAGTCAACGGCCATGACATAGCCAGTGCCGTGGCGGTGGACAGCAGCGGCAACGTGGTTGTGACGGGAAGTTCGGCTGGCAGCGGGGGCAATTCTGATTACGTGACGATTGCGTATTCGGGCGCGGGCGTGCCGCTGTGGACCAACCGCTACAATGGACCCGGCAACGGCTACGACTCGCCTCAAACCAAGTCGTCTCTCGCCATCGGTTCGGACGGCGCGGTTCATGTCACCGGCGCTTCGGAGGGGCTTTTTTCCTCTGATTTCGCGACCGTGAAATATGTTTGGCGTCCTGAAATCGCAATCCAACTGCTGTTAGCCATCCCGCCGAAGGTGAATCTGACGTTGTCGGGTGCTCCGAATTCCTCCTGGGTCATCGAGCGCGCCCTGGAACTCACCGGTCCTTGGACGAATCTAAGCGCTTTGCTGATCGGCACGAATGGTTCCGCACAGTTTCAAGATAACAAATCGCCCTATCCCCCTGGATTCTACCGCGCCCGGCAGTAGCAGTAGGCAGGCATCGAAATTCGTCTGGAGAGGCAGCCCAATCTGAGATTCTCGATTCCGGCCGGATCCAAAGGAAACCGATAAAAATTAGAAAACCAATGAAATCAATCACTAATCGCGGAACGTCAAAAAGCGAACTATCAATTGGACGAAAGGAGCTGCGGAATACCGGATGTTGTTGTTTGTGACGGGGGGATCGGCGAATCGAAGTGACAAGGTGGTATTGGAACCCGAGGCGATTAAGGCAGAACTCGCACATGGAGGAGAGCTTGGGCTGGGTCAGGTGTTACGGTTGCGAGTGCGGCATTTGACGGACGGGGTGATTCTCGGATCGAAGGAGTTTGTGAACGAAATGTTTATTCGACATTGGGATCGCTTTGGCGCGAGGCGCAAGGATGGAGCACGACCGATTCGAGGAGTACCGATACCGGGGATTTGCGTGATGCGGGACCTCCGAGTGAATGCAATCGGTTGAAGGTTGAAAGCGGCGAGCGATTTGCTGGCACGGAATCCCAAGGCGGCCCAAGGCTGTTCAAGGAGGCATCGGATTCAACGAGTCGGAGCATTTAGATTCGCAATTCGATTGATGGGATAAATTCCGCGCGTACCTCAACTGCGGCAGCGGAGTATCCCACACCATGAAAGCTGATCCAGGAATGACTTTTGAGCCGTAAGGGCTAAGGTATAATATATTAAACCTGTCACTTTATCTCAACACCAACGGTGTCCGTCTTGATTCAAAGGTAAGTTTCCATAGATCGCCGTAAATGCGGCAGGGCATCCGCCCAGCGCATATCCGTGAGAATGCCATTCCGCAAGGTCCTGATAAACTGCGCGGTCAACTGCACGATTGCGGGCAGCAACT
>CAMAUY010000219.1 GCA_945861565.1 Akkermansia muciniphila
GCCGAGCTTTCCAGCAGCAGGCAGGCGAGCGGCGGCGACGAGCTTTGAGCCTACAGCTCGCGTCGCTGCCGGTCGCCACGCGTAACGGACTCGCCTGCCTGCTGCTGGAAAGCGTCATTTTCACCCACAAATTATCCGGAAGAGCCGGAGTTTGTTGATTCGACATTGAGCATTCTCTGCGCAGTGTTGATCGTATCTTACATTTTATATATTACTTCCTCTGACATTGGCCTCCGAATTGGAAACAGGTATGCGTTCTCTTCCGCAATATTTGTGATCATGGGAATATTTAGATACTTGCAAATCACCCTGGTGGAGAAAGGCAGCGGCTCGCCGACCAAGATTGTGATTAATGACAGATTCTTGCAAATCGTGATTCTGTTATGGGTGCTGTTCTTCGGCGCATTGCTCTATTCAAGGTAGTATGACCAGCAACGAAATAATTCGCTTTTTGATCTCGAGACCCATTCAGGCGGGATTGGTGGATAAGTTGAAGATTAGATATAGGCCAGTTATCTGTCCATTTGAAAAATTACTATCTTATTCGAAAGATAAAACGAGTGCCTGTGATATTGGCTGTGGCTCGGGACAGTTTTGTGCGTTGATCGCACGGTTTACCAGCGTCAAGAGAATAATGGGCATCGAAATCAATCAAACACTGATAAATAATGCCCATCAGATGAATGACGAATTCAAGGCTTCCAAAAGTTTCACATTTGAGGTGTTCGACGGGGTGAACATTCCCGATGAAGTGGGGGAGTACGAGATCGTTTATTTGATTGATGTGTTTCATCATATTCCGATGACTCAGCAGGCGTTATTTATGAAACAACTTCATCGGAAGATGAGACGAGGAGCGACGCTTGTCTTTAAGGACATCGATGGCGGGAGCCCGTTGGTGATATTTAATAAGCTGCATGACATTATATTCTCTCAGGACCTTGGCAGGGAGATGCCCTATGGGAATGGATTGCGATTGCTTAAGGAGATTGGTTTCACTATTCAATCAAGCTTTAGAAAGCGGATGTTTGTGTACCCACATTATTTTATCATTTGTTCGAAATAGACGTGTGCAACGCCGCGGTGGAGGTGGATTGTGTCGGCAGGGTGACTCATGATGTGTGGGTCCATGTCATGTCGAGAAATGGAGTTCGGCGATGCCGGCGAAACCGGAGGAGTCTTTTCGGGTTCGAGATTCGCCTGGTTCGCCACGGAGCCCGGCGGGGGTCGCGGGGGTGAGGATTTGATGCAGGGGCTTCAATGATCGGATAAACGCAAGCGCGTGCTGCCGGTGAACAACCCGCGATTGACTGGAACTGTCCCGGTTGCCTTTTCTCCGTT
Organism: Akkermansia muciniphila; assembly: GCA_945861565.1. Classification (GTDB taxonomy): domain Bacteria; phylum Verrucomicrobiota; class Verrucomicrobiia; order Limisphaerales; family UBA9464; genus SIBK01. Next base: position 1,342 of record CAMAUY010000219.1, read on the forward strand.
GGCCGGGTAGCATCCGCGGATTATGGCGCTGGACGACACCGATTTTGTGGATCGTGATTATCAGGCGACGCGAGCTGCGGGAATGGGGCTTGCCTCGGTTGGTCTTGCGGGCGCGAGTTCCGGCGGTGCCGCGAGCGCTCATGCGGCGGGTGCTACGCCGCACTCCAATTTGCTGCATCGAGCACCGACACGGGAGGAGCTCGATTCCCAATTGACTGCTACCCAGCAGCAGCTTGCCAAACTGCGCGAAACCCAGGAACAGCTCGAACGGGCGCGGACCGCGGTGGAAGACCTGCGTCGGCGTCGTTCTGAATTTCAGGCGGGCCGCGACGAACTGCGCCAGCATCTGAGCCGGGGGGTTGGTTTGTTGGAGAAGGCGGAGTTTGAAAGCCGCCGGGATGCGGAACAGCTGAGTCGGAGTTTGAGCGGGCTCAAGGAGGCGCATGCCTTGATTGAGAATCTGGACGAGCAGAAGTGGACGGATGCCGACTGGGAGCAGCAGTTGAGCCAGGCGCTAACCACCATCGAAAATGCACGCATGGAGTGGAACGGCGCGCGCCTGAAGTGGCCGATCTTGGATGGAAAGTGTGCGGCACGGGCCGATTCGCCGGCGTCCACCGGGCCGGTGACGGAAATGACCAATCTCCCCTTCGTCAAACTGTGCCGCTTGGGGTTGGGGTTGACATGGCCGTTGCTGGTGCTGGGCGTCTCAGCGGTGGTCGTGATGATACTTTTTTGGCGGCGTTGAGGAATCGGCCATGGCATTTTTCGCAAGCAAACCGGATCCGTTGGCCGATCGGTCGAAGCGGCTGACTCAGGAGATCGCTCGTCTCAAAAAGGAGATCGCATCCCTCAATGCGGCAGCCGTTCCCGCTGCAACGCCTCGGTTGCGCTCGACCGCCTTCGGAGACGTAATTCACCGGCCCTCGATGGGCGAGATTCCCTCGGAAAAAATCTTACCCCCGCCCCCGAGAGGAGTGCGAACGGGCCGCCCGGACCGCCCAGGACGTCCGGCGCTGATTCATCCCATGATTGCTCCGGCCGATCCGCGCGATCCTTACTATAACGAACTCGGGGTCCGAAAGTACGATCTGCTCACCGCCTGGAAGCGATTGAAGGGGCATCTGCGAGGGCCTACGTCGAATAATCCCCGCATGGTGAACTACCTGGCTGCGGGAAGTATTCAAGGGCTTCGGACGCTGCGGTACGAACGGCGGGTGGCGCGCAATCGGTTTCTCGCCTTCTTTGTCCTACTCCTGGCGATTCTATGGGGCCTAGCATTTACCTGGTTTCGGCAACAGGCCCACTAAACCCCGCCTAACCGGCTTTCCGCTATCGTTAATGTTCTCTCTTTCGAGTGAAATTCGTGAATATGAGTTTGACGAAACCGGGTCCTTTTGTACCGTTGCTTTGCTGAAGAGGCTTTAGCCTCGGTTCCTCCTGAGCCCGGTGGGCGGTCGCAAGACTCCACCGGGTTTTTTCGTGGCCGAACTTGGATGCGAGCGCGTCCCGAAACAACTTGTGACCGCACGGGTTACGAAGTGCTCGCCGGTGGACCGGTGGGAAGCGATCTTATCTTCTGGGCTAGGTGTTGTATCAAGGTGTCGGTAACGCCAGACGTCGACATCGTGCCTCCCACTTCGATCCATTCGCAGTCCATCTGCCCGCGAAACCAAGTGAGTTGCCGCTTGGCGAACTGGCGGGTGCGAACCTTGACCAGCTCAATTGTTTCGCGAAGCCCCCGGAGCCCTCCGAGATGTTCCGCAACCTGGCGGTAGCCGATCGCCTGGAGTGCCGTCGGGTTCGTGGCAAGGCCGGTGCCGAGCAATCGCTCCGTCTCCTCGACCAGACCCCTGTCGAACATCTCATCCACCCGGCGGGCGATGCGTTCGTGGAGATCGCGACGGTCCCGAAGCAACCCGAAGCAACGCCCGGCAAGATCCGCTGGAATTTCCCCCCAGTGTGCCCGCTGCGAGGAAAAGGGCTGACCGGTCAGGCGAATCACCTCGACGGCCCGAACAACGCGCCGCCGGTTGTGTCGATCAATCTCACCGAAGGTTACTGGATCTCGTTGCGCGAGTTCTTGCAGCAGGCCTTCGAGGGGTGTCATGGCGAGTTCCGCTCGCAAGGTGGGATCCGCCGGGGGAGCTGACCCAAGCCCGCCCAGCCAGGCGCTAAAGTAGAGTCCTGTTCCGCCACAAAGGATTGGCACCTGACCACGCGCCTGAATGGCCGCAACCGTGGCCCGGGCGAGGATCTCGAAACGGGCCGCATCAAAGGACTCCTTCAATTCCGCGACATCGACGAGATGATGTCGGATGCGGGCCTGTTCGGCGATACTGGGTTTCGCTGTTCCGATATCCAGCCCCCGGTACACCTGCATCGAGTCCACCGAGACGATTTCGCCCCCCAGACGCTCCGCCAACTCCAGAGCCACAGCGGACTTGCCCGAGGCCGTCGGCCCGAGGATCAGGACGGGTGCCAAAGCGAGCCCTGTGGAAGGGGAGGGGGGATGACTGTCCATCGTCAGGACCCGAGCGGAGCTGCGGCGTCGTCGGGACTTGCCAGCAGCGAGAGGAGAATCAGCAATCCGACGCCGGTGCAGATCGCGCTGTCGGCCACGTTGAAGGCCGGGAATCCCATTTCTTGGCCGCCCCGAGGGTGAACGTGAAAATAGAGAAAGTCGACCACGTGCTGTCGTGACGGAACCAGCCGGTCGAGAAGATTTCCGGTGATTCCGCCAAAGAGGAGGCCCAGCGCCATTTGCCCGGCGATTCGCCCGGAATCGAATCGACTTCGAAAAATCCAGAGCAAGACCAGGGCAATCGCGGAGACAGCGGCGAGCACCAGGTTGTTGCCCCGGAACATACTCCAGGCAGATCCCGTGTTGCCCCAGTGGACGAGATTGAAGAATCCATCGATGACGATTCTCTCGGAGCCATAGGGAAGGGTTCGCTCCACGATCCATTTTGTCAGTTGATCGAGAGTCAATATAATCGCTCCCAACGAGAGAATTCTCACATTGGCCGAACTGACTGCGGCGAGCACCCGGGTGCCGCCGGCGGGCAGAACCGTGGCCTCACCGGTTGAACCGGCGGAATGAATGGGGTCAGACTTCACAGGACAAGTTAGCTCAGGTTCAAGTACGCGTGACGACTCTAGTGTGAACCGACGCCTGTGAGCAACCCGAGCTTGGCACGAGACCACCCGTGGCCCAATGCTTCGGCCATGTCCGCGTTTGACCGCCTCCTGACGGCGACCATCGACCACCTCGAGGATCTTCGGAACCAGGGGGTTGGGTTTGTGTCGCTTTCGCCGCGGACCGTGGATGAACTTTTCCGACGCCCGGCCGTATCCAACGCCTCCCCGTCACTCAGTTCCAATCCACCCATGCCTCCCCGCTCCCCATCGTCCCCCGTCGTCGCCCGCCGTTCGGATCCGCCGACCGACCCCGTAGTGTCTGCGCCCTCGCCTGCCATTATTCTGCCGGCCGCCGGTGGGACCTTACCCCCGCCTCTCGCGCCGGCGGCGAAAGAGGCCGCGTTTTTGGCATTGCAGAAACGGGCCCTGGCTTGCACCCGGTGTCCGCATCTGGCGAGCTCGCGAAAGAACGTTGTCTTCGGAGTCGGAACACCGGACGCCCGCCTGTTGTTGGTCGGAGAGGCGCCGGGAGCGGATGAAGATGAACAGGGAGAACCGTTCGTCGGCAAGGCCGGCCAATTGCTTACCAAGATCATCCAGGCCATGGGACTCGATCGAAACCAAGTCTACATTGCGAACATCCTCAAATGCAGACCCGATACTCCGGGGCAGTCGGCCGGAAATCGGAAGCCGACCTCCGAAGAAATGGCAACGTGCATTCCGTTCCTGCACGAGCAGATTGATCTCATCCGGCCCGAGGTCATGGTCGCTCTTGGGGCGACGGCCGTCGAGGGTTTGCTCGGCAAGACTTCAGTCGGCGTAACGCGGTTGCGGGGACACTGGCAGACTTACCGCGGCATTCCGTTGATGCCAACGTATCATCCCGCCTACTTGTTGCGGAATCAGGCCCCCTCGGAAAAACGGAAAGTCTGGGAGGATATGATGACCGTGATGACCCGCCTGAAAATGCCGATTAGCGAAAAACAGCAGGGATACTTCCTGACGAAATAATGGATAGCGGGTGAAGAGCGGCCCCGGGGAGAGAATCCTCCGAACTTGAAATGCGCGCAATGACGCGACGGGTCCGGCACCCGCATTGACAGAGTGATCGATCAATCTATCGTTGTAGCGTATGGATACTGTCACCATTTCGCCGAAGTTCCAGGTGGTTATTCCTCAGCGTGTTCGTGAAGCAATGGGGCTAAGATCGGGTGAGAAGGCACACGTCATTGCTTACCGCAATCGAATCGAAATCATCCCCGTGCGGGATATCCGCAAGCTCCGTGGCTATCTCAAAGGCATTGATACGTCGTTTTCCCGCGACGCCGACCGGGTATGAATGTCGTCGATTCGTCCGCGTGGTTAGCCTATCTCGCAGGGGAAGGGAACGCCTGCGGAGGACGGTCTGAAAACCGTGTGAAAGTGCCGATTTGAAAACCGCACAGTGATTGAGGGGTATTTCCGAGATGGGCGAGGGCGACGCTGGGTTCGCCGCCCCCGCCGAGGTGCGGCCTTCTTTATTCGGGATTCTCGATCTG
>CAMAUY010000220.1 GCA_945861565.1 Akkermansia muciniphila
TCTCGAAGTCGCCTGCGCTTGAATCTTGCCATCCCGGTATCGAAACAGGTTTGTGAGCTCTCTAAAAGTCAGAAACCGACCGTCAATACAGGCTGAAACTTACTTCGCTGCTCGAAAACTACCCACTCAAGTACACGAAGAGCCAAAAACTAGTTTAAGTTGCCGTACGGACACCGTTGTCCATTTCCACGCGGAGCGAAATCACCAAGGGAAGGGCAACGTGATCTTGTTTCCAGCGCCCCGAGGATCGGATCGGTGAAATATCGGGGGATATAAAGACTCGCGAGAGCCTCGGCGGCCTCCTGACATTTTTTACCGAGAGGCCGCATGAGTTTTTTGACCCTACGCTCTTTTCTGATCAACTAATTTCCTTTTAATTATCCGAGGAAAGACCGGATGCTTCCGATTGAAATGAAGAGGCGCACTGGTTTGAACTTAGCCTTCACCTTGATCGAACTTCTGGTCGTCATCGCCATCATTGCGATTCTGGCCAGCATGCTGTTGCCGGCGTTGACCCGAGCGAAAGTGAAGGCAAACGGCATCAAGTGTAACAACAACAATCACCAAATTGCGATCGGCCTGCACATGTATGTCGATGACAATGCAGACACGTATTGCGCCTACCCCGACTGGGCCGATCTTGGCGGCAAGAAAGGCCTGCTGGCGCTTCATGGCGGAGTCCTCGCCGAGGACAAACGCCCGCTCAATAAATATGTGCCCGCCGTCCAGTCATTTCATTGTCCGGCCGACAAGGGCGACTCATTTTTCCGATCGATCTGGCCAAAGAACGCCAGCACCTTTGAGGCATGGGGCAACAGCTACCTCGCGGTTTGGTCGCTCGAGACATTTCGTGTCAAACACGTTACGGCCAATTCCACCGCGCCGAAAGGCGCTCCCGAAGGAACGCCTATAAAAGCGAGCGAGATCGCCCGAAGTCCATCCAATAAGATTATCCAGGGCGACTGGCCCTGGTACCCCGACCGTGACAAGAAGGATCCATGGAGCCAGTGGCATAATTCCAAAGGGGAATATCGGTTCAACATGCTCTGGGGGGATGGACACACAGACTTCGCCCGGTTCCCGGCTGAAGCATCCAAGTGGAATTACGCCGCTTCGAACCCTCCCGATCCGAACTATGCCTGGTGGTAAGAAGTTTGTTCCCGCGCAATCGGGGATCCGGAGCCGCGCGAAACAATGACAGGTTTAATGTTTTACCCAACCCACTCACTCAATTAATTGAACCTGTCCCTCTTTGGCACTTATTCTTTTTGTTTTCGCATCACCCTATTCCGGCTTGCGAACCAGAGGGGACGCGGGTCCCGCCAATGTCATGATCCCCCAGGTCGCGTCGTCATCTCCCTTGCCGTAGATGAGTAAATGACCGCCGTAACCGCCGCCATCCGGATCCGTATGGACGATCTCAAGGCCATACCGGTCTCCGATCTTCGGGGGCTTCCATTTCGGACTCGCCACACCGAACGTCGCCGCCATCCGGACCCGGGCCTCCAGGATGAAATCACCACGGTTGCCTCCCCACGGATTCATGCGTATCGCATACGTAACGGCCTCTGGGGGAACGGGCGACTCGATGTACTTCCGCCTGGAATCCCCGTGCCGCCACCACGCCCCCCACGGGGGTTTTGAAGGATCAATCACAAAGCAGAAGGCGTGATCCCCTTCGCCAAAAGCACCCGATTTCCCGTCGCCCGGCGCCTCGATAAACCAGCACACTGAATCCTTGAAGTACCATCGTTCCGGCTTGTGGTTCGGATCGGCAGTGTCATTGACGTTGTCGCGGACCTCCGCGCCCAGGTAAAGGAACTCGTCATCCCACGCAAGGTAGTACCGGGCGCTCAGATCATCCTCGGCCGAAGGCTCATTGCCGTGGTCTGTCAGCCGGTTGATCGAGGGTTCGTACCACGGCGCGTGTTGAAGCCTCCGGATGTCCCACACGCCATCACTGAAGGCAACGTCCTTCCAATCCGACAGATCGCCGTCGATGCGCGGCGCTTTCCCGAGCTTCGGAACATGGATCGGATAGTTCCGTGTCCACCCGTGCGGGCCCGCGCACTGGGAGAACAGCAGCAGAATGACTGCCGCAGGAATCGCATGGGCCGTGCGTTTGCCGATCATACCTGGGTGCCCAATTGGATGTGCCCTATCGCTCGAGCTGTCCAAGCATCGACAGCGTCCCGGTGAAGAACAGCGCCGTGGAGCCCGGCTTCAGGGCCACATGGAATCGATCCGCGTTCCTGGCAACGATCTTCCGCTCGTACAGGTCATAGCCCGTGGCCTCCTTGACCGTCCGGCAGAAATCCACGACCAAAGCTCCACAGAGCTGGGCAAGGCACTCGTAGTAGTCAATCACGTTCCGTTCCTCCACCGGCATGTCGGGAACCTCGCTGCCCTGGGCCAGGTCGCGGCATCCCAAATCCCATCGGCGGAATCAAAGGACTTCCTTGATGGGCTGTCCCGTAGTGACCAGGTATTGTGGACGGCCCGTGGTGTCGGCGACGGTGATGGCCCGCGCGTCCAGGCCGAGATTATGATAAAGCGTGGCAATGACGTCCTGAAAATGAACGGGGCGGGAAGTGGCCTCCCCGGCATATCGGTCCGTCGAGCCGATGACCTGTCCCGTGCGCATTCCCCCGCCCGCCATCAAGGCCATGCCCACCCGCGGCCAATGGTCGCGCCCACCTTCTGCATTGATCCTCGGTGACCGCCCGAATTCGCCCCAAGCAACGACGGAAACGTCCCCGAGCATGCCCCGTTCCTCCAAGTCCACGATCAGCGCGTGCAGGGCATGATCCACGATCGGCACGATCTGCCTCATCCGGGGAAGATTGTCAGTATGCGTGTCAAAATCGCTGATCGACAGGGTGACGCACCGCACTCCCGCCTCGACCAGCCGGCGCGCCAGCAGCAGCTTCTGCGCCGCCTCCACGCCTTCGCTGGTGTGAAATATCTCACCTGGCCCCTTGAACGGCGGCGTGTAGCGCGCCACCACCCGCGGGTCCTCCCGCGAAAGGTTCATCGCCTCGGCAAACTTCCCCGACGTCAGGATGCCCATCGCCTGCCGGGTGTACCTGTCCATCGCTTCCATCTCACCGCTGCGGTCCGCCTCGCGCCTAAGCCGGTCCAGATTCGACAACAGCTCGACGCGATTCGCCAGCCTGCCGACCGTGATCCCCTCCGACAGCGCCAGGCTCAGCGCGTGTTCCGCACCGAGCGCAGCCAGTTCCCTCTTCATGCCCGCCTCCAGCTCGCGATGAAACAGCCGTGATATGTCCGGCCGGAAGGGTCCGTATCCGGCCCCGAGAAAGCCTGGCCTTGCACTGTTGCGAACAAACGGGCGCCCCTGCATCAAGTCGATGAAGATCGGCGCTGAATCCTTCGCCGACGCCAGCAGCTTCGCCAGTACGCAGCCCATCGCCGGACGACCACCGATGCCCGACAGGTCCTTTTCCTCAAAGCCCGACAGGCACTGGAAGGCGTGATGCTGCTCCTCGGAGCCAACGAGAGACCGGATGAAGACGAATTTCTCCGCCATCGAAGCCACCTTCGGCATCAACTCGCTCAGGTGAAGCCCGGGGATGCTGGTGCGGATCGAACCGAGGTCACCGCGAATTTCGCGGGGCGCATCCGGCTTGGGATCGATCATGTCCATCTGTGCCGGACCGCCATCCAGGTGGATGTTGATGATCGCCTTGCTCGAGGAACCCCGTCCGCCGGCCTGCTCGGCGCGCAGGACGTCAGCGAACGTGAGGCCGCCCATGCCGAGCGCGCCCGCCCTGAGGAAGGTGCGGCGTGAGACGCCGTCGCAATGGCGGACAGGCTTTCCAAGAAACGTCAACATCGTGGAACCCCCAAATCGACCAGGAGTGTTGCCATGCAATACACCCCAGCCCATGCCATGGCGCAAGGTTCAAGTTCGTGCGCGCGACCCGCTCCGTGCATCCCGATGTTGTCGGTAGAGGTTGTCGCGCTGCGACAACCCCGCCCGCGTCCAGCCGGCGGACAGGGCCGCTGCGCGGTTCGTGATGCGCCTTAACGGCGCGGGGACGCCGCAGCGCGGCGTCCGCTACCGTCTCCGACAACATCGGGATGCACCGCGACCCGCTGGGCATGCCGTCGGACTTCCGACACCAAACGTTCATCCTCGCCGCAGAAACTGTCTGAAAATCGGAACCGGCTCTGCGACAAGGGACATTGGTACGGGCCCAGGCGGCGAGGCCGGAGCTTTCCATCCTCCCGGCGGCTCCGAGCCATCGCGCACGTCTCGTTGTTTCGCGGCAGCACTCCGTCAGACGCACCGTTTCACCAGGTCCGCAAAGCGCTCTATCTCCTCCAGCTGATTGTAAATGTGCGTGCTGATCCTGATGCAGTTCACGTTATTCTCGGGAATGGTCCGTATGTTGAACCGTTCCTTGCCCGCCAATTCCTGGAACTTGTGCATCGTCATGGTCCTGAGGCGAAATGCCGTGATGGCGCCCCGGGAGAAGGGCTCCTCCGGGGTGACCAGTTCCACCGCATCCCCCAACGCCCTGAGCTTTTTCCGGAGCGTGTTTGCAAGATACCTGCCCCGGTCTTCGATCACCTGCTTGCCGATGGTTTCGTGAAACCTGACCGTGGCCTCAATTCCAGCGTACGATTCGGCGCTTTGCGTGCCGTAATAGAATCGATGGGCGCTGGGGGCGTAGCCCTTCATCACGGGCGGGTTGCTCAGCATGTCCCAACCGGTTTCGCTCGAAGCCCCCACCATGATGGGCTTCAGCTCGTCCAATCGTTCCTTCCTGACGTACAAGAATCCCGTTCCCTTGGGTCCCATCATCCACTTGTGGCAGCAGGATGCATAGAAATCACAACCGATGTCATGCAGGTCCAGGTTCAGCATCCCGGGCCCATGGGCACCGTCGAAACACGAGTAGATGCCCCGGGACCTGGCCAGGGCCGCAATGTCCTTGGCGGGCAGGACCTGGCCGATAGTGCATGGGATATGAGGCAGGGCAAGTGCCCTGGTCTTCGCCGTGATGGCGCTTTCAATGATCGCCAGGGTCGCCGCGCCCGTCACGCCCAACTGGATGACTTTGATCACGATGCCATCATGCCTCGCCCGATTGAGCCATGGGAGCGCCCCGCCAACATGCTCGTGTTGGGTCATGATCACCTCATCGCCAGCCTTGAGCGGCAGGCCCTGCGCGACAAGATTGTTCCCTTCCGTCACATTATGCGTGAACACCATTTCATCGGCATCGGCCCCGACGAACCCGGCTAGGACCACCATAGCCTCACGGTCGCCCCCGCCATATTGGGCCTTGGTGTTGATCCTGAGCATCGTCCGATGGATCGCCTCTATGACCGAATACGGTGACACGCCCATCGACCCGGTGTTCAAGTAGGTCATTTCGTCGCTTAACGGGAATTCCGACCTGACCAACTTCCAATAATGCTCATCCGTGACGGCGCCGTCGGGAGCGTGAAGCGAAGGAGCGGGCCTGGACGCACTTGCCGCCATGGCGGGAAAAGCCAACAGGGCCATTTTTAGAAACTCTTGCCTGTTCATGAATATGGGGACGATTGATTCGCGATAACTCCGATCGTCAACCCATCACTGTTTGACAGCGACACGGACGTTCCACGGTTGGGGGAATGCGATTTCGACGGAATTGGCACTTTAAAAGGCTCCGCGCCCCATTTTGTGCTGTCAACGCCGTTTTCCCGGCCAACCGGCCAGCCCGCGAAAAAGAACAAAAAGAGAACGGTGTCCAAGATTGGAAATCAAAAAAAGGTGACAAAAAATGACATGAACCTGTCACTTTTTCCAACTTCCAACGGTGTCCGTCTTGATTCAAAGGTAAGTTTCCATAGATCGCCGTAAATGCGGCAGGGCATCCGCCCAGCGCATATCCGTGAGAATGCCATTCCGCAAGGTCCTGATAAACTGCGCGGTCAACTGCACGATTGCGGGCAGCAACTT
>CAMAUY010000221.1 GCA_945861565.1 Akkermansia muciniphila
CCACTCGGACGAGCCAGATCTCCCCCTCGCGGCCTCGATACCCACTGCTGCACCAACATTGAAGCTCCTGTTTGGCGGCGATATCCCAGAGCCCCAATCCCTGGTCATGCACCTCCATTACTTCGTAGAATGAGCAGAAGGAATCATTCAGCGGCACCATGGCTTTTTGAACGCTGTCGAGTGTGCCCTTGTGCTGGAGGTATTGCGACAATACCTCACCCACCGTCATTCCGGTGGAACCATCGCGGGCGTCCAGCACCAGCCAGCCTGCAAACAAAGCCGAGGTGACTGGGCTGATGGGAGGATAGCTCGGCGTGTATTCTTCCTGAAGGTCAAAGATTTGGTTGTTGAACGGGATCAAGTCCGGGAAGCCAAAAACCTGACCAGCGAACTCGTTGGCCACATTGACTGCCGCAGCGTAGGCGTGGAAACTGGGGTCTCCTGGTTTGGTGTTGGCGTAAGTGCCTTGGTAAATGGACCTCAACAGCTCCAGGTCGGACTCGCAATTGTCGAACGTGAATTGCTCGCCCAGAATCTCCCTCAAAAGCCGCTCCGCCTTCCGGTTTAGTCTTCTCTTTGCCTTGGGCATACAGCTGAGTTCATTCCAGTTTGAATTCGTGCGGCGGGTGTCGTTGCAGTTAATTCCTTCGACAGCCAGCCAGGATGTTCGCAGGGTTTTGGATGTGTTCGCTCGGGGATCGTCAGATCCATCAACTGCCGAAGGCTAATCTCCTTGCAGTCGCTCCATTCAAAGTAGCGGGTTATCGCGGTTTGCGTGATGGGCCTAGGGCTGAGTGCCTGCATCAGATAGCTCACCCTCCACTTCTTATCCAGGTCGTCGGCGTTTCGGATTTCCGCCATGAACCGGTTTCTGCGGGCCAGGAGAACCCCCTCCGTCTCGAACTTACCCACAATCCTGCGAGCGATCTCCCACTGATCCCACGAATTGCCCAGAGTCAAGATGGCTTCGTGCATAGACACACCATCCTCCCGCGTCTGGCAGATGCGGCTGGTGAGGTCCGAGCGATCGTTCATGCTGTTCGTCGCGGAAGCACCATCGGACATTCCCGTGACGACTTCCTTTGCCTTTCGGGGAGGAGTTGTCATACGTTTCGGCTGCATTGGGCGGTTACAAATGTGTCCGAAGTTCAGGCAAGAATCAATGCCCTGCTCACCGACCGGCTAGTGTCAGAAAAATGGGACGAACCGAATCAGTTGATATTGTGGGTATTGCGAGAGGTGCGGAAGTCGTCAGTTCCAAAGCAAAGCTGATCGGTCTCGGCCGATAGAGGGATAGTTTTGCGACGAATCCTCCCGAGATGCCGCATGAAGAGCCCTTCGCTCGAATTTGTGGACACTGCGCCTCTGATTGTGTCAACGACAGCTTGCAATTTTACTCAAACATCTCATTTTACTGCCGAGTAAACTCTGTGCTGTGAGTAAAATCGAGATCATTCAGTCCGAGATCGACCTGCGAAGAACTGCCCAAGCGCAACTGGCGGAGGATGCTCAATTGTCCTGGCGCTGGCTCTCGGGGGGCGGCAGGCGGGTAAGGTCATCTGCTCCTCTAGTCGAGTTGCGGCTCGATGGTCGAGGGCTGACTCTCCAGATGGACTTCCAACTGATGCCGGGAGCCCGGGATGTGGAACGATTGGCGAACCAGGAAGCCTCCTATCCACCTTTGTTGGTGTCTCCATCCCTCTCGGAAACGTTGGTAAAGCGCTGTCAGGAGCGAGGCATCAGTTGTTTGGACCTCAATGGTCGCCAGTGGATCCGAGCCAAGGGAATCCTGGTGGATCGTTATCCGGCCGAAGGCCGCCGCTTTCGAGCTGTGATGCCAACCCCGGATGTATTTCAGCCCAAGAGCTCTCGACTCGTTCGTGCGCTACTCAGTCAACCCGCCCGCGTCTGGTCGCAGACGGAATTGGGCAAGCGAACTGGCTTAAGTCCGGGGTTGATTTCGCGTTTGACGCGACACCTGGTTAACGAAGGATTACTCACCGAGCAGAATCGAACCATTCGGTTGGCTCAGCCTAAGGGGCTGCTCGATGCCTGGGCGGCCCGTGACGACTGGGGCAGACGCACGGTTATTCGACAGTATTCCTTGTTGGAGGTGAGCCCTGAAACGGTGGCGCAAAGGCTGGTGGAGGAATTCTCTGGAGATGGACCGTTGGTCTTTACTCAATGGTTCGCTGCGAACCTCCGGCACCCCTACACAGTGCCCCCGGTGGTATCGGCGTACGTGGAAGCCCACCCGGTTGAGAAGGTGCTTAAAGCTCTCCGAGCTCGGCCGGTAAGTGACGGGGGGACCTTGTGGCTCATTGTGCCGGATGATGATGGCGTGTTTCGTGAGACCCAACGGGTGGGGAACTTCACGCTCGCGTGTGATGCGCAGATTTACCTGGATCTCCTTCGTGTGGGTTTGCGAGGGCCTGACCAAGCCAAGGCCCTTCGGGAGTGGCAAGGATTCGGAACGAGCAACTCATGAGCAAATACGGCAGTTTCGCGGAGTATCCACCCCGAAGTCTCATGAGTGCGGAGGCGGCGCTGCTTACCGCATGGGCTTCGCTTGAGCGGTTCCACGATGAATTGGTGTTGGTTGGCGGGTTGGCGGTAAACTACCTGACCCGACCGGGGACTGGGTTGTTGCCAGGGCCGGTGACGATGGATGTGGACCTTGGCGTCACTCTTGCCGCAGACGGTGGTCAGTATGGCTCTCTTTCGGACGACCTTATGGGCCAGGGTTTCAAGCGTGACAGCCATGGACGGTTTGCTCGCCAGTTTGAGTCCATGCCGATTTTCATCGATTTTCTAACGGAACACCCGACCGCTCTTTCCGGTACGGCTTCCGTCGACGGGGTTCCAGTCGGAGTATTTCCGGGAGTAGATAGGGCTTTGGCGACACGCAGGATGGTGCAAGTGGAGGGGAAAGATCTATTTGGAGGTGTGCAGAAGATTCTACTGCCCGTGAGTGGTGTCGGCGCGCTTATAGTGTTAAAGCTCAATGCCTTCGCCGGTCGCCAACAGCCTAAGGACGCCTACGATATCCTACTCACGGTCACGCGATCGCTGGATGGTCCGGATGAAGCTGTGGCATCGTTCCATGCGGAAGCGAAAGCAAACAATCGCGGTTTTCCGCGGGCCATGGAGGCGTTGCGCCGCCATTTCTTATCGCCAGACCAGAGTGGTCCGTTACGGTGCGCTGCCTTTGCACTGGATGGCCAGTCGCTGCAGGAAGATCAAGAGACCCGACGACGGCAAATTCTCGAACGGATGGTGACAGTTGGGAGAGCGCTGGCCGAAAGTCACTAGGTCAGGAAGATCGGCGTGTTGTCTGGGTTAGGCTGGGTTAGGAAATGCCAGAAGAATTGCCAGAAACGGTTTTGTGGAAGGCTAGTAGGAACCTGGTGAAATCCTTGTTTCATGCATTTGACGCACCGCGTAGTGTCCGAAAATTTGATCGAACCGAACCAATTGATATTGTGGGTTTTGTGAGAGGTCTGGAGCTCGTCGCCTCCAGAGCAAAGCTGGTCATGTCCGACCGATAGCGAGATAATTTTCCGATGAAACCGCTGTCGTAACAGGCTCGGTGGCCCTTTTGGGTTACTGCTGCCGAAAAGCCGCTGTAGATACTACGGCGTAACTGCCTCATCTTGATCGCATAGCTCGCCAATCAATCCGTGTCAGGCCCGATGGGCTTTCTGCCACCCACAGGAGTTAGTTGGGGCGTTTGCCAAAAGCTGCGTCGAGTTTATCGAGGACCTGGAGCGCCTTTTTCGCGTCGCCTTTTGCAGCAAGCAATCGAAAGCGCGTCTCGGCGTCAAACTCCGTGAGCGCCACCGTTGACCACTCCTCGATAAGCTTGTTAAGGCTCAACCCTCGCTGTTCCGCAAGGCGCTTCAAGCGTTCATGCTTATCGTCTGGGAGTCGGATCGTCATCGTTGCCATAGGTCACCTCGTCAATTTCAAGAACTGTCCAGGGGTTAAGATTTGAATTCCCGGGAACCTTAGTTCCCCTGCAAAGTCCGACAGGTTGTGCGTAATCACGACGGCGTAGTGTCCGAAAATTCGAACGAACCGAATCAATTGATATTGTGGGTATTGCGAGAGGTCCTGAATTCGTCGGTTCCAAAGCAAAGCTGGTCGTGTCCGACCGATAGAGGGATAGTTTTCCGATGAATCCGCTTTCGTTTCTGTTGGTTTGCTCTGCCGGGTGGATGGTCCGCCGGCCGCCGGCCGTCATCGAGCATCTTCAGGAGGAAGTAACAGTCCTCCATGAGCAAATCGGCAAGCGTCCTCCTTATATGGAATTGCGCAGCAAAGCTTCCCTGCCAGTGAAAGTGCCAGTAAGCCTAGCAGGGGAGTAGGGTCGAGCAGTGCCAGATTAGGAGCGAGTGGACTTGCAACCTGTTCTCAGTGCCTTACATTGCAAGTAGTTGTATCGGTTCTCTCTGCCCGATTCCGACCATCGCCTCCAAGTCATTTAGCTTCAGTTACTTCCGACGCAATCCGCGGGAATTATTCACTCGTCTCTGGAGCAGGCGAGGGATGAAAACCGACACACGCCTGTTTCAGATGAGTGCCCCGACACGAGGATTCGATTTCCTTCACCCGCTCCACTGCTAATCAAGGACTTGCAGATCAGTCCAGTAAAAGTGCAGTAAATCAAAGCGCCGACTCTCGATCATTGAGTCCGGTGCCGCGTTCCGGACGTGGCTTTAGGTTCCAAACCTTGCTGTCCAAACCTACTGCTGTTTGTTGAGATCCGCAGGCACTGCTTTCGGGTTGGTTAAATTTGCAGATTGTCCCCATGATTCGAACCGAGTTAATCCTGTCCACCGTGCCTGCATCAAACGACGACGATCGATTGCTTGGAATCAACCCGGGGCAGTTCCGGACGACGAGATGGAGTGTCGTCCTGGCTGCGGGTCAAGGCGATGACGCGAGTCGCGCCCGCGCGATGGAGGAACTTTGTCGCACTAACTGGTATCCGGTTTATGCGTTCATCCGTCGGCAGGGGTATGACGTGGATGATGCGCAGGACTTGACGCAGGGATTCTTCGCCCACGTTCTGGAGCGCGACACCTTCGCCGTGGCGCAGCGGGAAAAGGGGCGGTTTCGTTCGTTTCTGCTCGGCGCATTGAAGAACTTTCTCGGTTACGAGGCGCGCAAGGAGGCGGCGATCAAGCGGGGCGGGCGGGCGACGGTTGTGTCGATTGACGAAGAAGAAGGCGAGGAGCGCTATCAGCAAGACCTCGCCCACGAAGTGACGCCGGACAAGCTTTACCTGCGCAGTTGGGCGGATTCGCTGCTGGCGTCCACATTCGGAACGCTCCGCCGCGATTACGAGCAGGCGGGCAAGCGTGAATTGTTCGAGAAGTTGCAGCCGCACCTGTCGGGCGCGGAGACAGAAGCGTCCTACAAGCAACTCAGCGATGCGCTCGGCCTGAGCGTCGGCGCCGTAGCGACGTCGGTGTACCGGATGCGCAAACGTTATGGCGAACTGTTGCGCGAACAGATTGCCCATACCGTCAGCGGTCCCGAAGAAGTTGAAGACGAAATCGCGTTCCTGTTTGCCGCCGTTGAATCGTGAACGCAGTTTGTTCCACATGTGGTTCGACGATTCGCCCTAACGCCCCGGCAGGCCAGTGTTCGCGCTGCCTCCTGGGTTTGGCGCGCGCAGCGACGGGCGGAGCCTCCATCGACGCTGATCCAAATCTCGTCGGCGGGGAATTGCTGAACAGGTCCCAGGTCCGCCACTTCGGCGATTACGAACTCATTGAGGAGATTGCGCGCGGCGGGATGGGTATCGTTTATCGCGCGCGACAGATCTCACTTGGCCGCGAGGTGGCGCTGAAAATGATCCTGACCGGACAACTCGCCACGCCGGAATCCGTGGCGCGATTCGAACTGGAAGCAAAGGCAGCAGCGAAGCTCGATCATTCGAACATCGTGCC
>CAMAUY010000222.1 GCA_945861565.1 Akkermansia muciniphila
ACGGAGTATCCAAGAGGCCACTAAAGAAGAACGAAGCGTTACGGACCCGTGTGGAGGAAGATCTTATGAACCTCAACAATAATCCAGAGTTGGTGCGTTCATTTTTTATGGCAGAAAGTGTAGTCTATGCTAAAGACTGATCAGTAAGACCGACCGATGCGTCCACAAACGCCGAAAACCCGGACCACGCACCCCTTAAAATTTGGATCACGGTAACCGAGTTGTCGCCGGCGTTTGCAACATAGACCCACCTTTTATCCGGTGTAATCGCGACAGCGCACGGATGCTCGCCCACTCGGTATTCAGCAAGAATTTCGTTCGTATCGGGGCGGATGACGCTGACCGTGTTATCGTGGGGATTCACTGCCCAGATCAACCTATCGTCCGTGGAAATTGCGATGGGTGCCGAGTAAGCGATGAGAGCGTTACTCTGACTGACAAGAATCCCCAGAATCGACAGAGATCGAGCAACACCGGAAGCAGGCAACGCGCGGAATAAAGCCATTATGGCGGGTATCAATCGTGTGAGTATCATGGGAGTGGAGGGGGCGGATAGCCTCAGTTGAAAGTTAGATGGCCGAGACTTTGGGGTTGATCGATGTCATCCGTCTAAAAGACCTTCTCTTTCCAAATGAGCCGGTGACGCCGAGTTCAGATTTATATCTAATGATGTCGCCGGTTTGTATTGTCAAGAGAAATACTCCGGTAAATGATCGTCAGCGCTGGACGTGACATTTCCCAGACTTCGGGATTGAATCAAGGGATGGGTTCGCCTTCCCACGACATCGGCCGGCAGTTTTCCGACGAGCGTTTGAACGCGCTGCTGACATTGTTGGGCGACGAAAACCCTGCCGTGTGGGGCCCGGTGAGAGCTCAATGGTTGACGGCCGGGGAATCGGCGCTCCGCTGGTTGGGAAGCCGACGCCTGCATTCGGATCCGATTATCCGGCGCCGTGCCGGTGAAATTCTCGATGAAGTGGCGGCGGGCCCAGCGGAAGAAGCATTCCTGAAGTTTTCGCTCCAACACGGGGAACACTTCAATTTGGAGCGAGCCGTCTGGCTCTTCACCTGCACGCGATATCCGCGCGAACAACCGGAGGCCTGGGGCGCGCTGTTCGATGAGTACGCGAATGACATTCGAGGCCAGATGCCGCCAGCCACTACGGGAAAATCGATGCTGGTGGCCATCCGCCAGCGTCTGTTCGCAGGATTGGACCTGCGCGGGAATGAGGCCGACTACTATAATCCGGAGAACAGCTATCCCCACCGCGTAATCATACGCCGCCTGGGCAACCCGCTCGCCCTTTCGCTGATCTACCTGTTTATAGCCCGCCGACTGGAATTGCCGGTTTCCGGCATCGGCATGCCCGGGCATTTCATCTGCCGATACCAATCCCTTCAGGAACAATTCTACATCGACGCATTTCACGGCGGAGCTCTGCTGACGCGGGCGGATTGTATGAAACGCTTACAAACACTTTCCATCGCGCAGGATGACCATTTGTTGCTTCCCATATCGTCGCGCCGAATCCTGCAACGGATGATTCACAATCTTTATATCATCCACAAGGAGCGCAAGGAATCCGCCGAATCCAACCGTCTCCAGCGGTATCTCGTCGCGCTCGCACGCTAGCACCGGGCGCTCCCCACTTAGATCCGTCGCCAGATTGCCACGTACATGCCGTTACCGTCGGTGTCTTTCGGCCAAAACCAATGGCGAGCCGTCGGCGGTATGGGCCGGTGAAATGGATCGGCAACGGGTTCGGGCAAGAACCCCTTCATTTGGCGTTCAAATCCGTCCGCCACGCCGTCCGTTTCCTTGCGCGTCAGGGTGCACACCGCATAGACGAGCCGTCCGCCCGGTTTGACCGCGGCCGCGGCGGCCTGGAGCAATCGCTGCTGGACCACGGCCAGTTCGTGCACATCGTCCGGACGAGTCGTCCAGCGCGCATGCGGATTTCGCCCCCAAGTCCCCAGCCCACTGCAGGGCGCATCCACCAATACCCCGTCAAACCGCGTTCTTGTCGGCAACGTTGTTTTCCCCTCCCAGGGCACGGCGCGATAGTTGAAGCAACCCGCCCTGGCCGTGCGCTTCTTTAAAAAAGCCAAACGCCGCAGCGATCGATCACTCGCCCAGATGAGCCCCTGGTTTTTCATGAGGTCGGACAGGTGCAGCAATTTGCCGCCTTCCCCGCAACATGCGTCCCACCATGTCTGCCCGGGCTGCGGCGCGCACAACCACCCAACGGCCTGAGATGCGATGTCCTGCAATTCGAACTGACCGCTCTGAAAGGAAGCGCGTCGGAAAAGATCGACGTCTCCCGCGTGAGCACCGGCATTGGGCAATCGATCTCGGTGCAGCAGAACCAGTTCGCGTTGAATCTCGGGCCAAAACGATGCCCGGCTCCGGATCCAGAGAAGTGGCTCTCGTTGAATACTGCGAAGCCAGTCCGGGGTAACGGTGACCTCCGCTTTTGCCCATTCTGGAATTGCACGCTCCAAAAGTTCGGCATCGGGAACCGATCCCGGCTTTTTGCGGAAGGTTGCCGCAAAACCCAACGCCTGCCGCAGACTCGCTTGGGGAGTTCGATTCGGATCCAACCAGCCTCGCCAACGGAAATGGCTGAAGACAGCCCGACTCACCGCAGCCGACTCGATCCGCGGAAGTCCCTGGGCACTTCGCAGCGCTTCGCGCAGGACGGCGTCAGCAGGATGATCACGGTCCACTTGGGCAATGACGGAAACCGCCAATTCGGCACCAGCCGGAGACAAAGCCCCGCGGGCACCCGGTGTTCCTTGTTCCGCATCGAAGGTGTTTTTCAAATAAAATTGAGCAAAAGTCAGGGCTGCACCCGGTAGAAACGGGCTCCGGCGGCGGGGAAGGCTTCTTGAACCAGTACTTCCGGTGCGGACTTCTGCACCGTTTTCCAGAAGGTCCACTGCGTGAGATTGGACGACTGCTGAAGTACCACCGCTCCCGTTGCCGAACCGCGCAGAGTTCCCCGCCAACCGGTCGTGGCGCTCCAACTCATGCCGGTCAGCGTCAACGGTTCCGCGGGAGCGGACCCCACTGCCAACCAGTCAGCTTTCACATTCTTGCCGGTTCGAGCGATGGCAAGGCTGCCCGGGGCGATGCCCCCGCCACTAAATTGAACGGTGACGGTTCCCTGCCCTGAATACGGAAAGGCGTAGCCGCCCGAAGTACTTGTAATCCCCTGATTTGCCGATCCAGAATAGGCCACCGTCACGCCGGAAACTCCTTCCCCGGGGTCATAGGCGCGATTGCCATTGGCATCCCGATAGACGACGCCAACCAGGCATGGGCCGGGTGTGCCGCCGCTATAAGCGAAGTTCTCAGTGATCATCACGGCGTTGAGCGTCGCCCCCGACTTAAACAATCCGGTCCGGACCCCCAAGCCCACCTCGTCAAACGCGCCGTTCATCAGGTTTTCCCGATGCGGCGGACTGATCACCAACGCGTCGTGGGCCTTTGCCACGGATGAATTCAAGTTCAGGGTTCCCGACGTTCCCCTCCACCCAATATTTTCACCCCATCCCCAGTTCCCTGAAAACGGGTAACCGGCCGCACTCATTCGATCGTCGGGGTGCGATCCATTCTGTCCAGTGTGATCGAAAATGTCGACCTCCAGCATCCAGTCGCTATGGATGCGTGCCGAGTCGAGAAGTTTGGCATTGAATGCCAGTGGAGGCTTGGGAGTTGTGTTAATTGTCCCCGGGGGCAGCCCCTGATTGAGATCGACTCCTACCCGCGCCACCTCAGCTCCGGGATCTGCCCGACCCCGGTTCACGAGTTCCAAGAGATATTGCTCGGCATCGGTGGGTTCACCGTGAGAATAAATCGCTGCGCCGAGGCGTAATCCCCACACGACTGCGAGGCCGCCAGCGATCGCTTTGGTGAGCCGTCGAGAGGAGTGATGGCATCCGGAAGACTTGAGGATCTTTGACATCCAAAGGTCCGGTCGTGGTGAGGGCAAAATTGGATCGAGTCGAATCACACGTCGCAGATGCGCACGCCCTGCTTGAGCGAACCCAGTACGTCCGGGCGTGCCGGGATAAATTCCTGGGCCACGTGTCCCTTGAATCCTGTTGCGACGATGGCCTGCATGATCGCCGGGTAGTACAACTCCTGCGTTTCATCAATTTCGTGACGACCGGGCACGCCACCGGTGTGGTAGTGCGCAAAAAGGGAGTGATGCCGTTTGATGGTGGCGATGACATCCCCCTCCATGATTTGCATGTGATAGATGTCGTAAAGCAACTTGAAGCGATCGGAGCCGACCGCTTCGCAAAGCGCGACTCCCCACCGACTGGTATCGCACATGTAGTCCTTGTGATTCACCCGGGAATTAAGCAGCTCCATCACAAGGTTAATCCGGTTCCGCTCGCACACACCCATCAGTCGCTTGATGGCACTGGCACAATTCCTGAGCCCCGTTTCGTCATCCATCCCCCCCCGATTGCCCGAAAAGCAGATCACGTTTTTCAATCCAGCTTTAGCCGCCAGCGGGATCCACTCCTCGTAGGCTTGGATCAATTTGTCGTGGTGCTCTATGCGGTTAAAGGCTTTCTCGATACCCCCCAATCCATCGATCGTGGGATTGGATGTCATTGCGCAGGTCAGGCCATACGTCTGCAAGACCGGCCAATCTTTCGGTCCAAGCAATTCGATCGATTGCAACCCGATATCCTTTGCGGCCTTGCAAAGGACTTCCAGTTCCACTTTGGGATAGCACCATTTGCAAACGGAATGATGGATCCGGCCTTTCATCCCGGACGCCAAGTCGGCGGCTGTGATTCGCCCGTCGAGAGATGCCGAGGCAAAGGCGAGGGCGGAAGTGGTAAGGGCTCGGCGTCGCGAAATATTCATGACTAGAACTATGTCCCAGCAGATAACGACCTGCGGGGATTGTCGGCAAGGGTTTTCGTCAACCGTCTCATCTCGAAATGAACGCTCCTTGCCGCCATCGTTCACGGCGGGCAGTTGCCAGAATGTATTGCCCCCCGAGATCGACATTCAGCGTTTCCAAACGATTCGTGCCACGGCGTCGTTGGTCGACGCTTTCGGTGCCCCGCCATGCGTGATGAAGTACAGGGCTCCGTCCGGTCCGAGGCGGAGAGCCAGGGGACCCGCGGTAAGACCTTGCAGGAACGGTTCGCTTTCGCCGGGCTTGCCCGTCGTGGGATTCACCGGGGCACTGCGAATCGACTTACGGGCGAAGTCGGCATAGAACAAAGCACCATGGTACTTCGCGGGGTAACCGTCGTCCCCCGCCGGGGGACGATAGATGACCGCGCCCGTGCAGGAGGCGCCGGTATTCCGCTTGTACGCAAACCAGGGCGACGTGAACCCATCCACACGGTTGGTGCGCGAGAAGGTCGACCAACCGTCACCAAAAACCTTGGGCCAGCCAAAATTGGCGCCGGGAACGATCCGGTTCACTTCATCGAAATCGTCGGCGAGGTCACCCCCGTTTTCCGCCAGAAGGATGAAACCGGTGGGGGCATCATACGTGAGGGCCCACGCCTGGCGATGCCCCCGCGTATAGACGAGGCCCTGCGCGTCCGGAGTCTTGGAGAACGGATTATCCGCCGGCGTGGTGCCGTCAAATCCCATGCGCACCACTTTACCGCGAAGGTCGCGCAAAGATTGCGCCTTATTCTCGGGGTCGTCACAGTATTGGCGAAGCTTGGCGTTTTGGTTATTCTCGCCCGTGGTGACGTAAAGAACCTTTTCGGTCGGATGCGCCAGGAGTCCGCCGCCCACATGCTGTCCCGCCTGGTCTCCATCCCATTCCAGCA
>CAMAUY010000223.1 GCA_945861565.1 Akkermansia muciniphila
CCGTTGGCAATGTTCTCCAACGCCACGGCCTTCTTCCAGCTCCGGATCGGGAGCGGAAGACTTCTTGGCGAGAATTTATCCGATCACACACCGAGGTCTTGGCTGCCGTGGATTTCTTCACCGCCGAAGTTTGGACCTCCGCCGGGCTCCTGAAATTCTATCACCGAGAGGCCGCATGAGTTTTTTGACCATACGGGGAATGAAACCACCCTTGTTCGAATTTTCGGACACTACGCCGTCCTCCAGAAGTCCATTTTGTCGAAGAACCAAATCTCCCTATCCGCGGCGCGTCTGAATGCTCGTTCAGGTTCGATCTCACGGGAGACCTTTCCGCAGCGTCAGCGTCGTGCCGGCAGATTGCGGCTCGTAGTTCACTTCGTCGAAAACTTGAGACATGATGAACGTGCCCAGACCGCCGGGCCGTAAGTCAGCCAAACTGCGGCCCTTGACCTGGCCCGGATCCACCGGCTTAGCCTGGTCTCGAATCTGGATAGTAAACGTGGCGGAGCCGACTTCGGCCGCCAATCTCAGCGGGCCAGGATGTGTCCCGTAGGCGTGGCGAAAGATATTGCTAACGGCTTCGTCGCAGGCCAGCACGATCTGACCGCGGGCAAGGTCATCGTAACCGGCGTAGGTCGCCCACTGCTCGATGAAGGCCCGTCCCGAGCAGAGCGTTTCAGGACAACAGGTCATGACGAGTTCGCGCGAGGGAGGCAGCCCGCGCCAATCCAGGAGCAGCAACGAGGCGTCGTCATGTTGATGCGCGGCGCCGACAAAGGTGCGCCAGGCCTCGATGGCGGTCGTCATGGTTTTCCCGCCCGTGAGGCCGGTCGGGAGCTTGTGCAGAAATCCTGGAGCGGTGAATTCCTCCCCGAGGGCATTACGCGCCTCGGCAATGCCATCGGAAAACAGCATCCAAAAGTTTCCGGGGCTGAGCGCGACTTGGTTGGAACGGTATGGCACAGCCGCGGATATGCCCAACGGCAAATGGCTCGGCACGGCCACCGGCTCCCAGCGCTGGCCGTTGCCATGGAACGGCGGGAACTGGCCGGCGGCACAGATTTGCAGCGAGGCTGAATCGGCATCGGCAAGCAAAAAGGTCAGGCCGATGAAGCGGCCCGCCTTGAGGTCTCGCACAAGCTGGTGGTTCAAGGCCGTCACCCACTCTCCCAGATCGTCCCGCAGTTGATTGGTCATGGCCTGGATCATGGCCGAGGCGCGGGCCATGGTGAGCGCAGCCGGAACGCCTTTGCCGGTGACGTCGCCCAGTCCCACCAGCAAACGCCGGTCACCGATCGGATGAAAGAAATAGAAATCGCCACCGACCATTTGTGCCGGAAAATAGTTATGATGCACCTGGCAGATCGGACATTTCTGGACGCCCACGGGCAGGAAGGAATCCTGGATTTCTCGCGCCAATAGCAGCTCCTGCTCGCCTTGCACGCGCTCGATCTCCCGCTTCTGGGCTGCCAACCGCAGGAGGGCGCCCGCGATCAGTCCGCCAAAACCTTCAAAGATCTCTTCATCCTGGGCATCGAAATGGTCGCGGTCGAGAGGGTTGAGGGCCTGCAACACGCCCAGACAAGTGGCGCGATCAAGCAACGGAATGGTGAGGATTGCGCGCGTAAAAAGGCCGACTTGTTTGCCGGTGGACTTATAATGACGCGGATCCTTCTGGGCGTCATGAATGTTGAGGCTCTGGCGGGTTTGGAACACGGCGCCGGCGATGCCTTGGCCCGCGGGAACTTTCAAGGGCTGCGGCTGATCCGCGACCCGGGCATCGGTGGAATGGATGATTAGATCGTCCGTGTGGGGCTCCGGCAGGAGCAACGAGCAGACTTCGGCGCGCATAACTTCCTCGGCGCGATCGAGGATCTCGTTGATCAACGTGCTCAAGTCCATGGCATGACCAAAGCGCCGGGCGGTATCGAGCAGGACCTTGAGGCGGGCAATTTCTTCTTCAGGAGCCATATAAGTAAGCGGACGCTCGATGAGATTACTCGCTGGGCAAGGCAACCGGGACCGGCTGGGAACTTTCCAGGATTTGCTGCTCGGTCGGGAGCTCGTTTTTCCTGCTACCCCAGATCAACCGCGACGGTTTCGCCCCCAAGGTGCCAGTGAGGGCCTTGGTGTAGGTGGTGATCACTTTGAGATTCTGCGAGACCACTCTCAACTCCTCGATGATCTGGTGCAATCCCGGTTCGTTGTCCTTCACCAAAGTGTCGGTGCGGTTGATCAAATTCCCAACTTGCTGAATCGCGTGGTCGGTGTTGGTCGCGATACCGCGGCCCTGCCCGAGGAGAGCGTCGAGATTGGAAATCACCTGACCTGAATCCATCCGGAACTTCGCCACAAGCTCGCTCGCATTGGTGATGGCACCGTTCGCGTTGTGCATGAAGTTGCTCCCTTGGAAGAGCAGCGAATTCCCCTGCCCTAGCAAGTCGGCCAATCGCGGGACCAATCGCGGATAATCCGCGTTCAGCTGGATGAGAATCCGGTTCACGTTCTCGATCGCCTCCTGCGCCGAGCCAGCCAACGCGTCGAACGAGATCACGTCCTTCCCAGCAATCACCGCGCCGTCGGCCAAGTGCGGCAGATCGGGACTGCCCGCGGACAAGGCAATGAATTTTTCGCCTAGAATCGTTTCTGAGGCCAGCCCAGCCGTCACATCGGCTGGAATGGGCGGAACCTGATCATTGAGCCGGACGCCGACGCGCACCGCGATCTTTCTGTCTTTCGCCTGCTTGCGCTCCTCGGGCGACAGGTAGCGGATTTGAGTAACCGTGCCCGCGCTCGCGCCCGCATAGCGGACCGGCGAATGCAGCTTGATGCCCGTGGCATCGCGGAACTCGATGTTGAGGCTGCGGCCACCCTTCTTCCATTGGTAGCCGCCGAGCGCAACCGTCAGGGCGCCCAGCAGCACGAGGCTGCATCCGATGACGGTGATGGCAATGATGACGTTCGGCCCGTTTTTCGATTTCATGAGTTTGCCTCCACTCCCATCAGCCTCTTCAGGTAGTCCCCCTTGGAGAGGCGCAGCGGAATGGGGCCATCGGCCTCGCCTTTGATAAATTGCTGGACCATCGGGTCGGGGTGACGGGAGATCTCCGCGGGCGTTCCTTCGGCGATGATCTTGCCCTGCTGGGACCCCGTGCCCAGCGCGATCATGCGCGTCCCGATGCGAAAGGCGCTCGTCATGTCGTGCGTGACCACGAGGGCGGTCATGCCAAGTTTGCGCGTGAGGTCCTGGGTCAATTTGTCCACGACAGCGGTCATGACAGGGTCAAGGCCGGAAGTCGGCTCGTCGCTGAAGAGCAGCTCCGGATCGAGCGCCAGGGCGCGGGCAAGCGCCACGCGCTTTCTCATCCCACCGCTGATCTCCGCAGGCTTGAGATCTTCGAAGCCCGTGAGCCCAACCAACTCCAATTTCATCTTCACCATCAGCTCGACGATAGAATCGTCCACAGCGCTGTGCTCCAAAATCGGCAGGGCCACATTTTCCCCAACAGTCAAGGACTGGAGCAGTGCCCCGGATTGAAAGAGCACCCCAAACCGGCGTCGGACTTTGGCCAGTTCCGGTTCATTCAAAGTGGTTATTTCCTCGCCGAAGAGTTTGATCGAGCCGGAGGTGGGCTTGACCGAGCCGATGATCTGCCGGAGCAAGGTGCTCTTGCCGCAACCGCTGCCGCCCATGATGATCATCGTGTCGCCCGGGTAAACCTTGAAGCTGACGCCATTGGTAACCACACGCCCATGGAACTCCTTGACCAGATCCTGGACTTCAATGACCGGGACGGCGGAACATTCAGCGGGCAGGTCGGCCTTCATTTTACAGGAAGAAAAAGATCGAAGTCAGGACCGCATTTGAGACAAGCACCGCCAGTAACGAAGAAACGACCGACTGGGTGGTGGCCAGCCCGACACCTTCGGCTCCGCCCTCTACGTTCAAGCCGGCATGGCAGGCGAGGGTAATGATGAGCCAGGCAAAAACCAGACTCTTGAACAACCCCGAATAAAGATCTCCCAGTTGCGCGGCCTCGACCGCGCGCGACACATAGCTGGCGGTATTCATGTCGAGAGCGAAGTGACAGATCGTCCAGCCGCCGACCAGCCCGATGTAACTGCCGAACACGGTCAGGATCGGCAGCATGACAAGCATGGCGAGAAACCGAGGCACGATGAGATACCGGATTGGATTGATCGCCATGACCTCCAGCGCTTCGATTTCTTCGGAAACTTTCATCGTGCCCAACTCCGCCGTAACAGCCGAACCACTGCGGCCAAGGACGATGATGGCGATGAGCATCGGCCCCAGTTCGCGAAGCAGACTCACGGAGACCAAGTTGGGAACGTACATTCCCGCGCCCATGCGGTTGAGTTCGTGCGCGCCTTGCATGGCCAAGGTCAAGCCAATGCTGAACGCCGTGAGGCTGGCCATCGGCACGGCCTCGACGCCGATCCGGATCATTTGCTGAAAAACAGGGTGCCATTTGAATGGCTGACCGCGCAGCGGCCCCATTATCAACCAGTAGAGGATGTCCAAATTAAGTCGAAAGTAGGTGCTCAATGGAAATGCCCTATTCAGACGGGCTCACGGCGGGAAGCTCAGGCTCTGCTTAGCCTCTGCGATGCTCGGATAAATCGAGAATATTTCACTGAGGCGAACGAGGTCAAATACTCCTCTCACCCGGTTGCTCAACCCGGCCATGGCGATCCTGCCCGAATAACTCCGAGACTTTTGGTAGTATTCCACCAGCGTCGCCAGGCCCGAGGAATCGATATATTTCACCTCGGTGAAATCGAGCAAGAGCACGGGCACTTGCTGGCTGGCTTTGACGTGGAGGAGCTGGCGCATTTTGGGGGAATGTTGCAGGTCGATATCACCACTGAGAGCGATCAGGTGAAAGTCGCCGTCGGTGATTTCTGTCCAATTCATGCCGTTTCAGGCTAACTCCCGATGCTTTGACTTGAAAGCACTATCTCGCGGCGCGCTAGAAGGAGGGTGCAATTCATGAAAGGGGTCACCCAGCAGCGTCGAGCAGAAGAGTTTCATTCCAGCCCCCAGCTCCGGCATCGAATCTCTACAACGAGTTCAGGAAGGGCTGGTTCAACGGGTCGCCAAACTGTAGGCACGACAGAATTCATCCCTAAGCAATGCGACGATCGACATGGACGCCACGATCATCGAAAGCCACAAGCAATCGGTACTGCCACATTGAGTAGGAACGGGGCTATCAGGGCATCGGTTCTTGACGCTCCGCGATTACATCGGTCCAAGTGACTTGGTTACTGATAGATTGTGCCTGATGCCAGCATTTCTTGTCCAGCATCGCGCGGGTTTCACCGGTTCATCTCTACCCGAAGACGGACCTTTTTCAAATCCCGTAACGTATAGAGTTCGCTCTTCAAGCCTTGCACTCGCTTCGCACCGTCCTTTCGGGTTGCTCCAAAGCGTTCCCTTCCGGCCCTTCTGCGAGTTATACCACTGAGTGTAGCGTTGCTTCAGGAGCTTCATGAACGCGCTGACATCCCCGTAGGGTCAAAAAACTCGAACCTACCGATATTCAACGATTTACAGGGCGATGAGGAGATTGCTCCCAGGCCGTTAGCTCGGTTAAGTCTCTTCGATGAATTGGAAACGAATGCTGGCGACCATCTCCGGTTCGGTTGATCAGGAAC
>CAMAUY010000224.1 GCA_945861565.1 Akkermansia muciniphila
CGAGCTTTGAGCCTCAGCTCGCGCCGACGGGCGGACGGAGTTACCAAACCAGCCCCGGGTCGAGACGCTCCCAGAAGGAATTTCCTCGGTTTCGCAATCCCTCTCCCAAGAAAACGTCACTAATCACCCACTAATTCTTCTGAAGAGCCTTGTTGGGGAGGATATGCCTCCCCTCAATTTGTTTGCGTACCGCACGCGAAAAATGGGCCCGTAAGATTGAAGGGGAGGCTGTATTACTATCCCACGCTGCTCAAAGGCGAAACAGCCAAAGAGCGGGGCGCGACCGGTGGAAATGTCGGATTAATCGATGGTTCGGTGTCCTGGAAAAAAATCGAACAGATGAAGATCTACTGGATTTATTCAGGAGACATCGGAAGCCGAGGGTATTGGTGAATTGCACTACAACGACTGGGCTAGAAACGCGCCGCTGGCGGCGCGGCGGAGTTCAGCGACGCTGGTGATGCCGTCAACGACTTTATCCAAGCCATTTGCGATGATCGATTTATGCTTACGATCCATTAGACTTCGGCGGACGGCATGCTCGTCGGTGTGTCGTAAAATGGCTTCGTAATCCGGTTCCGTCAGGTTCCACAGTTCGAAAATGCCGCAGCGTCCCTTGTAGCCGATTTGAGAACATCGGTCGCAGCCCTCAGCGTCCGAGACCTGCTCGGGAACGGGAAGTCCGGCGGTAGAAAGCCAAACGCGCTCCTTTGCCGAGACCGCCCGACGACGGCGGCAGTGGGTGCACAATCGGCGTACCAACCGCTGCCCCACAACGACGCTGAGTGCCTCGGCGATCTCGTGATCCAGTAATCCCCAGTTTCGCAGGGAGGTTAAGGCCCCCACCGCATCGCGACTGTGAAGCGTGCTCAAGAGAACCCGCCCGCTGATCGCGGCATCCACCGCGGCCCGCGCCGAAACGGCGTCGCGAATCTCTCCAATCATCAGGTAGTCGGGGTCTAACCGCAGCATGGATTTGATTCCGTCCGCATAGTTGAGATGATGCCGTTGGTCGAGTTGCACCTGAACGATTCCGTCCAATTGGTACTCGACCGGATCTTCGAGTGAAACGATTACGCGGTCGGATTTCTTCAACTCCTGCAGGAGCGAGTAGATGGTGGTGGTTTTCCCCGACCCGGTCGGTCCCGCGGCGAGGAACATGCCGGCCCCGGATTCAATCCAGCTTTCCAGAAGTTGCAGTTCTCCCAGGTCAAAGCCAAGGTCTTCGATCGATCGTTGCAGCCGACGAGGATCCAGCAGGCGAATCGTCAGTGCCTCGCCGGTGTGGGACGGGACCAGCGCTAGGCGCAAATCCAACGGGTCGGCACCGACGGTGTACGAGGCATGCGCGTCTCGTGGCGTAAATGTGACGATGGGATCAAGATTCGCCATAGCCTTGATCTGATTAATGATCATCCTCGCCTGCGCCAGCGTCACCTTCGACACGTCGGATATGACTCCATCGACCCGGAATCGAATGAGGGCGGAGTTCTCCCCTGGCTCGATGTGAATGTCCGAGGCCCGCGCGGTGGCCGCATCCGAAATCAGCGCATGAGCCACGCGTGGCGGCAAATCCGCCCCCGGCGGGGAGTCCGATGCGGCATGGTCATCAAGCAATTCCCGGAGGAAGCCTGTGGCCATTGCGTCCCGGAAGCTTCGGTTTTTTTTCGTGTTCGTGCTCATGATCGGCCCTTTTTTTCAATGTAGGGTGAATCCCGCCTTTGTGTCGAATAAGATCACCCGGGTGGGCTTGCGTGTACTCTCATCCCCTCGCGCGCCACCGGGTCGCCTTTCCCACAGCCGACGACGAGCACGCCGCCGGCACCGCGCTGTAACGTGCGTTCGAGAATTACCGCGCTCACCCAACCAACACCGGGAATCGTTTGGACGCTGTAGCCCGGCAACTCCGCCGAGTTTCCGTCGGAATCCGCACGGAACGCGGTGCTCGAGGAGTCGGCACAGCAAAAGGCTACGAACGGTTTTAACCCGCGGGCCTTTTGTGCGTCGATCCAGACATGCCGGCATCACTCGATGGGATAGATTCGGGGCTGGCAACGGCCGGCGCGGAAGGTGCCTTCGGATTTGGAGTCGGCGCATTGGCCATGAAGTAGAGCACCGGCACCGCCATGCGGCTAATAAGGAGTGAGGCTATCTCGCCGGCCATCAAAGCAAGGGCGAGTCCCTGGAAGATTGGGTCGGCGAGGATGACACCCGCCCCCACGACGACGGCCATCGCGGTGAGCAGCATCGGGCGGAAGCGAACGGCGCCCGCATCCACCACGGCATCGGCGAGGGGCATGCCTTCCTGCAGGCGTTGCTCGATGAAGTCCACCAGGATGATGGAGTTTCGGACGACGATGCCCGCGCCGGCCATGAAGCCAATCATCGACGTGGCGGAGAAGAATGCGCCCATCACGCCGTGCGCGGGCAGGATGCCGACCAGCGAAAATGGAATCGCGGCCATCACAATCAGCGGCGTGAGGAAGGACCGAAACCAGCCGACCATGAGGATGAAGATCAGCACCAGGACTGCGGCGAACGCGGTACCGAGATCACGAAACACTTCGAGAGTGATATGCCATTCACCGTCCCATTTCATCGACGGCACATCGTCGGTGAAGGGTTGGGCGGCGTTAAAGATTTCGAGCCTTGCGCCCGAGCCTCCCAACTCGCGCGTATTGAGGGCGTGAAGCGCCGTGTTCATTTGCAGGATCGCGTAAACGGGACTCTCCACGACACCGGCTACGTCACCGATGACGTACGTGACGGGTTTCAGATTTTTGTGGTAGATGCTCTTGTCGGCGGTGGTTTGTTCAACGGTGACAAGTTCTCGCAGCGGCACGAGTGGCGCGGACGGATCCGTTGCGGAGCGGACGCGCAATGCGAGCAATTCATCGGGAGTGGTGCGGCGGTCGCGCGGTAGTTGGAGAACGATGTCCACGTCTTCCTTGTCGCGCGGGACATGGAGCAAGTCGACGGGCAATCCTCCCACGGCGATCCGTAATGTGTCGGAAATCGTTGCGGTGCTGACGCCGCTCAGCGCGGCTTTTTCTCGATCAACCACGAAGCGGGCTTTCGGCTGATCGGCCTCCATATACCAATCAGTGTCCACCACTCCGGGCGTGTTCTTGAAGATGGCGATCACCTTGTTGGCCAATGCCAGGCGGCTCTCCTCGGTCGGTCCGTAGACCTCCGCCACAAGGGTTTGGAGCACGGGAGGGCCGGGTGGCACTTCGGCCACGGCGACGCGCCCTCCGTATCGCGACGCGATTTCGGTGACGCGGGGACGAACCCGCTTGGCGATCTCGTGGCTCTGGGCCTTGCGCTTGTTCTTGGAGAGAAGGTTGATTTGCAGGTCGGCGATGTTAGCACCCCGGCGCATGAAGTAGTGGCGTACCAAGCCATTGAAGTTGAAGGGTGCTGAGACTCCCGCGTAAATCTCATAGTCCGTAACCTCGGGTTCGACGCGCACGGCGGCGGCGATTTCCCGGGCGCACTGCGCCGTCCGCTCGAGCGCGCTGCCTTCGGGCATATTCAGTATGATTTGAAACTCCGACTTGTTGTCGAAGGGCAGCATCTTGACCTTCACCCAACCGATGCCCATTAACGCTGTCGCGCCGAGCAGCAGGCCGACGATACTGGCGAGAAACAGATAGCGCCATTTCCGGGCGGCGATCATCGGCCCCATAACGCGGCGATAGAGACGAGTGAAGAAATCCTCCTCGTGTTCAAAACGGGAGGGAGAGTCGCTGTCCGCGGCAATGATCACCGATCCTTGATCCGCTCCGTGAGTCGGGGATGAATACTTCCGGCTCCAGCGCAGGATGCGAACCGATGCCCACGGGGTAACGATGAAGGCAATCGCCAGGGAGAAAAACATCGCTGCTCCGGCCCCGACGGGGATGGGCCGCATGTACGGTCCCATGAGTCCACCCACGAAGCCCATGGGCAACACGGCGGCGATGACCGCAAACGTCGCGAGAATGGTTGGGTTGCCAACTTCATTCACGGCCTCGACTGCGATGACCGACGTGTTGCGGCCCTTGTTTTGCGGCAGGTGTAAATGCCGCACGATATTCTCGACCACCACGATGGCGTCGTCCACCAGGATTCCGATGGAGAAAATCAGCGCGAACAGGGTGATGCGGTTGAGGGTGTAGCCGTAGAGATAGAAAACCAGCAGCGTCAGAGCGAGGGTCGATGGAATCGCAATGGCGACAATGCCCGATTCGCGCCAGCCCAGCGTCAGCAGGATTAAAAGAGAAACGCCGAAGACGGCGATGCCCATGTGGAGCAGGAGTTCGTTCGATTTTTCCGCTGCCGTCTCGCCGTAATTGCGCGTGACAGCGATTTCCACGTCGTTCGGGAGGACGCGTCCTTTCAGTGTATTCAGTTTCTGCAACACCTCGTGTGCGACGGAGATGGCGTTTGCACCCGGGCGCTTGGCAATGCTGAGCGTTACTGCGGGCTGTTCCTGGGCGGTCGCGGACTGCGCCATGCCCGACCCGAAGAAGACGTATTGCAACGACTCGGCGGCGCCGTCCTTGATTTCCGCCACGTCACGAAGATAGACCGGCTTATTGTCAAACACGCCGACCACCACGTTGCGTACGTCCTGCGCAGTGGTTAAAAATCCACCGGTCTCAACCAGTGTCTCCCGATTATTTCGGGTCAACCCTCCGGCGAGGGTCTGCCGATTGGCTTGAGTGAGCATGGGCACGATTTCTGTCGCGCTGAGATTGCGTGACGCGAGACGGATCGGATCCAGTAGCACCCGCAGTTGTCTTCGCGCCCCGCCGATGACCGTGGTTTCGGCGACCAACGGGACTTGTTTCACCGCATCGTCGACTTGCGCTACGAACCGCCGCAAGGCGAGATGGTCATAATGGGCACTATGAAACGTCAGCGCCAGGATGGGCACGTCATCAATGGACTTCGGCTTGATGAGCGGTTGGGAAACGCCGCGCGGTATACGGTCGAAGTTGGATTGCAGTTTCTGGTTCAGCTTGACCAGGCTTTTTTCGACGTCCTCACCCACCTTAAACCGCACAATCGCCAGGCTTTCACCCGGGCGTGAGGTCGAGTAGATGTACTCAACGCCGGGAATTTCCCAGAGCAATTTCTCCATCGGCCGCGTGGCGCGCTCTTCGACTTCCTTGGCACTGAAACCCGGCAGAGCCACCAGCACATCAATCATGGGGACCTTGATTTGCGGCTCTTCCTCGCGCGGCAGCATCCAAATTGCTGCCGCGCCCAGCAGCACGGAGGTGAGAACTACCAGCGGCGTGAGTTTCGAGTCGATGAAGGCTCGAGCGATACGGCCGGCCAATCCGAGGTCGGAACGCAAAGTTTGAACAACGTTCTTCACTGCGCCTCCACGGGGTCTCCGTCCGTTAAGGCCGCCATGCCGTCAACCACCACGATGTCCCCCGCGTCCAGTCCAGAAAGTATCTCCACGGCATCTCCAATGCGTTTGCCCGTCGCACGGCTTTTTGTTTCACGACCGGAAGTTGCGTTGTTTGAGCCAAGTAAGCCCCAGCTCCAAATGGTCGGCGACGTTTTCAAAAATGACTGGCAGCGGTTCTTTGACGGTTCGTCGGAGCAGCGCTTGCAGTCCGGTTCGGATGAGG
>CAMAUY010000225.1 GCA_945861565.1 Akkermansia muciniphila
CGTTCGCCGCCATGATACGCCGTGTTCGCTCATCAAGTAGTGGCCAGATCGCCTTGAACTTCGCCCTCAACTCTACATGATGATCCATGGCGGAGCATCATGGGCATACTGCTCACTACTTGCTACCTTTATTTATTACCGGAGCCTTACCCTCCGACTGGATCAACCTCTGCGTGACGATCCGGCCCACCCGTTCGGGATCGACTTCTCGATCTTCGGTGGCGCTGGATTTATTATCACGAACGGAGATTATTCCGGAGGCGGACGCACGGATGGATCGTTGTTCGGAGGCGGTGAGGGTCGGACCCGTGTTTCGGTGAGTTCGGACGGACTCCAATTCTTAATCCTGAACTCGTTGCTCGCTCCCGACGTGGAGAATTTGTTCCCGACGGACGGGGCGGGGCGGTTTGACAAACCGGTCAACCCCGGATTGAAGGGGGCGGACTTCAACGGTCAGGATTTGGCGGGTATTCGCAGCCAATATGACGGAAGCGCAGGCGGCACCGGATATGACCTAGCCTGGGCGCTGGATGCCGAGGGCAAGAGTGTGCGCCTGGACGAGGTGTCCTATGTTCGATTGGAAGTTACGTCGGGTCATGTCGAGGTGGATGCATTCGTGGGGGTCGCCGCCGTACCGGAACCCTCGGTTTGGGGCCTGCTGATTGCCGGGTGCGGTGTTCTTATTGGGGCGGCCCGTGGGTGGGGTCGCTTGGGTCACGCGCAGGAATTCTTGCCATGAACCGACTTCCTGGGAGCGCTGGCATCCTGCCGGCGAGCCTGCAGAGAGGGCGAAGATTCGCCGGCAAGATGCCGGTGCTCTCAGGTTCATGGTCCCAAGTCATGTCCGTTTGTTGGAAAAATTCCCTACCCATGAACCGTTCAGCCGGGGCTCGTGATTTTTCCCGCCGGAGCATCCATCCGGTGATGATCGATGGTGCCGGCCGCGGTGGTTTTTACGCATGCCTGTATTTAGGCTGGATGCTGGTGGCCGCCAGTCTTTGCCGCGGAGCCATCTTTGAGGATTTTTCAATCGATCCCTTTACCCGCGGATGGCAGCGATTGGGTGAGGCGGACCTGTTCGGATGGGATGCGGCCGGTGGACGGCTGCGGGTGACCTGGGATTCGAGCCGATCGAACAGCGCTTGTATCATTCCCCTGAGCACCCGCTTGACTCGAACCGATGACTTTGAGTTCTCGGTCGATCTCACCCTTGAGGATGTCGCCATCGGGCTGAACCCCGATCAACCCTATACATTTCAGCTCGCCATAGGCTGGATCTCGGTGGGGGATTTCGCCGGCGCTGGATTCCGTCGAGGGACTGGGAACGAGGCGTGGAATGTGGTGGAATTCGACTATTTCCCTGACTCCGGCTTCGGCCCGACGATTTCGCCGGTGGCGCTGTCCACGAACCGCCAATGGTTCTGGCAGCCCATGACCATCGGTGTAGCACTGGAGACGAATCGAGCCTATCGGATCCAGATGACCTTTGATGGGCTGAACCAGGAGATTCGCACCGTGTTGACCGTCGACGGTTTGCGTGGGCCCGAAGTGAAGACGGTTCGAGCGCCAGCCGGGTTTACCGATTTCCGGCTCGATGCCTTTGGGATAATGAGTTACTCCGATGCGGGTGCCGATGGTTCTATACGGGCGTGCGGCGTGCTGGACAATCTTGCTTTGCATTATCCCGAAGCACCCCGGCCGGTCTTGCATTGGGCCGCCGGTATGGCGGGATCCGTGCTTCGATGTGAGGGACGCAGAGGCTGGAACTTCCGCCTCCTGCGATCGGGGGATCTTCGGAACTGGGAGGAATCCGAAATCGTCGCTGGCGTGGACGCTGGAGTGGAATGGCGACACCTGGAGAGAACAGGGGAAGGCGTCGAGTTTTTTCGAGTGGAGACATTTCGCCCATGAAGCCAGGACTGCGACAACCGGGCTCAGGCAAGGGTCCTGGGAATGTGCGGCAGTCCGCGGCGTTTACCCTCATCGAACTCCTGGTGGTCATTGCCGGGATCGCGGTGTTGGCGGCGCTGCTGCTGCCGGCGGTCGGACACGCGAAGAGATTTGCCGTGGGGACCCATTGCACTTCGAATCTGCGGCAACTGGGCTTGGGAACGCAGATGTATTGGGACGAGCATGCAGGCCGGTGTTTCCGTTACGGCGGGACGGCAACGAACGGGGGGGCGGACTATTGGTTTGGTTGGCTTGGGAATGGAGCCGAGGGCGGGCGAGGCTTTGATGCGCGATCGGGGGCGATTTTCGCCTATACCGGGGACGCGGTGCTGCGCTGCCCGGGACTACGTGACGGGGTCGCTGGATTCAAGCCCAAGGCGGAACGTTCTGTCTGCAGCTACGGATATAACCTTAATCTTTCGCCACCGCCCGGGCAGCCCGCGGTGGCAAGCGCCAGTGTGGTGTTGGCGTCGCAAACGGCACTTTTTGCCGACGCCGCGCAGGTGAACACGTTCCAGGCACCGGCGTCACTGGAGCATCCCCTCCTGGAGGAATTTTACTATATCAGCTTGCGAGAGCCGACCGTCCATTTTCGCCATCGTTCTCGTGCGCAGGTGGTTTTCATGGATGGACGTGTGGGACGCGAGGACGCGGTGCCGGAATCCGTGGACCGGCGTGTCGCCGGGCAAAGAGTCGGGCGCTTGCCGGCGTCCCGGCTCGGAGAGTCTTCCCGATGGAGTTGGATGCCTTAACGTTCCGTCACTATAACCCAATCGCTTGACGGACCGCTTCGACGGTTGCGGGTACCACGGTGGGCTCAGCTCCGGCAACTTTGATGGCGATGTCCGGGTCCTTCAAACCGTGTCCGGTCATGGTCGCGGTCACAAGGCTGCCCTCGGGAATCTCTCCGGCCTGGACACATTTCACGAGGCCTGCCAGGGGCGCGGCACAAGCGGGTTCCACCATCACCCCCTCCGTGCGGGCGAGCAATAGATAGGCGGCGAGAATTTCGTCGTCGGTTACACTGCGGATGCTGCCGTTGGAATCGCGCGCGGCCTCCACCGCCCCGTGCCAGCCCGCTGGATTCCCGATGCGGATCGCGGTCGCGACGGTTTCCGGATGTTCAACAGGATGGCCAAGGACGAGCGGTGCCGCGCCTGCCGCCTGCCATCCCATCATTCGAGGCAGCGTGTCGGAGTGGCCGGCATCGGCGTACTCTCGAAATCCCTTCCAGTAGGCGGTGATGTTGCCCGCATTGCCAACGGGCAGAAAATGAAAGTCCGGGCCGTCCCCCAAAGCGTCGCAGATCTCGAACGCCGCCGTCTTCTGACCTTCGATGCGGAACGGGTTGATGCTATTGACGACTTCGACCAGGCCGGTGGTTCCGAGTTCGCGGACGATGTGGAGCGCTTCGTCGAAATTGCCCTCCACCGCGATCGTCTTTGCCCCGTACATGAGGGCTTGGGCTAACTTGCCCAGAGCGATCTTGCCTCGCGGTAGCAATACCACACACTGCATTCCCGCCCGGGCGGCATAGGCTGCGGCGCTGGCACTGGTGTTTCCGGTGCTGGCGCAGACGACGGTCTTGGCACCGCGCTCTTTCGCCTGAGTGATCGCCATGCACATTCCACGGTCCTTGAAGGAGCACGTCGGATTCAACCCCTCGTACTTCAAGTACAAGTGGAAGTGACCACCGATCGCCGCCACGAAGTTGGGAACCGGGATGAGCGGCGTGTTTCCCTCCAACAAAGTCACCACCGACGCCTCCTCCGAGACCGGTAGGAACTTGGCGTACCGACGGATTACTCCGGGCCACGGAAAGGCAGATTTGGGGGATACGCTCATGTCAAAGGCTGGAAATCCTGAAATACGAGCGAAACTCGTACAAGCTCCAAGTCTCGTTCCGATGGAGAAAGGCACCCTTCGAAACTAATGGGGTCGGTCAATAGTAATGTGCTTTTTGTCCCCACCCGGTCGATCACGCCCTCTCCAGTAGAGAAGGTGCGCTAAGTGCGTCCGGGTGCCCATGGCCAATCGGGTCGCAATCCACGCCAGGGTTACCGTCGATTCCCCTCGCAGTCGGAGGGCGATCCGCACCTTTTCTGGGTCCCCTTTTCGATGCGTTCGAAGGCTCTCTTCGGTCCACCCGGCCGCGAGGAGTTCTTGGCCGATTATCCGCTCCGCCCGATCCGTTGCGGATTCCCGCAGTTCATCGCCGAAATGGTTCAGCCCCACCCGGGACGTCACGCGTTCCAGCAGTTCCTTTCGAAACTCCTCATCCCCCAGGCACCAGCCACGGCGAATGGGGGTGTATTCGTCGTCGGTCGCTGCGAGTCGGCGCGCCTCCATCATGCGTTCAAACTCGCGGCGGCCTGCCGGACTCTCTTTAGGAATTCCGCATTCCCCGGAAAACCGCTCCGTCTGCAACCAAACAGGACGCTCGGCCGGGGCTTTCAAATAATCCGGAAAACTGCTCCAACGAAACGATTTTAAAGGCTGCGACGCGGTGAGCAGTCGGGCTCGGACCGGATTGAGGTGCACGTATTCGCAGACGGTTCGAAGATATCCACCGCGGCCGCCCACCAGCAGAGATTTGTATCGGCCGCTGAAAACATGACCGGAGAGTTGGTGGCGGCGATTGAACCGGAGCGTGTAGGTTCCCAGCAGCCATTTCATTCCCGCGACCAGATTGGGTTCCGGCGTCTCGATGATCAGATGGAAATGATTCCCGAGGAGGCACCATGCGTGGACCTTCCAGTTCGTCTTGGCGCAGGCATCTCCGAGCGTCGCAACAAACCGTTCTCGATCCGCGTCGTCGAAGAAAATCTTCCCCTTCCGATTGCCGCGGCTCATGACATGATAGAGGGCACCCGGGAATTGAACGCGCAATTTGCGAGCCATGGTTTGACGATGCCTGGTCGGTCCCGACAAGACAATACTATTGACCGACCCCGGGGGATCAACCGGGGAGAAATGATGGAATAAAAAACGCGAGTGAACGGTGCATCGCGGTGGGAGGATCCCTTCAAGCCGGTGGCACGGCGTTTTTGAAGAAGGGCCGACTGCGCCCTGACAGGCCTGGAGTAAACCCTAGATCGCGGGCGAGAAATGGCTGGCCGTCATGGACTCGAACCATGTCTAAGGGCTCCAAAGACCCCTGTGCTACCATTACACCAACGGCCACCACCGCGGAAAACCTAGTCGGCGACGCCTTCCAAGAAAACAAGAAAACGTAGCAGAATATCGGAACACCCTTGTGGACCCTCCGCCGTCTGCTGCCAACACCGCAATCGTCAACTCTGGTTTTGGCCAGGGCAGTTTCAAGAAAAGTGGATTGGCCGGATTGGTTGAAGGATGGACCCGCGGAAGAACAATAGGCAGGCGGGATATTGAGAACTCGGCTGATTTTTCACAATGGCCACGCTTGAAAGTAAGCGCATGGCTTCTTGAAGCCATGA
>CAMAUY010000226.1 GCA_945861565.1 Akkermansia muciniphila
CACCCTTGGGCCACTGAAATAGCCAGGCGCACACCGGTATAACTTCCCGGGCCGAGCCCGACGGCAATGGCATCCAATTCCCCGCGTGCAACGCCGGCCTGGCGAAGAACCGCATCGATCATTCCAATCGCCAGGGTGTGGCGCCCTTCGCTCTGACTCGTCTCCGCAAGGATGCGCCCGTCCCGCAGGAGGGCAACTCCGCGGCATTCGGATGAGAACTCAAGTCCAAGAATCGTCATACATTATCCGTCGAACGGATTCACTCATGGATTCAATTCGAATCCGAATCGTCGGCCACTGTCCCGGATTCAACCCAGTCGGCGACACCGTCCTTACGGCCGGCGAGGCCCCGAGGCGCTCCCACCATTCTATCACCGCCACTCCGTCCGGATCAAAGAGGTATTCGTCAAGCCCTGCCGCCCAAATTGCCTCGGCGGTTTCGAGTCGGTAGAGGTCGAGATGAACCATTCGAAGACGCCCGCCGACGTATTCATTTAGGAGGGCGAAGGTGGGGGACTGGACTCTGCCTTGATATCCAAGCCCACGGGCGAATCCGCGGGCCCAGGCGGTTTTCCCAGCCCCGAGATCACCACTCAAGCCGATCACCCAACCCCTTCGCGCGAAGCCTCCGATCTGGTTGCCGGCCGCTTCCGTCTCCGACTCCGATTTGGAAATAAGTTCAACCATGCGCCCGTCTCATCGAAAATGTTCATATCCCCGGGCATTCAAGGGGCGAACGCCATTTTTATCCCAAAGACGGATGCCGGGTTCGCGAGTGACCCGGCCGATGCAACTCAGGCGAGTGTCGGGGAATCGAAGTTTCCAGGAATCTACGAGGGCGACCGTGCGGCCCGGTGCGATTCCGAAAAGCAGCTCAAAATCCTCGCCATCCGTGAGGGCGGCCACGATCGCAGGCTTTGCGAGATCGCCGGCACGCGCGGCCGTTTTCGCGGCCCGACTGACCGGGAGAGCTCCCTGAAACAATGCGGCGCCATGGCCACCACTCGCCGCAAGGAGGTGCGGGAGATCCCCAGCGAGACCATCACTCAGATCCATCATCGCTCGGAGCGGAACGGTTTCGGCCAGCCATTGAGCTTCGGTGAGGCGGGGTTCAAAATCGAGGTGACGGCCCGCGAAGGAACCGCCGAGTTCACCCGTTACAAACAGGGCGTCGCCCGGCTGCAATCCGCTCCGACGGACCACCCGATCCCGGGCGACCCGGCCGACGACGCTGACGGAGACGAGCAATCGCTCCGGATTGGAAGTCGTCTCCCCGCCGACAACGGCGACCTGATACCGGCTGGCAAGCCGGCAGAGGCCGCGATAGAGGCCCTCGATGCGAGCGGGGTCAAACCCGCCCGGCAGTCCCAGAGTGACCACCGCTGCGATCGGCCAACCCGCCATGGCGGCCACATCGCTGAGGCATCGTCCGAGAGCTTTGTGTCCGACCCGGTCGGGTTCGGTCGCCGGGGTGAAGTGAATGCCTTCGACAACGGCATCCGTCTTGAGAAGCGTAAGTTCGGGAGCTCCCAGATCCAGAATTGCACAATCGTCTCCCGCTCCGGCCACCACAAAATCGTTGAGGGGAAGCAATGGTTTTAGCCGATCAATCAGTTCGAACTCCGTCATGCAGGGTGAGGATTGTAGCGGATTTTAGACCGAGGATGAACGGGGAATTCCGCCGGGCACGTCCCGATGTTGTTGTTGCTCGCAACTTACGTTCAAGAGGATTTGCCAATTTTTCACGTTTAGAAGCAACTTCGAGATGTGCGCAAGGAGGCATTGCCGTGCATCCCGAAGTTGTTGGAGAAGGTAGCGGACGCCGCGCGGCGGCCCTGTCCGCCCGCTGTACGCGGGCGGGGTTGTCGCAGCGCGACAACCTCTACCAACAACTTCGGGATGCACAAGCTTGCTCGGACTCCTGCACTGTGGCACAACCTTCACGCATGCATTCATTCGCATACCGCGGTTCCGAGTTGGCCTGTGAGGGTGTCTCGATCGCCACCCTGGCAAAGGAATATGGCACGCCGCTCTACGTGTACTCCGACGCTACCCTGACCGACCATTTCACGAAACTGGACCGAGCCTTTGCTCCGGTGGAACACCAGATCTGTTTTGCGATGAAGTCCAATTCGAACCTGGCGGTGATTCGAACTCTGGCGAACCTCGGGAGCGGCTTCGATACGGTGAGTGCCGGTGAAATTCAACGGGTGGAGGCCGCGGGCGGTGATCCGCGCACCTGTGTATTCGCAGGGGTCGGCAAGACGGAGGAGGAGATCGCCTACGCGCTCCGGAAAGGGATTTATTCGTTCAACGTCGAGTCGGAGGCCGAATTATCGCGGATCAGTCGTGTCGCCACGCGTCTGAAAAAGATCGCTCCGGTGGCGGTGCGAGTGAACCCAAACATCAACGCCCACACTCACGCAAAAATAACCACCGGCACCTACGAGAATAAATTCGGAATCGCCTTTGAAGAAATCGAACGGGTGTATGCCCGGGCAAGCCGGCTTCCCAATCTGAGATTGCGCGGGTTGCAGATGCATATTGGATCACAACTGACCGACGTGAAGCCGTTCCGCCTCGCCGTGCAAAAGGTCGCCCCGCTCGTGCAGAAACTGAATGCCCGATACGGGTTCGACTTCTTCAGCATCGGCGGCGGCATCGGCATCGTCTACCAAGACGCCCTCGCAAGCGGCAGCCCAGCTTGGTGGCGCAAGCCGGCCGGGCGCAAGATTCTGACCCCGGATACCTACGCGCGCACCCTGTTACCGCTGCTCAAGCCGCTCGGACTTAAAGTGCTGCTGGAGCCCGGCCGATTCCTCTCGGGCAATGCGGGCATCCTCGTAACCCGAGTCGAGTTCATCAAGCGCACCGGGAAGAAACACTTCGTCATCGTCGATGCCGCCATGAACGACCTCATCCGGCCCGCGTTCTATGACAGCTATCACGAAATTGTGCCGGTCTCGAAAAAGAGCGGGCGGCCAATTCCATCGGATGTGGTCGGCCCGATTTGCGAAAGCGGCGATTATTTTGCGAAAGATCGCCCCTTACCAAAGGTGGTCGAGGGCGACTATCTGGCATTGCTGAGCGCGGGCGCCTACGGATCCGTGATGGGGTCGAATTACAATAGCCGGGGGCTCCCGACCGAGGTGCTCGTCCGCGGGCGGAAGGCCGCGGTGGTGCGCCGCCGTCAGAAGGTTGCTGCGATCTGGGCGCAGGAAGCTGTGGCTCCCTGGCAGTAAGGAGAGATCACGGACAGAGTGCCATGTGTCCACGGCCGATTCGGTAACTGCGCGCAATTGCCCCGGTGACTGCCTGTTTTGCGCGGCGCACGGCCACCGCGAGAGAATCACCCATTGCGATCCGTGCGGTAATCGCCGCGGCGTAGGTGCACCCGGTGCCGTGAGTGGAAACACCCTGAACAAACGGGGCGAGCAACAGCCACTCCTGGCTCCCGTCGTGAAAAATATCCATCGCCTCAATCATCCCGCGGAGGTGTCCGCCTTTCACCAGCACCGCGCATCCAAATCGTGCATGCAGCTCCCGGGCCGCCAACCGGAGGTCCTCGGGGGTCCTGAGGGGTCGCCCGACGAGTAGTGCCGCTTCGTCGAGGTTCGGAGTCAAGAGCGTGGCCCGAGGCAAAAGTTCTTCCTGCAGCGCACGGATTGCAGCCGGTTGTAGCAAGACCGCACCGCTCGTCGCAACCATTACGGGATCCACCACGAGCGGAACGTTCGGATACCGGGTCCAGCAACGGGCTACCACGCGGATCAACGGCGCGGAATATAACATTCCAGTCTTCGCAGCCGCCGGCGGCAATTCGTCAAAAATGGCTCTCAATTGCTGCTCCAAAAGTTGCGGACGCACCGCCTGCACTCCGAAAACTCCGGTCGGGTTTTGGGCGGTGATGCATGTCACCGCCGTCGTTCCGTGCACGCCGAGCGCGGTAAACATTTTCAAATCGGCCTGGATCCCCGCCCCACCGCCACTGTCCGATCCCCCAACGCTCAGGGCGATCGGACGTTGTCGCCGCTGAATTTTCATCCAGGGACGATCCTGCAAGCGCGCCGCATAAAAAAGGCGGAAATTGCGCGGTCCGCAAAATGGACTTCGTTTGCCTCGATTCCAACAAAACCGTTTGGCGTGCATCGGCTGCGTGTGATTGAGTAGGCCCCGCCAGAGATGAAAGAGATCGTCCCGTTGACTCCGCCGCCCTTGGTGCACAATCGAATCGCGGAGATTCGTGAATTATTCAACCGCTTTGTCGTGCCGAGCTATGGTCGATTCGACCTCGCCTTGAGTCACGGAGCGGGCTCGTATGTTTGGGACGTCGCGGGAAAGCGATACCTCGATCTGGGCGGCGGCATTGCCGTGTGTTCCCTCGGCCATGCCAATCCCGAGATCACCGAGGCACTCGTCGAACAGTCTCGGCGGTTGGTGCATGTCTCGAACCTCTACTATCAGGAACCTCAAGGACGTCTCGCCGAACGTCTGGTCCAACTGATCGGGCCAGGCAAGGTATTTTTCGCCAACTCCGGCGCCGAAGCCAACGAGGGGCTGTACAAGTTAGCGCGCCGGTTTGGTCACGACGAAGGCCGGTTCGAAATCCTCACAGCCGTTCACTCGTTTCATGGTCGAACGCTTGCCGGCATTGCCGCAACAGGGCAGGAAAAGGTGAAAAAGGGTTTTGAACCGATGGTGACCGGTTTTCGTCATGTACCCTTCAACGATTT
Source organism: Akkermansia muciniphila (assembly GCA_945861565.1). Classification (GTDB taxonomy): domain Bacteria; phylum Verrucomicrobiota; class Verrucomicrobiia; order Limisphaerales; family UBA9464; genus SIBK01. Next base: position 4,734 of record CAMAUY010000226.1, read on the forward strand.
GCAAGCGATGCGAGACTCTCTGTCTCCGGCCACGGTCGCGATTCTGATCGAGGGGATCCAGGGCGAAGGGGGCATCACGCCGGCGACCGCCGACTATCTGCTGGGACTCAGAGCCTTGTGTGACGAGAAGAAATTGTTGCTCCTGATGGACAGCGTTCAGTGCGGGCATTTTCGGACCGGCCATTTCCAAAGTTTTCAGCGGATTCTAAAAGATGTGCCCGGCGGGGAACGGTTCGTGCCCGATGGGGTTTCCATGGCGAAATCTCTCGGGGGAGGATTCCCAATCGGAGCCTTCTGGATCCGGCAGGAAGTCCACGGCGTCCGCCTCTGTGATTTGCTCGGCCCGGGCTCTCACGGCACAACGTACGGTGGGACCCCCCTGGGCTGTGCCGTAGCCCTTCGTATTCTTGACGTCATCGAACGGGATCAGTTGGCAAAAAACGTTCTGACCACCGGGGAGTTCTTTCGAACCGAACTGGAGCGGTTGGTGAAAGCCTATCCAGAAAGTTGCTTGGGCGTCCGGGGCATGGGTTTTATGCTCGGCCTTGAATTGCAGGATAAGGGATCCATTCCATTGTTCGCAAAATCGGACAAAGCGAGTTCGTTGCAAATGGTCATGCG
>CAMAUY010000227.1 GCA_945861565.1 Akkermansia muciniphila
GTGGCCAACCGCGGGCCAAGCTGGCGGCGGTGGACACCACGACTGCCCTCGCCAGCGCATTCAAGCCGGGTGTCAGCAACGTGGTACTCGCATTGGCCATTTCCGGAAACACACTTTACGTGGGGGGAACGTTGACGAACATCGGTGGGCAGGTGCGCGGTCGTATTGCCGCCGTGGATACCACGACCAGCTTGGCCACGCCGTGGAATCCCGATGCCTCCGGTGCCGGCACGGGCACTCGCGTCAACGCAGTGTCGTTGGCCGCAAACGCCGTCTATGCGGCCGGCAACTTTACAAGTATCGGTGGCGATTTTCGGAATCGCGCCGCGGCCTTGAGATTCTCCAACAGCCAAGCCACCGGCTGGTCACCGAACATTGACAATACGGTACGCTCGGTGCTGGTGACTGGGGATGCCATCTATCTGGGGGGGATTTCACCACGATCGGCGGAAGCAGGCAGGCTTACTTCGCCGTGTTTAGCGCGGCACCTGCCTTCGTTCCAGGTACCCAGGAGGTTCTTCCCACCGGGATGTTCCGCTCGCAGCTCCGGACCGGTGAAGGCCGGCGATTGATTGTCCGCTACACCGAGGATTTCGTTACGTTTAACAACCTGAGTACGAACGAGCCGCCGGCCGTCGTGCCCATCCTTTTTACGGACACTCCGGCACCCGGCAGCCGCCTGCGGTTTTACCAAGCCCTCGTCGAGTAGGTGCCCGATCTTATTTCCCAAAGTCAGTAATCAAAGAGGGCGTCCGCAGGGAAGAATCGTCGCACTTCGGTGGCCGCAGCTTCAATGGAATCGGAGGCATGACAAACATTGGCCATGACGTCCTTGCCGAGATCGCCGCGAATTGTGCCCTTGGCGGCCTTGGCGGAATCCGTTGGACCCAGCAAATCACGAACTTTTTGCACCGCATTCGGACCGCACAAAGCCAGGGCGATGATCGGGGTGCTTTGCATGAACCGGGCGACTTCGGGGAAAAACGGCTTGGCCGCAATGTGGGCATAGTGTTCGCGGAGGAGAGCGTCCTCGAACTTCAGCATCCGAAGGCCGCGAATCTTGAGTCCGGCGGCCTCAAATCGAGTGAGGGCGGCCCCGCAAAGGCCTTTCGAGATGGCGTCCGGCTTGAACAGAATCAGTGTGGTTTGCAACGGCATAAGAACCGACGGCTTTAGCTGGACGGGCGGCCGGTGTCAATTCCCGGCCATCACGGAAAGGTTCGAGTTGAAATGCAAAGTGCCCGGGGGAAGAACCGCGGATTGACACGGATGGACGCGGATAAGAGGAAGCCGTTGCCGCTCACCTTCGGAGCGAGCGCCCGGAAACAGCGTTTATCGGCGTTCATCCGCGGTTCCAACTCCGGTTAATTGGATTACTGGAATATCCAGGCAGAGAGCCTGGTCAAAACTCATCAAACAAAGGCTGAAAACTGAACCTTTTCAGATTTTTGTCCCACACCCAACGAAGGCAGGGCCAAATCCTTCCGATTGGAATCTTGCCTCGCAACGGTCTCGTGCAACAATCGCTCCTTTATGGCACATGTGAAATTGCACATTCCCGGACCCGTCGAAGTCAGCCCAAAAACCTTCGAGGCGTTTTGCCGTCCCATGATCGGTCACCGCGGCCAGGGCTTTAAGGATTTAGTCGCGACGATGCAGCCGCAGCTGCAGACGCTGCTGGGAACGAAACAACTGGTGTACCTGTCCACCTCGAGTGCCTGGGGGGTCATGGAGGGCGCGGTGCGGAATCTGGTGGCCAAAAAGGTTTTGAACTGCATGTGCGGCGCGTTTTCGGACAAATGGTTTGATGTTTCGAAGCGGTGCGGCAAGGAGGCCGAAGCACTCCAGGTTCCCTGGGGTTCACCGATCCGCGCCGAGGAAATTGACCGCCGCCTGGCGACGGGCCAGTTCGATGCGCTCACGTTGATCCACAACGAAACCAGTTGTGGCGTCATGAGTCCTCTCCGCGAGATTGCCGCCTTGAAGCGCAACTATCCCGACGTGATGTTCATTGTGGATGCAGTCAGTTCCCTGACGGCGGTGCCGATTGCATTCGACGCGCTCGGAATTGACGTGCTGCTGGCGGGAACTCAGAAGGCCTTCGCGATGCCACCCGGTTTGTCGGTGTTCACGGCATCGGCATCCGCTCTCGCCAAAGCGGCGTTGGCGAAGGACCGCGGCTATTACTTCGATTTCGTCGAGTTTCAGAAGAATGCCGTCGACAACATGACTCCGAGCACCCCGAGCATCAGTCATTGCTATGCATTATCGGCAAAACTGGACGAGTTTTTCACCGAAGGTTTGGAGAATCGGTATGCTCGGCACCAGCGGACAAATCAGATGACCCGCGACTGGGCTGCCCGGCACGGATTCAATCTGTTTCCCGAGGCGGGTTATGAATCCTTGACGCTCTGCTGCATCAACAATGGGGCCAAGCCCGGCGGTCGCACGGTTGACGCCACCCGCTTGCAGAAACGGGTGAAGGATCAGGGGTTCCTGATTGATGGCGGTTATGGAAAAATCAAAGGCACCACATTCCGGGTGTCCAACATGGGCGACGAGACCCCCGAGACCATGAACCGGCTCTTCACAGCCATGGACGCAGCGATGCAGCAGCTCTGAAGCCCGCCGGAGAGTTGGTTCCCCTTATTCGGGGGATGTGATTCCCGCGCGGCGAAACATTTCGGCGAGCGTTACGGATTCTCCATTGCGTCGCTTGCTTTCGTCGGCCGCCTCCATGAAGGCGAATATTTCGAGGGTTTCCGCGGCCGCGACCGGGGCAGTGCCGGTTCTTAGAAATCGGACGATCTCCACTACCAGCGGCGCATAACCGTCGTAGGACCCCACGGCCATTTCGCCTTGGGTCCCCTGGGCCTTTCCGGAGTAGCCCTCAACTTCGCGAAATGTGCCCGTTCGTTCGTTCTTCCATGTGCCGGTCACTTGTATTTTTCCGTCGGCGGTCAGACTTCGTTTTACTGACAGACAGCCTTTCCCCATGACGGTGAACAGCGATTCCACTCCATGGATTCCGTACCAGAACAAATCCGGGTGGGTTTTCTCGAGATGGGCCGGGCTGGACGTGACGGCGTTGGTTACGGTGCCAATTGCACCGCCGCGGACGGCAAGGGTTTTCGTGGCAAACCGGAGCGAGGAGGCGCTGAAGACCGGAACGTTCGCCTCGCGGGCGAGTCGAAAGATTTCCGCGGCGTCCTTCAGTGAACCCGCCATCGGCTTATCAATGTACAGCGGTTTGCCAGCGGCGATGACGGGACGGGCTTGGGCGAGATGCGGACGGCCATCGACACTTTCCAACAGCACCGCATCCACATTCCGGCAGAGCTCCTCGATCGTGTCGTAGAGCTTGACCCCGTGTTTTTCGACGAGCGTCTTGGCGTACCCATCCACGCGGGATCGACTCGACTCGATATCTGGACTTCCGCCCCGGAAGGCCGCGACGACCCGGGCGCCCGACACGTGATCTTTCGCCGCAGGGTCGTTGAGAATCGCGGTGAAAGCTATGACATGCGAGGTATCGAGGCCAATGATGCCGAGGCGGAGATCGGCCGCACGAGCCGTAACCAAAGCCAGAGCGGTTGCCACAAAAAGGGCGCAGCGGGATTTCATAGGCGATGGTTTTCGCTGGCGGACGACCTTGCCGCAAGCCTTGAAAATCAATAATGCGAAACAAGCCGGACGTTTAGCGATACCCGTTCGCGGAACGGGTGTTGTGATTTTTCGCAAGCCCGTGCGCCAAACGAGCCTGTGCGCACCGCCGAGCGCGCTGGCACAGCCCAACCAACGGAGCACTCAGGGCACCGTGGCGCGATAGTACAGGTGATGCACTCTGGGGAGTGCGATGGGGAAGAACACAGGGGTCCCGCCGGCACCCGTTCCCGAGGATAGTTTATCCCACATGACGAGATCGGTTGAGCCGTAGAGCGAAAAGGCCTGACCCAGAGTCGCGGTGACCAACACTTGAGTGCGATCGGCCGACAGGCTCATGGTTGGAGGTGCCCCACCCGTCCCGGGGTCCATGGCTTCGGGGTCATTGATGGGGAATTCCGTCTCCGCAGTGACGGAGCTTCCCAGGACGTAGCCGGGCATCGAGTTCGTTGAAAAATCACCACTGCTAAAGGTGATCCGTGCGAGATAGCGACGGTTCGCTCGAAGGGTCCCGCCGGGGATAACGATGGAGGTGTCGGTGGGTTTCAACTCGATCGGCACACACATATTTGGAGCGATGAACACGATTTTCTTCGAACAGACGCCTTGGATGGTGAGCGAGAGGGAGGGAGATGTTCCGGAAACGGTAAAAGGCTTCCACTTGAGCAGGAATGGTTTCGAGACGTCGATCGTCTGCGCTTCCGTTAAGTTCGTGATTTCGGGGATATTGCCGGCCGAGGACGGCATATTGGCAGACCCCGATTTGGAGCCGGTGTTGTCTACCACATTGAACCGGTACGAGCCGGCTGGATAGTCGGCGTCCATTCCGGCGAGGGTGTCGAAGCCTTGAAGGAAGCTAAATATTCCACCAAACCCGGCGTTGGCCAGAGCGACCGTTGGTTTTCCTGGAGGCGTGACCGTTACCGACGTGAGGGCAAAACCGGGCTCTGGAAGAGCGAAGGCGTTGAATTCAAATGGCTTGTCGGGGGCACGTGGCTGAGCCGATTTCGGAGCTCCCGGGAGAAACTGGCGGTAATTCTGTTGACGCGAGACGAAGAGGGAACCCTGGGTCCGGTTCGTACCAACCGGGTCACCATTGCCATAGCACTTGGTATCGATGGCAGGCCCGTCAATGTCGCTTAAGATGTCCTGGGGACTGCATGCCGAATTGGTAGCGCCTCCGCCTCCGCCGGCAGCGATCTTGAAATTTCCCGTCCGCATCGCGAGCGCCTCTCCGGCAGCACTCTTCAGTGTCATGAAAGCGCCAGGGGGATTCAAATCCCACGTATACTGGGTGCCGGGAGTAAACAGTGCGATGAATTCACTCGGCTCCATCGTGAGCACGGTCGAATCCGAACTCCAGGTAGGAATCAACGTAATGGACGGGCTGAAATTGATCGATCCCGGAAATCCGGAGAACCCTTGAAAAAGGGTCTCCTCGTCCATCGGTTGATCGAAGGTAAAAACGCTTCGCTAGCAGAATCTGTGGGTAGGAGTTGGCTCGGGTAGTTTCCCGAGTGAATGATAGAGAGCCACTTCCAGAGCGCGAAAGGTTCGAAAACCATAGGCCCGTCTGGTAGTCACTCGAATCTTATTGTTGAGACCTTCGA
>CAMAUY010000228.1 GCA_945861565.1 Akkermansia muciniphila
ATTCAATTCTCATGGCAAGCACAGTCTGCGCGGAAATAGCGCTGCGTGCCCGAGTTGGGAAGTGCCCCGAAGGCGGTCTTGGACTGGAGTGGTAGCGCGCGGCGCATTCGTGTTCGATACAGCATATATAACATATGCAAGCGAAAAAATGCACAGGAGAGAGCTTTTTCTCTCATTTTCAGATTCCTATCCGCGGATCAGGGGGGCGATTCATGGGTTGGAAAGTTTTCCAAAAAATGGACATGTATTGAGACTAAGAACCTAGCGCCACCTCACCCGCCCTTCGGCCACCCTCTCCCCCCACTCGGAGTGGCGGAGAGGGCGAAGCAATGGCCGGTTCATGGAGACAGCTCTCGATGCGGTTACCACGCCTCCCGGTGATGGCCAACAACCAAAACTTCGGTCACGCATATTGAATAACACCTTTGTCATTCCGATCGGTGGCAATTACGTCTCGCGCGGGCTGCTCGCCCTCGTCAACCGCGAGGACGAGTTGGCCCATGAGATCGCCCGCGTCACGGATCGGCATCTCTAGGGACGAGGAGGACGGGTTCTTCTAGGACGTGCCCCAATTGCCAAACGGCCAGGCCCAGCGTTTAAAAGACGGCCGTCCGTGGACGCCCCTTATCCCATTCGAACTGTGCCGCAAAAATGCGGTTCAATGCCCAACTCAGCGAAGGCGGCTGCCTTGATCCGGCAAGCCCGATGCGCCGCCGATTCTCCCGGCGTATAGACGACCTGGATATGGTTTGCTGGGTGCCGGGCCATCATTTGATCGCGTGATATCCCCTGCAAAACGGCGTGCATAATCGGCCATTGCGGTGTGGTTTCCGTCCAGCGTCGATTTGTTTCCCGCTCTGAGAGGCGAACCACCTCGGCCACTCCGAGGTCGCAGTGCAGGCGGCCTCCCGCAACGAAGACGCGACTCCACACAATCCACCCGGGCTTGCTGATGCCTTTCACCGTGCCGCCGCCCAACCGGAAGTACATCGGCGGCTGCCGCTCGCTCGATGTTCCCTTCCATCCCCCAATGAAATGGGCGGGGGGTGCCGCCCCGGAAATTAGAAAAACCCAGACGTAATCGTCGACACCCCCCCCGCGCACGTGTTGTCCCCACCGTAAATCATGCAGGGTGTTTTCGGGTGGATACCCCAATTCCCGCCAAAGACGGTGAGTCACGAGTCCATCCAAGCCGGCGCATTCATCCACTTCGTTAAAATGGGGAAGTGCTTCGCCGGCAAATAAGATCCGGCCGGTTTTCGCGCAACGAACCGGTGGCCGATCGGTGTTGTTCAACAATCCCTCGACCAAGTCGCTGGCCGGAGCGAGGTCTTTCAGGCCCTGCTGATATTGAATGCCGATGGCGGCGCACCCAAAGTCATCCGCCAATCGGATCGCGGCAACATACATTTTGCACTGCGCGAGGGTCTGCCCCCGGGTGAGCTCGGTGCTCTCATCCGTGCCCCACTGAAACGTCATTCCCTTCCGCAACAGCCAAGCCAGCACCGCTTCGGCATCGAAGTCGGACACCTGCTGCATGGCGGCGTATAGCGTCGACTGGCTGAGTCGTTCCTTGAACAGCCCGATAGGGTGCAGGAGTTCGTCAGGAATGATGGCGTTGTACATCCCCATGCAACCCTCGTCGAAAACGCCGAGAATGGCCTTTCCCGATCGAAAGCGCCGGGCAAAGTCGCGCCCGCGCACGTCGTCGGCGAGCGGAATCCTGGCGCGTGAAAAATCTAAAACGTGAGAGGTATCATGCGGGAGTCGCCCGGTGGCCAACCACCGGCGCAAGCCGTCGAGAAAGAAGGGATCGCGAAAGTCGATGCTCCACAATGTGCTGTAGGCGACGCCCGCTTTCGTCAGTGACCCGTTCAAATTCAGCATCCCTACCAGCCCGGGCCAACGCCCGCTCCAGTTGGCCACCGTGAGAATCGGCCCCCGGTGCGTCGTCAGCCCCGCCAGCACATGATGCGAGTATTGCCAGACCGCCTCCGCCACAATCAACGGCGCATCTGCGTCGAGACCACGAAAGACCTCCATTCCCATTCGCTGCGAATCGATGAAGCCGTGCTGCTTGGCGCGATCCACGGCATGACCTCGGCGGACTTTCCATCCTTCGGCCCGCAGCGCATCCCCGAGTACTGATTCCATGCGGGCCTGTTCCGGCCAGCAGGTTTGATTGGCGGAAAGCCGGAGGTCCCCACTGGCGACAAGTTGGACTTGGCGTGCCGAGAGTTTTCGTGAAGTTCGAGAGGTGCTCATAAACTGAGGGGCGGATTCTACCGGGATTGTCGTGACACGCCAACATATTGGATTCCGGATCCTTGGCGGAGGTCTGGGACAACACGGCCCGACGGAACGAGCGCCACCCCCGGGTCGGCGGCTAGCGTGTCGTGCCGGTTCGTTGTTTGACTTGCAATGAGTGGCGGGCACATTCACCTCATGACTGGTACTTTGCTGCTGGCACTGTTCTGCCTCGCGGCGTTCGCGCCGAGTGTCCTGCGAGCCCAAGCCTTGGTGCGCGAGCCCAATACGACCCTGAAGGTACCCCAGGTGCCCGGCGGCTTCGGCTACCAGATGGTGGATGCGTTGCCCGGACTTACCTTCGAGGCGCCGGTGGCCATCGCGACACCGCCGGGCGAAACGAACCGCCTCTTCATCGTCGAGCAGCGCGGGCGCATCAGCGTGATCACCAACCTGGCACAGCCCACGAAAACCGTCTTCCTCGACTTGGTCGATCAGACCCTATACGGCGGCGAACAAGGGTTGCTCGGTTTGGCATTCCACCCGCAGTTTGACGCGAATGGCCGCTTCTTCATCTTCCGCACGGTCAATGCCACAACCAGCGTTGCGGCCAGCCAACGCCACGATCGTTTGTCCGAATTCCGGGTCTCAGCGACTGACCCGAACCGGGCCGCCACGGCGGAAACCATTCTGTTCCAGCAGTTCGACCAGGCCGCGAACCACAACGGGGGCGACCTGCACTTCGGTCCCGACGGCTACCTGTACGTCTCCCTGGGTGACGAGGGCGACGCGAACGACTCACGTAACAACAGCCAAACCATCACGAGGGATTTCTTCTCCGGTCTACTGCGGCTCGACGTGGATAACCGGCCCGGTTCGCTAGCGCCCAACCCACATCCAGCCGTCGTCGGCAATTACCGCATTCCGGCCGACAACCCGTTTGTGGACGTGACTAGCTTCCTGAACCGCACGGTGGACCCGGCGACGGTGCGCACGGAGTTCTGGGCGGTCGGCCTGCGCAATCCGTGGCGATATTCCTTCGATCGCGCGACCGGTGAACTGTGGATCGGCGACGTCGGGCAGGACGCGTGGGAATCTGTGACCCTCAGCCGGGCTGGGGCGAATCACGGGTGGGCCTACCTCGAGGGCCGGGTTGCGGGGCCAAAGAACGGTGCGGCGCCGGCCGGTTTCACGTCGAATCCAGCCTTCAACTACGTAGGCCCCCTGTATGTGTACACGCACGGCTCGGGCTCAATGCGCGGCAATTCCATCACCGGTGGCGTCGTGTACCGCGGGGCCCGGCTCGCGGCGCTGCACGGTGACTACATCTTCGCCGATTACGTTAGCGGCAACGTGTGGTCGCTCCGCCGGCGCGACGGGCAGGTGCCGCTGATCACGCGCCTGCTTGGGCAGGGCGGCATCTCCGCGTTCGGAACCGATCCCCGCAACGGCGACGTGCTGGCGTGCGACCACTCCGGCGGGCGCATCCGGCGGCTTGGCTACAATGCCACCTTCACCGGCCTTCCGCTGCCGCCGACGCTGGCCGATACCGGTGCCTTTGCGGACCTCGCCACACTCACCCCGACCGCAGGCGTCGTGCCGTACTCGGTGAACCTGTCGTTCTGGTCCGATGGCGCGGCGAAGCGTCGTTGGTTCAGCGTGCCGGATACAAACCTGTTCCTGACCTTCAACACCAACGGTGCCTGGGGCGCGCCTGCCGGGACCGTCTGGGTGAAACACTTCGATCTCGAATTGACCCAAGGCGTGCCGGAATCTCTGCGCCGGCTGGAAACGCGCTTTATTGTCCGGAACACGAATGGCATCCATGGCTTTACCTACCGCTGGGACAACGCCAGCAATGCAACGCTGGTGCCCGAGGAGGGGGGAGAGGAAGAGATCACGCGAGTCGTAGACGGCGTGTCGGTCGCCCAGACGTGGCGGTATCCCAGCCGTGCCGAGTGCCTGACCTGCCACACCCGGCAGGCTGGCCAATCGCTTAGCTTTAACACGGCGCAACTGCTGCGGGATCACGACTTTCCCGGTGTTCGAACCAATCAGTTGCAGGCTCTGATCAGCGCCGGCTATTTCGCCAATCCACCCTCGTCGCTCACCTCGTTGCGGACCGTGACCACGCCCACGAACGAGTCGGCCAGCGTCGAGTGGCGGGCGCGTTCATGGTTGGCCGTGAACTGCGCCAGCTGCCACCGCGTGGGCGGAACTGGGGGCGGATTCTTCGATGCTCGGCTCGCGACAACGACCGAGCTCACTGGCCTGGTGGATGGCGGGCTTGGCGACACGCAGGGCGATCCCGCCAACCGCGTACTCGTTCCCGGCGACCTCACTCACTCAATGGCTTTCCAGCGGCTGTCGCGCCGTGGCCCGACCCAGATGCCACCGCTCGGCTCGGGCGTGGTGGATCCGGACGGCATTAAGATCGTTCGACGCTGGATCGAGCAACTCGCCTTGCTACCGGTCGATGATCTCCCGACGCTGGCGCTGGACCCCGCCGGGGACACGCTGCGCCTGCGGGTGCACCAACCGGCGAATTACGCCGTTTCGCTCGAGGCCACCCCGGCCGTCGATTCGGGCGCGTGGCAGTCGCTCGAATTGCCTGGGATGGAGCCATTCTTCCCGGCGGAGTCACGCGAGCTGACCTTTGAAACACCGTCGCCGGCCGCAGCCCAGTTCTTCCGTGTCCGCGCGACCGCGCCGTAAAAACTCAGACCTCAGTAAAACCGGCAAAATTGGTTGAGAAGATGTGGAAGTTCAATTCCCTGAAAAGGAGCGAAAAGCGGGGTCGGGTCGAGGACCGATTGGAGGAGTTTTTGGCTGGCTCATCCGCTGAAGGTTAGCCCACCCTGGAGTGCCGCGGAGCGGGGCGCGGTTTGGGTCCGATTGAGCCTGAACTTCCGACTCGGGCGGCGTTACCCTCGGGGGCATGTTTACCGAGCCCGAGGCGCCGTCCGCGGCCAGAGACGAG
>CAMAUY010000229.1 GCA_945861565.1 Akkermansia muciniphila
GTGCCGAAGCGTTTAACCTACACCGCCACGCTGGATCGCGATGATGTGTCAGACCGCATGGGCCCCAATAACATCGTGATGACCTGGCGGGACAACGATACCGTCGTGTACCGATCCAGGCGAACCCAATGGAATCCGTTCAAGGGCCATCTCCTGCTCGCGCGGACAACCGGCGGCATCCCGGAAGAAATTCCCTTGCCCCGGGGCGGGTGGTGTTCGTATTCGCCCGACGGACGGAAAATGGCCTATAACCGGGTGTTCCGTGAATTCCGCACCTGGAAGCGGTATCGGGGTGGGCAGGCCGATGAGATTTGGATCTACGATTTTGAAGCGAAAACAACGGAAAGAATCTCCAGCGATCCGGCTCAAGATATTTTTCCCATGTGGCGCGGCGACCGGATCTACTTTGTTTCCGAGCGCGACGCGAATCACAAGGCCAACTTATTTGTCTATGATTTAGCATCCAAGCAGACCCGCGCGTTGACGCGATTTACCGAATTTGATCTTAAGTTCCCTTCCCTCGGTGATTCAGCGATCGTTTTCGAAAATGGGGGGTATATCTTTCACTTTGATCTCACCACCGAACAAGCCACCCAGGTGCCCATCGAGATTCGTGAGGATTTCGCCAGCGGGCGCGGCGGGTTGCGGGATGTCGCCAAGGAATTGACCACCGTTGATGTCGCGCCGGACGGGAATCGAGCGGTATTCGGTGCCCGCGGCGATGTGTTCACGGTTCCAGCGAAACAGGGTTTCACCCGCAATCTGACCCGCTCGCCCGGCATCCACGAGCGGAACGCCGTGTGGTCGCCAAATGGCCGCTGGATTGCTTATGTCGCGGACCTGACGGGCGAAGACGAACTTTATATGCGCCTTCAGGATGGCTCCGATGAACCCACCCGTCTGACGGACGGAGCCGATACCTATAAGTATCAGCTCCGATGGTCACCGGACTCCCAACGCATCCTTTGGTCGGACAAGAAAAACCGACTGCAATTTGTCGAGATTGCCTCCCGGCAGGTCACGCTCGTCGCCACCTCCAAAGAGTGGGAAATCGTGGACTTCACCTGGGCTCCGGACAGCCAATGGATTGCCTTTCTTCAGCCCGAACCCCGCCGCTTCGGGCGGATTCAACTCTACTCACTGGTTAGCAAGGAAACCACCCCTGCGACCGATGGGTGGTCCGACGTGAGCCGACCTGCCTTCAGCTCCGATGGCAAGGTGCTCTTCTTTGTTTCCGCGCGGACTTTCAACCCCACGTACAGCCAGACCGAATGGAATCATTCCTATGGCGACATGCAGAATCTCTATTTGCTGACCCTGGCACGCGACACGCGATCTCCCATCGCACCGAGAAACGACGAGGTCAAGATAAAGACGGAGCCGAATCCTGGAACGAACACGTCCTCGACCGGCGATTTCCCTGCCATCGGAATTACGAATACTCCAAGTGGCAGTAAAACCAACGAGAGCCCCGTGCGAGTGCGAGTCGACCCTGAGGGGCTGATCGATCGGATCGCGGCGCTGCCCACCCCAGCAGGAGGCTATGGCGAACTCACCTCGGTTGGCGATAAACTCTATTACCTGCGCAAGGGAAAGCTATGGCTCTATGAACTCGAAAGGCAGAAAGAAACGGAACTAGGCGAATTTGGAGGCTATGTCGTATCGGCCGATCAGAAGAAGATGCTCGTTTCCGGAGCAGGCGGCTATTCCATTGTGGATCTGCCGACTGGAAGAATTGACATCAGCAACCGTTTGGATCTGACCGACGCTAAGGTGCAACTAGATCGTGCGGCGGAATGGAACCAGATCTTCCACGAATGTTGGCGGCAGATGCGTGACTTTTTCTATGACCCGAATCTGCATGGAGTGGACTGGGCCAAGATCCGTCAACGATACGATCCGTTATTGGCGCATGTGCATCATCGGACGGATTTGACATACTTGATTGGGGAAATGATTAGCGAGCTTAATGCCGGCCACGCCTATGTGGGCGGCGGCGACTATCCCAAGCCTCGCCGGATCAATCTCGGTCTTCTGGGCGCCCGCTTGGAACGGGATTCCGCGACCGGTTTTGTCCGTATCGGAGAAATCCTCCGGGGCCACAATTGGGACAAATCCTATCGGTCTCCATTGACTGAAATCGGAATCAACGTGCGTCCAGGGGACTACCTTCTCGCGGTCAATGGCCGGCCCGTGAACCAGACAAACGATTTCAATGCACTGATGATTGATACGGCTCAGAAACAGGTGCGACTGAGGGTCAATTCAAGTCCATCGGAAGCGGGTGCCCGCGAGGAAATCGTCACGCCCACCGACAACGAACAACCGCTCTATTATCTAAATTGGGTACTGAAAAACATTGCGACGGTAGAAAAGGCGTCGGACGGCCGAATTGGATACGTGCACGTTCCGGACATGAGCGTTCACGGCCTCAATGAATTCGCCAAGTTTTACTATCCGCAGTTGCACAAAGAAGCTCTCGTGCTCGATTGCCGTGGGAATGGCGGTAGAAATGTTTCCCCGATGATTATCGAACGTCTGCGCCGTGAGCCCTCCATGTGGACCATAGCCCGAAATGGAAGTGTCCACGTGGATCCGAGCGGACAAATGCTTGGGCCGAAAGTGCTCCTGCTGGATCAGTTTAGTGCCAGCGACGGCGACATCGTCGCCTACCGATTCAAGGTTCATAAGCTGGGGCCCGTGATCGGTCAACGAAGCTGGGGCGGCGTGGTGGGAATCCGCGGCACGTTACCACTGCTGGACGGCGGTTATCTCAATCGGCCCGAGTTTTCACGCTTCTCCTTTGATGGTCGCGAATGGATTATGGAGGGACATGGGGTCGACCCTGATATTGAAGTGGACAACGATCCTGCACGCGAATACGCGGGAGTTGATGACCAGTTGACCCGGGCTATTATGGAGCTGAAGACGGCGCTCAACCGCAACCCGGTACAGATCCCGTCTCCGCCGGCCTATCCGGACAAGCGTAAGTAGCCACGCATCATGCTGCCGCTGAAACACTGGCAACCGGAGAGAGTCCTCCGGCTTTTCTTCACCATTTTTTTCGGATTCGGTGCGGCGGGGCTTCTTCTGCAACTAATTGTTCTGATGTATGGCAGGAAAGGCGTCGAGCCACCGCAAGCTCTGCTGCTGTGCCTTGGGTCGCTCGCTCTTCATGGAGTTGCCATTCCCGCCCTTGTGTCATTTGTCAGGGGCCATGGCTACACGGTCGCGTCCGCCTTTGGACTACGGGCGCCCCGCCGGTGGCAGGCTATTCTTTCGGGAGCCCTTCTCGCGTTCGGAATGCTTCCCGTCGGCTACACCCTGCTAAGCGCCGTGAGGGCTGCTTTCGACGCACTGGGTTACCCGGCCGATGCCCAGGATCACGTTAAACTGCTGCTCGAATCAAAATCTCCCTTCATTCGCGGCTATCTTTTCGCCTTCGCCGTAATCATCGCCCCTTGTGTCGAAGAATCTCTCTTTCGCGGTGTGTTATATCCGTTCATCCGTGATCTCGGATACCCACGGTCGGCCTTCTGGGCCACTGCGATCTTGTTCGGTCTCATTCACCTGAATCGCGCCGCCTTTCTGCCTCTGACACTTTTCGGATTTGCCCTCGCATGGCTCTATCAACGCACGGGCAACCTGCTGGCACCAGTCACGGCTCACGCACTTTTCAATCTCGCTCCCTTTCTGGCGATCGCTTCCGGAGCTGATTTCAAGTAAAGTAACTACTAAGGATCGCCCGTCAGAGCCGATCCACCGCACAACCCCCGGTGGGAGGTGGATCTCATTGTGGAGACGACTCACCCTGTTTCGAAGCGCCGGCGCGAAACGGCTTGAATACAAAAAACTCCGGCAATAATCGTTGGGCTATGTTCAGGGGGGGTTCACCGCTCCGATAGGGAACATACATGGAAATTATCTCAACACCGCTCATGTGGCGGCTACTGGGCAGCCAACCGTATTGTTCGGGGAGTTCAGCAAGGCGCGACGAATAGTTCATCCGCACCGGTTCTCCATTTCGCCAAACCCCCCACAATTGCAACATCTTCGATTCCGGTTTGGCGTTCGGTTGCTCAAACTGGAAGACGTGCCATTTCAAGGGATGCCCGGAGATGGTTACCTCCACCGTGCCAACTTCTCCAATCTGCCGCCATCCCTGCCCCGGCATGCACACGTCCGGACGATGATGCAACGCCGTCCGACTGGCCGGGGATGGCTTCCAAAACAAGTGGTACGCACCGGCGAAACCCAGCGGCGCAAGGGCGTTGGTGATTCGCAAGGATTCGCCGGAATTCGCCCTCAGCTGATCCCACGAACTCTCGTCAAATGGCACTTTTTCCAATCCGGTTCCAAGACCGGCGGTAGTGCGGGCGGTAAACTGCGGGGCGAGCTGCGGTTTCGCTAGCATTCGCAATACCGCGTACCAGGAGTGTACCACCGCGAGCATCAGGATCCCAGTCACTAG
Source organism: Akkermansia muciniphila (assembly GCA_945861565.1). Lineage (GTDB taxonomy): Bacteria > Verrucomicrobiota > Verrucomicrobiia > Limisphaerales > UBA9464 > SIBK01. The sequence goes on from CAMAUY010000229.1 coordinate 4,472, forward strand.
AAGTGGTCGCATGTCGGGAATCCGATGCCAACGCAGATTCGCAAATTTTGAGAGAGCGAGCCCCTGCCCGGGATCTGGCCAGATATCTTGGGAGCCCCTTCGGGCCAAGAACTGCGCGATCAGCCAGATCACAGCATAGAGAGAATACATCGCGATATTGCCGACGAGATCATGCCGATGATGCATCGCCGCCTCGCCGCTCTTCTCCATAATCCAACATAAGGTAAACGTCCGGGCCATGTTACTGCTCGACGCTAGCAGCACGGTCAGAACCACCAGCACCCATCGCCGCGCCACGCTCAGCATGGCGAGCTCCCCGACTGCAAGGCACACCATCAAACCCGACTGCAGAGATCGGATTCCGCTGCATGCTTCGGCAATTCCCACCGGCCCGTTCGAAAGGTGCAATACGGCCCCATCCGTCCGCACCGGCACTCCACACCATAACAGCGCCTCGGAAACGACCTGCGAAACACCGATCATCATCTGCTGAACGAGCGGATGCTCTATCTTCGCCGGCCAAGGCACCGCCGTGGGATTGCTTCGAAAAAGTGGACAGAGAGAGAGGAGAGTTTTAGTTAGTTGTTTTTGAATTCGAAGTCAACGGGCGATTTGAAGTTTAGGGAACTATGTAAACGGTGAGGGTTATAGAAGCATTCGATATAGTCGAAGATTTGGGAT
>CAMAUY010000230.1 GCA_945861565.1 Akkermansia muciniphila
ATGAACGAGCCGGCGAGACGCCGGCGCTCCCAGGGTTGGATTCCGCGGCACGGGTTCACGGCTGCACCCCTTTCTTCTCGGCCGCATGGTTGGCCTGCTGAAACGCGGCCAGTTTCTGCTTCCACTCGGCGGCTTGGGCGGGTTTGCCCGTCTCGGCAGGAAAGCCCTGGAGGAAGTGGCGCAGAGTGTTCGACCTGAAACCATTCTTGGCTAGCACCGCTGGCTTGTCGCCAAGAAGTTCGACGGGTCCAAAAACCGCTCCCCCGCCGGTCGTCCCAATACGGATAACTCCATCGAGGAACTGATCCTCACGATGGCTCGTGAGAACCGAAGTTGGGGCTATCGCCGGATTGTCGGTGCGCTCAGCAACTTGGATTACGAGCTCAGTCATCAGACCGTTGGCAATATTCTCCAACGCCACGGCCTTCTTCCAACTCCGGATCGGGAGCGGAAGACTTCGTGGCGGGAATTCATTCATACCCACACCGAGGTCTTGGCTGCCGCGGATTTCTTCACCGCCGAAGTTTGGACCTCCGCCGGGCTCATCACCTACTACGTGCTAGTATTCATCAAAGCGGTGACATTGCCTCGGCGGAGTCCAAATCTGAACGCCCATTGCGAACGCTGGATTCGATCGGTAAAGACCGAGCTCCTGTCGAAAATGATCCTTTTCGGAGAAAGCGCTCTCCGCCACTGCCTTGAGAATTACGTGAATCACTTCCACGCGGAACGAAATCACCAAGGCTAGAGCAACGTGATCCTGTTTTCAGCGCCCGAGGATCGGATCGGTGAAATGGCTGGGGATATACAGACTCGCGAGTGCCTCGGCGGGCTCTTGAAATATTATTACCGAGATGCCGGATGAGTTTTTTGACCATGCGAGTTCGCTTTTTGACGCTCCACGATTAAGAGGCAACAAAGACTTTTCGATACCTTTTTGGTTGGCCGCGTCACTCGGTATGCACCGTGGCCGGTCATCAAGTCGGATGTGGAATGCGGAAACGCGCGCGGAGCCGGAATCGTCTCTTGCACCGTGGGCCGGCCACTTTATATTCCGCACAGTGAACCCTAACACTTTCTCCTCCATTTGCAGCGTATGGGCCCTGCTTTGCCTGGCCGGCTCCTTGGTTCCAGCCATCGGTGCGCCGGCAGTGCTGGATCCGGAGCTTTCGATCCGGAGCATGATGAACACCGGGTCGGATTCGTTCCAGCTTGTGCGCAACCCCGTGGACGGAGCGCTATATTACCTGAAGTTGAACGGGCAACTCTATCGGGTGAACCTCTCGGCGACGCCCGGGGCAAGCACGAGCACGTTGCTTTACACCAGTGCGGATCACCAGGTGACGGCGCCGGCGGGCATGGCGTTTGGTCCAGACGGAAGCATTTACCTGACGAGCAACGTGACGATTTCAAATAACACTTACACGGTCAGCACGGTGACCAAGGGCATCTACAATCCGATTAACGGGACGCGGACTTGGTCAGTCCTGGCGGCGGCCCGGTATCCGGGCGGCTCACGGATCTTCAACCACCAGATGAATGCGATTGTGGTAAGTCGTGACGCCCAATCGATCTTCGTCAACATCGGCGCCCGCACCGATCACGGCGAGGTGCAGACCGACGGGGGAACCTTTCCCGGACTGCGGGAAATCGGACTGACGGCTGTACTGCTGCGGCTGCCAATTGCAAGTTCGGGGTTGGTTCTGCCCAACGACCGCGCACAATTGCGCGCGTTGGGTTACGTCTATTGCGAGGGGTTACGAAACACGTACGACCTGGCTTACAGCCCGAACGGAGATTTGTTTGGGACGGAAAACGGGCCGGATCGTGATATGCCCGAGGAGATCAACTGGCTGCAGGCAGGTCTTCATTACGGATTTCCGTGGCGGATGGGGACCGACGCCAATCCCCAACAGTTTTCCAATTACAATGCCAGCCAGGACAAGCTCCTGAACCCAAGTTATACGGCGGTGAAACAGGGAACGTACACGAACGACCCGAGTTACCCATCGGCGCCAACCGGATTTGCCGATCCGGTTATCAATGTTGGGCCCGATGCGGATCGGATTCGGGATCCGGTAACGGGCGGAGTGATTGATGCGAGTGATGCGGGGAGGACGCTTGCAACGTTCACCGGTCATCGGTGTCCGCTGGGGCTGAGCTTTGACAGTATTGACGCCATGGGTTCAAAATTTCAAGGGCATGGATTCGTGGCGAGCTGGACCCCCGGCATGGCGGCGGGGGCCCATGGCGATGGTCCGTTCGGGGATCCGAGCCAGGACATATTGCACCTGGAGTTCACTTCCCTTGGCACCAATTACCAGGTGCGCACCACCCGAATCGTGACGGGATTCAGCAACCCGGTGGACACCGCGATCATCGGTAACAGATTATACGTTCTCGAGAGCGGGGGCAGCCAGGGAATTTGGGAGGTCACCTTTCCCGCGACGCCGGTACCGCTCCTGTCCGGTCCGGCCTGGCTGGCCAACGGCAAATTTCAATTCACGCTGCAAGGGGAGCCGGACACCAGTTATATCCTGGAGAGCACGTCGAACTATTTAGACTGGCGGTTCCTGACAAATTACAATGGTTCGGATACACCCATCCTGTTCTCGGAACCGGACAGCCCGGTCCCCTCCTACCTGTTCTACCGCGGGCGGCCCCAGTAGTGGTTATTGATAGTTGGCATGAAGACTGGCGGACGCGCAAATAACTTGCAACGTCCACCAGCGTATGAAAGACGAACAAGTAACCTCTACTGCTCAGGCTTGCGGAGCACACGTCGCAAGTAACGCCGCATCAGCCCAACCCGTCTACCAGCAATTTAAGCTGGCCCTGGAAGTCCACGCGGTCGATCTCATGGTAGTCCGCATGGTGGACGGTGCCAAACCGCAGGTGCCCCAAAAGATGACGATCGCGGGCTTCCTGGAGTGGGTGGCATCGAGGCAACGAGAGAGTAACCACTGGTGGAAGCCAACCCGCTGGGAGGAGTTGAAAATGAAGTTGGACGGCTGACTGATCGAGCGACTGGAGGTCTTCCGGCCATTGATCCTGGCGATGGATCAGGCCGTACGCGAGTTGAGTAAGGAGATCGAGGCCGACGCACCCGAGAGTCTCCCGAAAGGGATGGGACGCCTGACGCATCAGACCGTGGAAAGCGAGGTCAACGACTGGCAGCGCTTCGGGTGGAAGCTCGGCTGATTTGAGCATTACCAAGGCGGGCAATCGGCGTTTGCGCACCGAGTTGGTGAAGTTGGGGTGGCGCCTGGTTCTCTTCCAACCCCAGTATGATACGGACATTACCATGATGGGCGCTCACTCGATGGAGTGAATGACCCGGATAGCAGGTTGTGACGTCGGAGTGCCTGACGAACACACGATCGGAAAAACGCTCGTCCGGAAAGTCGCCTAGGAAGGATCCATTGAGAGGTTCAGGAGGCAGGCTGTGATGCGTCGATTGACTCTTGAATCACGGGGTATTATTGACAAGCCCCCTACAGAAGGCAGCGAGGGAGACCGGCCTCGGCTAAGGCCGCCCGGTTTCCTTCGTTTGCCTTCTCTATAGCAATCAACTTCTGACAACATCCCGGTAACGGAGCGGAAAAAGATTTTTATAAAATTGAGAAAATCAGAAAAACATTTTTGACCAGTTACATAGCTGGCTTTTGCTTATCGCTTCGCGGCTATTGACAGCCATATACCTTCCAGTTCTTATCCTGTTCGGCTCCCAGGGGACGGCTGGCTGGATTCGATGGTCCTCACTCCAAGCCATCAACCATGCGCCCCACAGTCAAATCCCCAGTTGAGGCTAATGCAGATGGCTCCTCTCTTGGAGCATCAGCACTGGTTGCAAAAACCCTTCAACAATGTTGAGTTGAAGACCCTCGCGAAGGCCGTTGGTTTGAAAATAGGCCGTTCAACTCAACATTATACTACCGAGATGCCGCATGAGTTTTTTGACCATACAGCGTTTGCATGAACGCTCCGCGGTGAATCCTGGATTTCGAGGTTCAGTGTTGCCACCGTGTTCACAGAGCTCACTTCACGGAAATACCTTAACCCTGAAGAAAGAGTGAAGCCGTGGATCCAATGTCGAGAGGACGGTGCTGAGCGTGCCCCCCGTGCCTTGCAAGTGATCCGTCGCAGTCACCCACGATGTCAGGTCATGACTCATTTCAAGCAAGTACTTGCGCCGTGCCGAACTGGGCCATTCGAATCGAACAGCCCGGTCGGTTTGCTCGATGGGCCCGGTGAGTCGAAGAACCGAAGCCGAGCTGGTCGGGTCCGTCCCCGCCAAAAACTCAGAAAGATCGCTCACTCCATCCTTGTCGCTGTCGATCTCCCCCAGGCTGGCCCGTTCGTAGGCGATAGTCCAATAAAGGGCAGCCTGGACGACTCCGCTGGCGGGAAGAATGGGAACGTCATATCCCGGCACCGTTACGCAGCCGTCGGCCAGAGGCCAGGCGGGATCGATATAAAGGATGTTGCCCGATGGCTCCGGCGGTTGTGCTGGAAGAACGTCAGAATAGACCAGATTCACTCCCACTGTCCGAGCCTGCACGAGGAGCCTTTGCGGGGCCAACTGATAACCGAGATATAGGACGAACTCCGGCGGATTGTCGGTTTCAAGCAGCTCCCTGTCTTCCCCGGCGGGAACGGCGGCAAAAAGGCTTGCGGGTATCGCGCGCGGGTCTTGGGCATGCGAAGGGAACATGTGGCCGGTGAACAGTGTTATGGCGGATGCTGCCTGGTTCCACCACCTGGCCGCCTCGAGAATCTTCGGCATCTGAGTTTCATTGATACTGGAGAGCATCCGCTGAATTTGATCCACGTATTCTCGTCCCAGAACCCCGGCGCCGATGGGTTGGACGGTCAGATCATCGTGGAATTTCCTCCCTTGGTACTTCTGCCCCCGTTCCGGACCTCCTGGCAGGCCGTAGCTCTGGTACAGGACAGGCATTTTGCCCAAGCGCGTGCGGAGGACGGTCTGAAAACCGTGTGAAAGTGCCGATTTGAAAACCGCACAGTGATTGAGGGGTATTTCCGAGATGGGCGAGGGCGACGCTGGGTTCGCCGCCCCCGCCGAGGTGCGGCCTTCTTTATTCGGGATTCTCGATCTG
>CAMAUY010000231.1 GCA_945861565.1 Akkermansia muciniphila
GTCGGTTTCGGCGGGTGAATAAAACACATCGTAGAAGTGCGTGGCGTGCCGTGCCCCCGCCTCGATTGCGGCCTCGGTTTGTTCGGCGGACGCGCGAGTGTGGGTGAGGAAAACGGGGACGCCTTTTTCCCGCAATCGTTCGATCACCGGGATGATGTGGGGGGTCTCCGGGCTGACAGACATCATTGTGACCCGGCCCTGGCAGGCCGCGAAAAGCTCTTCGAGCAACCCGAGGTCGCCCGGCACGGTGGCTGCCGCCGACCCCCTGATGGCTAGAAAAGGACCTTCCAGATGCAGGCCGGGAACTGAGACATTCCGGACCGAGGGAATGGCTGCGGCCACGGCGGCAATCCGCTCGAGCCAAGCGCGGCCCACCTGCGGCACGACGGTGGGGATCACGGTGGTGACGCCGAATTGGCCGAGGACATTTCCCCCCGCGATCAAACCTTCGGGACCCGATTCATAAAGATGTTGCAGGATGCCGTGCGTGTGAATGTCGATCAGACCCGGGGTGAGCAGACGGCCGCGAGCATCGACGCGCTCGGCGTCCGGAGCAGTCGCGAGCTCAATTGCTCCATATGCCTCAATCCGACCATCGCGCACCAGCATATCACCGACGGAAATTCGTTGGCCGGGCTCCACGATACGGGCATTGGTGATCAGCAGGGAGGCTTTGCTTGCGGAAACCGCGGGGGAAGGGGGATTTTTCATGAAATGGGGGCCTGAAAAGCAGCAAAAACGAGATCTAAGTGCCGTGATAATTATTTATTGCATGCAATGATATGCGATGAATTTGAGAGAGCGCAGAGGACAATCGTCAATGGTTTTTGGGTAGCCGAGGGTTTGTTACAGGCCAGGAATGAGGCAGTGAAATTATAAAGCATGCACTAACATGCTTGGCTTTTCCGGCCCTGAAACTCAAGCCTGTCGCCGCTGCCGTCCACTCCAACCACCCTACATGAAGCTCCTCTTTTCGAGACAAACGAGATCCTCCCTGTTGCTCCGTCCTGCATCCTGGTTCTGGTTGCTCCTTTTTTTGGGCGTTTCAGCGTGGGTACCGGCGGCAACGGAAGGCTCCGGGCGGGGGCCGGGATTGCACTTCATCGGTGGTCAACGGCAGTTTTTTTTCGATGACCGGGTGGTTGAAACAATGGAGAACACCAAGCGGCGCTTGAATCCCGCGGTCAAGGTCGTGGGGAATCCGATCATCAAGCAGGACCGCCCATGGGAAGGTCCGGACATCCGGCTGGTCGGCGTCTTCTTCGATCACCGGCTCGGCACGTTCCGCCTGCGTTACAATACGGGGAGATTTTATACCGACGGTCGGAACGAAAAAGGCGAAATCATCGTGCGCGGGGAATACGACCGAGTCGGAGCCGCCCGCCGGACCTGCGAGGCCTTTTCCAGCGATGGCGTCGTCTGGGAAAAGCCGAACCTCGGCCTGGTTGAATTTGAGGGCTCGACGGCGAACAACATCCTGCCCGACAGCGCCCACATGCATCGCACGTTCATCATGAACGGGACATTCGAGGATCTCCACGATCCGGATCCTGCCAGGCACTACAAAGGATTGATGACGACGGGTGGGGTGAAGGACAAAGGCATGACGATTACCTATTACTACTCGCCCGACGCCTATCACTGGACGGCATATCCCGGCAACCCGGTGGTCCACCTTGGCGAGTATGTGGGACGTTGGGGGCCGGCTTTCCTCTTCGGGTGGGATCCGATCCGGCAGGTCTACGCCATGCACCTGGAGAACAATCTGCATATGAACTCGCCGTATGCCCGCCGGTCGATCGGACGCACGGAGAGCCCCGATCTGATCCACTGGACGACCCCCGAGACTTTCCTGGTCAAGGACAACCGGGACTACCCTGACACCGAGTTCTATGCGATGCCCACGGCGATCTCAGACGGATGGTATTTCGGGCTCCTCTGGATTTTCTCGACGACGAACACGACCCATTTTCCCCAGTTCATTTTCAGTCGTGACGGAGTGGAATACAATCGGGACTATCGCGAACCGGCGATCGTGCCGGGATCCAACGGGGACTTCGATTCGGTTTCGCTCTATGCACAGGAGCCGATCTTCCATCAGGATGAAATTTTCTGCTTCTATTATGGGACGAACTGGCGGTCGCCGGAACAGTTGCTTGAGCTCGGCGACAAGGCGGTCGCAGCCATCGGACTGGCGAAATTGCCGCGGGACGGTTTTATTTCGCTCGAGAGCGGACGACTCGAGCCCAGCTTCGTGACCACCCGCACCTTTACCTTTTCGGGCTCGCAACTTCACCTGAACGTGCGGTCGGCCCTCCAGCAATGGGGTGCGGGTCCCTGCGAGGTCAGCGTGGAACTCCTCGACGAAAGGCATGCCCCGCTGCCCGGGTTCACGATGGCGGAGGCGGATGTCGTCACGAAGACGGGAGTCAACCGGCTGATTTCATGGAATGGGCGGAGCGACGTGTCGTCCCTCGCGGGCCGGCCGATCCGCCTGAAAATCCGCTTCAAGAATGCCAAGCTCTACGCTTTCCAATTCTCGGACGGGACAGGCGCCGGCAGACGGTAGAGGCCGCGCGACATCATGATCTCCGTTTCCTTTGCCCTGCTGATTGCGGCCATCTTCCTGTCGGCGACCTTGCAGGCGGGGACAGGGTTCGGATTCTCGGTGCTCGCGACTCCCCTGCTGCTTTTTTTCTATCCGGTGCCGGTGGCGATCCAGCTCAACATGTTCCTCTCCCTGCTGCTTTCCGCCGGGATGTTTAGCCAGGTCAAGGGACACCTTGACCGGACGTTACTCCGCCGGATGATCATCGCGGGAGTGCTGGCATTGCCCTTGGGCATTCCCCTGGCCGGCCTTGATCGAAATGTCATGCGGCTGATGGTGGGATGTCTTCTCCTCGCCCTGACCCTCCTGCTCATCGTCGGTCCGCGCGTGGCCCGATCCCGGCCATTGGATTATGTCGCGGGCGGATTGTCCGCGATGATGACCACAGCGCTTGGCATGCCGGGACCGCCCCTCTTGGTCTATCTGGCGGGAACGGACACGGAAAAAGCCAAGGTGCGGGCGGCGGCGCTTTCATTTTTCATCTTCATCTATACCGCCGGTCTGGCCCTGCATGGAGCGTGGTACGGTATGTCGCGGGAGGTCTGGAAGGGCACGGTCATTCTCCTGCCGGCGGTAGCCGCCGGCATGTATGCCGGGCAGCGCCTTTTTCACCGCATTTCTCCCCGGATTTTCCGGGCCATCCTTCACGGGGTGCTGGCGGCCACGGCCATTGGCACGCTGAGCCAGATCCGCTGAGGTTTTTCCAGTTATGAAAGACGTCAATTACAACGTTGCTTACGACTACATCCGCAAGCGGATCCTGAACGCCGAGTTTGGCGCCGGCCGCCCGCTCATGGCGAATTTACTGGCGCTCGAAATCGGATTGAGCCGGACATCGGTAAGGGAGGCACTGCGGCAGCTGGAGGTTGACGGGCTGGTGAGTATTCGCCCGCACCTCGGTGCGCGGGTGAAGACGATGGATATCCGCGAACTTCGCGATTTGTGCGAAATGAGGCTGGCCTTGGAAAGTCATGCCGCAGGTCTCGCCGCACGGAATCGAACGGCCCCGGATTTGCAGGAAATCAAATTTGCCCTTGAGGTGATGCGCGGCCTGACGGACCGGATCTTGGCGGCGGAGGATCCGCAACCTTTGACGAAGGAGCTGATGGATGCGGATGTCAGGTTTCACATCGCGATCATGTCCGCGGCCAAGAATGAATTGATCAAAAAGGAGATTCTCCGGCTGCACCTCATCAACCGCATCGTGGCGGGGGCCTTTTCAAAGCTGGCCTCGCCCGAGGGCACCGCGTTGGAAAAGGAAGAGAGAAACCACCGTTGCCGGGGCTGGATGGTTTCCCACGAAGCAATTTACAATGCCATTGCCCGCCAGGATTCGGCGGCGGCGAAGGCCGAAATGGAGCAACATATCCAGGGGATCATTGACAACCGGCTTCGCCATCTGGCCCAGACGCAGGAGGCGGGGGCTGCACGCAAATTGACGGAGGAGGAGCGCGTTTACGTCAACTGACACGCGGAATGATCAGAGTGGCGGCGTCCGTCCCGCCCAAGGACGAGCCTCCTCATAGGCGGCGGCCGCGCTGAACAGATGGGCTTCGCAGTTTCTGGCGGCTACCAGTTGAAGCCCGACCGGGAGTCCGTCGCGGGTGAATCCGGCCGGTACGGAAGCGGCCGGCTGACCGGTGAGGTTGAAAGGATAGGTGTACCGGACCCAGGAAACCAGATCGTCTGCCGGACTGCCGGGAGGTTGATTCAGCCCCACGTCGAATGCGGCGACGGGGAGAGTCGGGGTGAGCAACAGGTCGAATTTTTCAAAAAAACGCCGCAGCCGGTCCCGGAGCGCATAGCGGCGGAAAACGTCTCCAAAGTAGTTGGTCGCGCTGCGATCTTTCATCGTGTCGAGGAGATCGGCGAGGCTCGGATCGAGTTCCGCCCGCCGCGCGCAGAGGTCTGTTTCCAGCCTTGAGCCGATCCCCGTATAAAATTCGGCGGCCCACACCGGAGCGGGATCGTCGGGGAGAACTTTTTCCACTGTTTCCACGATGCAGCCGAGACTTGCGAAAACCTCCGCTGCGTTGCGGGCGAGTGCCAGTACCTCCGGATCGGGCCGGGCGTAGCCCAGCGTGGGGCTCCAGGCGATCCGCAGCGGCCGGACCGGAGCGGTGCAGGCGGTGAGATAGTCGGGCACCGGTTCGCCGAGTGCATGCGGATCACGGGAATCGTATCCTGAAACCACTGAAAGGAGAAGGGCGGCATCGCGGACGGTCCGCGCCAAAGGGCCGATATGGGCGAGAGTGGGGGCCGCGCTCACCGGGTAAATGGGCACCCGGCCGAACTGCGGCTTCACCCCAAACAAGCCGGTGAGCGCACAGGGAATGCGAATCGAGCCGCCACCGTCGGTCCCCAAGGCGAAGGGAGTGATCCCGGCGGCGACGCTGGAGGCCGCGCCCGCGCTGGAGCCGCCCGGCGTTTTCGCCGGATTCCACGGATTGCGCGTAATGCCGGTGAGCGGCGAATCGCCCGCCGCCTTGCTCCCGAACTCGCTCGTGGTCG
>CAMAUY010000232.1 GCA_945861565.1 Akkermansia muciniphila
CCGTTTGGGGCCAGGGTGCCCGAGGTCGCGGACAAGGTGAGCCAGGACTGTGATTTGGAGACGCTCCAGTTGAGCGACGCGCCCCCCGAGTTGGTGAGGGTGTAGATCGTGGAGGACGGCGTGAACGGTCCCCCGACAGTTCCCGAGGCTGAAAAACTCGACGCAGGCTGGAGTCCGAGCACACCGCCATTGGTAGTTGGCGCCGGTGGAGTGAAGACGAGAGTCGTATTGTTGGATAACAATGTGGAGCCATCGAACGAGTAAATGACGCCAAGATTGCCAGAAGCGTTTTCGATGCCGATGGTGGCGCTCTTGCCCCGGTCGCCATTTCCCTTTCCAGGAACCACACTTTGATACTGGAAAAGTATTCGATGCGTCGTCTCCTCGAGCACGATTTGAAATGTGTAGGTCGCAGGCGGATTGCCGACATAGGGGACGTTTACCCAAGAAATGACAAATCGTCGATTTGGTGACGAACCAGAGACGCCGGCGCGGACTTGGCCACCCGCGGCCGGGTTGAGGTCATCCCAGAACGGACACAAGATCGCGTTTGGCGCCTGCGAATCTGGGATGGAAAGATTTGCGGACGATGATAAACCGGCGCTGGAGAAGCCGGCGATCCCATTCGCACCCACGAAGATCTGAGGCTGCGCTTGCCCATAAAACTTGAATTCGAACGGCAAGGCAATGGCGGCGCTGACGCCATCGTTGGCGAGCGTGATTGACGGCATGGAAGAGGGATCGATCCAGGCGAATGCGGAGGAACCTATCTGGTAATTGGGGACAATCGTGATGTTTGTGGAGTAGGAGGCCGAATTGCCGCGCGTGTCCTTGACCGAGAGCGAGACAGTGAACACGCCTTCCGAGGAATACGAATGAGCTGGGCTCGCCACGGAACTTGAAGCGCCATCGCCGAACGACCAGTCCCAATTGGTGATGGAACCAAAAGAACGATCAGTGAAGGTGACATTGAGCGGCGGGGAGCCGGACGTCGGCGAAGCGTCAAACGCGGCCACGAGGCTTGGACCGAGAGCGCGCGCCAAGTTTAGACGGCCTCCCGTGACGCATTTGCCAGCCAGCGAGGTCAGGGGATCCACCGCCTGAAATACGCGCTGAATCACCTGCAGGTAGGATTCAGAGGGGTAACGAGCCAGCATCAGCGCAAAAGCGCCGACGACCATGGGAGCGGAAAATGAGGTGCCCGCAACGCTGGCGTAGGAGGCGTCATTGGCGAGGTGAGTTGTCAGAAGCTCAAGGCCCGGGGCGGCCAAATCCACGGAAGTGGCACCGTAATTGGAAAAGAAGGCGAGTGAATCATTCCGGGTCGTGGCCGCCACGGTGACGATGTTGGCCAAGGTGAAATTGGCTGGGTAGTAGGGAAGAACATCGTTGTTGTTGGCGGAATTGCCGGAACTGACCACGAAAATGATGCCCGCGGCCCTGCAGCTCGTGATAGCCGTCAGCAGTGCCGAGGAGTTGTTCGTGGAACCCCAGCTGGCATTGATGACTTTCGCCCCATTGCCTCGGGCGTAATCAATACATTGGACCGCGTCTGAAATGCTTGCGAGTCCAGTGTCGTCATGAAAGCGGCAGATCATCATTTGCACTTTCCAAGCCACGCCGCTGACGCCGAGCGCATTGTTGCCCACCGCGCCAAGCACGCCCGCCACCTGGGTGCCGTGCCCCTCCAGATCGACCGGATTTCCGTTGTTTGCCGCGGCGTTGATTCCGATGACGTCGTCAACGAAGCCGTTGCCGTCGTCGTCTATCCCGTTGCCCGGAATTTCACCCGGATTATGCCAAAGGTTGCCTGCGAGGTCTTCGTGGGATTGGCGGATCCCGCTGTCCACTATCGCCACTACGATGTTGCTGGCGCTGTTCAACGTATCCCAAGCCGTCTCGGCATGAATGTCGGCCCCGACTGTTCCGCCGTTCAAGCCGGTGTTGTTCAAATGCCATTGGCTGCCGGCTTGATAAAAAGGATCGTTTGGAGTCGCTGCGGTCTGCACGAAGAAATCAGGTTCCGCGAACTCAACCAAGCCGCTCGCCCGGTAGTTTTCCAAAACTTTGGACACCGACGCATCCACTGGCAGCGTGAGAACTTCAAGGCCATCGAAAGCGTCGAAACGCCTTCGGACATTCGCTCTATGGGCGGCGTGCAGGGAGTCTAGCCCCGCCCTGGCTGCCGTGGGCTTCGGCTTGATGATAACCCGGTCCTCACGGAACACCGTCGAAGACGCCGCGAGGCTGACGTCAACAGGAAGAAAGAAGGAACACGCCAGCGAAGCTAAGAAAATCCACCGCACAAACGTACGATGATAAAACTTGATCGAGCTAATCATAGCATTCAGCCGCAATAAGAACGCGATTGTACAAATACGCGCCAGCTCAGATGGAGCCAGCACCATGAATTTAGCATAGTACATCGCACTTTTCATAGGGAAGCGGCAAGGCCAAACGGGAGAAGCAAAATCAATGAGACTCCCCGAATACCCCCTGTAGAGGTCGTCAATAACGCAGATCCCTAAATCATGAAGACACGAGGCAGTCTCCTAACTAAGAAGCTCGCAGGACTTCTTTACCATCGAATCCTGATCCTGTGCCCTCTATGACTGTGGATTGACAGCGGTCAAATGTGATCCGTGCCCCCATAGTGTCCGAAAATTCGAACGAACCGAATCAATTGATATTGTGGGTTTTGCGAGAGGTCTGGAGCCGGTTGTGGGTGGCAAACATTCCATCGGAATGGAAAATGCAGCGGATCGAGCGTGTGAGGTGCATTGGCCGCAGACAAAGATGGGCCGGTGAACCACGCGTAGCGACACGGAAATGCCATTGGAGCAGGATTTGAGTGGGAGCTGGACGCAGTTCATGCGTCGGTGCCTCACCTTCGTTGAGTTGGTAGCTCAGCGCGAGGACTCCCAGGGCGCGGTCGTGCGGAGATCGGAGGAACGAAAGCGGGTAGTTCCTGACGATCCAGAGACTGGCCAGCCTGACCCTCTCATTTTGATCGCAAATCCCCGCCAATCAATCATTCCAAACCTCGATGGAGTTTTTGAATCTGACTATTCAGGGAAGTGCACCGCGTCCCGCCATCTCACAACGTCCTCCACCTTCTCACGCTGATAGATTTGATGAACGAGATCCGACGCGTGATTAACCAACCGCATGGCGGCTTCGCGGGGGACAAAGACGCGGCGCAGGCGGTTCAGGTAGGTCACGCGGAGGCAATGAAAGCTGAGGTGAGGCATCTTGACCTTGATGAAGAATTGCTGCCACCGCCGCGAGGGCTGGATCCGCAAGGACCGGCTGCCATCGGGACTGCGGGGTCCCGTGACGATTCAGTCCGAGCCGGGCGGGGCGTGAGCATGCTTGCGCCCAACACGCCGCCGTGGGCGAACGAGGTTTGCAAAAACTCGCGCAGCGCCGCCTGAAACTCGGCTTCGCAGCCGGGCCGCACCCGACGAGTGACTGCGATGTGGATGGGCATGATTCAGTGCCGAGCTTCGGACGCGATGCGTGGACGGCGTGCCGCCGCCCACCTTGGGTCGCTTCGGTATGCTCAGTGCCCTGCCGTCTTCGGAACAATCTGCGGCTTCTGCGCGGACTGCGGCGCGCGATGAACCATCGTATAGGCGTATTCGACGCCCACACCGTATGCGCCGCCCTGTTGTTTGAGGATGCCCATGAGCGCGTTGTAATGTTCCTTGTTTTTCCAATCGCGCTGCCATTCGAGCAAGGCCGCGATGGTCGTCACACGGACTGCGCCCGCTTGCACCATGCGGGACAACGCGGCCTCTTGGGCGGCGGGTGAAGTCGCCCCGCAGCAGTCTTCAACCACGTAGATATTGTATCCCGCGCCGAGCATCTCAATGGTCGGCCAGGTCACACACACCTCGGTCCACAGGCCGGTCATGATGATGTTCTTCTTGCCGGTGGCTTCGATGGCTTTGCGGAAGCCTTCGTCATCCCACGAGTTCATCGACGTGCGTTCCACGACTGCTTGGCCGGGGAAAACGTCGAGCAACTGTGGCCAGATGTAACCGCTGAATGATTCGGTTTCGACGGCGGTGAGGACGGCGGGGACGTTGAACTCCTTCGCGACTTTGGCGAGGAGTGTCACGTTGTTGATTAGCGTGACACGGTCGGCGTTAGCCACGCCGAAGAGCATCTGCGGCTGGTGGTCAATGAAGACGATGGCGGTATCCTGAGGCGTGTAGAGTTTGTGGTATTGGTTCATGTAAATGTCTTTCTGTTTGTTGTTTGTGTTTGCGGTTCAGTTGAGATCGAAAAGGATGGCTTCGGTTGGGTGGGTGGCGGTGAGGGTCAGCTCGCCCGCTTGCTCGGTGCTCACACCATCGCCAGTCTGCAACTCAACGCCGTTAAGCATCAATGCACCTTTGGCAAATTGCAGCCACGCACCGCGACCGGCCTTGAGGTCGTGCGTCACGGTTTGGCCAGCCTTCAGCCGGATACGATAGATGTCCGCGTCCTGATGAATCGTCGCCGAGCCGTCGCGACCGTCTGTCGAAATCACGAGCACCTTGGGCGCATCGACATGCTCAGGCTTTGGCAGCCACTCGGTGTAACTCGGCGTGAGCCCACGGGCGCGGGGCTGAATCCAGATTTGCAGAAAATGCAGCGGCTCGCTTCGCGATGGATTGAACTCGCTGTGCGTGACGCCCTGACCCGCGCTCATGAGCTGAATCTGACCCGGCTTGAGCACGCGGCCATTGCCGAGGCTGTCCTTGTGTTCCAGTGCGCCTTCCAGCACATAGCTGAAAATCTCCATGTCGCGATGCGGATGCGTGCCGAAGCCCTGACCGGGTGCGACACGATCATCATTGATTACGCGCATCGAGCGGAAGCCCATGTGCGCCGGGTCGTAATAATCGGCGAAGGAAAAGGTGTGATTCGACTTCAGCCAGCCATGATCGGCGTGGCCGCGTTCGTTTGCCCGTCGGATGTTCAACTCAGTCACTTTCGTTTTCATGAGAGCAGAATGCCGGCTTTGTCTGATTTCGGATAATGCCAAGTTCTTGGCCTGAGCCTGCCTTTTGGTTATGCTGGCGGACATGGAACTGCGACAACTGCGTTACTTCGTGG
>CAMAUY010000233.1 GCA_945861565.1 Akkermansia muciniphila
GAGCTCCTGTCGAAAATGATCCTTTTCGGAGAAAGCTCGCTCCGCCACTGCCTTGAAAACTACGTGAATCACTTCCACGCGGAGCGAAATCACCAAGGCAAGGGCAACGTGATCCTGTTTCCAGCGCCCGAGGATCGGATCGGTGAAATGGCAGGGGATATACAGACTCGCGAGCGCCTCGGCGGGCTCCTGAAATTCTATCACCGAGAGGCCGCATGAGTTTTTTGACCATACGCCCAACGGCGACAAAACGTTTTCGCAGACGCCCGGCGGATCACTCCGTTGGGCGTTTTCCTTTCCGCCGATTGCCTACGGCCAAGATCCGGCCACTCGATGGCAGGAACGGGCCTTCCCCAGCCCCGACTCCCCTGCTACCTATCTCCGCCACATGAACGTTACGGAAGTGCCCTCCAACATCAGCGACCCGGTCAACGCCCAGATACTCGCCGTCTCCGAAGACCGCATCCAGGGCTTCCAGCGCGATCCCTTGGGCGAGATCAGCCGTTTGTCCGGGGTCGCGCTCGACGTGGTCATCGAGCGCATCCGCGCCATGTTGGAGAAAGGCACGATCCGCCGCGTCCGCCAGACGCTGCTCGCCACGAACCTCGCCCAAGGCTCGCTCGTCGCCTGGGAAGTGACACAGGAGAAGCTCGACGCCGCGTTCAACTACATGTTTGAGCAGGACCCCTTCTCCGGACACGTCGTCACCCGCTCCACCGACGCCGCCACGCCCGGCTCGCAATACAAGCTCTGGACCACGCTCAAAGTCCCGCAGGGTTACTCGATGGCGAAGCACTGCGAGTTCCTCCTCGGCAAAGTCGGCGGCCAGCACTTCCGCCTCATGCCCGCCAAGCGCCTGTTCGCCCTCGGCGTCGGGCACATCCGCCGTCGCGGCCTCGAGATCGGGGCCAAAGCCGATGTCCTTGGGGAAGTCACCGAAGTCGCCATCACACAGCTCAATGAACTCGAATGGCGCGTCCTCACCTCGCTGAAGCGCGAGTTCGAGATCGGTGAACTTACCCAGGACCGGTGGCGCGCACGTGCCGAAGAAGCCGGAGTTTCCTTGGAGACGTTCTACTCCGTGGCCGAAGACCTGAACGCGCGGAAAGTCATCGGGCGTTTCAGCACCTTCCTCGAACACGTCAAAACCCTCGCCGACGGCGACCGAGTGACCCGCTTCAACGCCCTCTTCCACTGGGCCGTGCCCGCCGGCCGCGAGATCGAGGCCGGCCGTGAAGTGGCCCGGCACTTCTGCATGACCCACGCCTACTGGCGCGAGGGCGGGCCCGAGTTCAGGAACGTGAACGTCATGGGCGTGGCCCACGGCACGGACAAAGCCCTCGTCCTTGCCAACAAGGCCGCCATCGACCAACACCTCGCCAGCGTGGGGATTCCGCTCAGCTACACCAACGTCTTCTGGGGCGGCCGAAGCGAGATCAAGCCCAGCGAGATCTCCCCCTTCGCCTACCGCGACTGGTGCAAGTCCGTCGGCCTCGACCCCGACAAGATGAAGGAGTGACCCACCGCGGCCAGTCCGAGGCGGTGGAAGCACGACCAATGGAATCCTCGGTGTGCTGCATGTCCTAAGCCGGAATCATGCGGTTGAGATGAAGCCTCGAAGCGGCTGCTTCAACGTAGGGCAGTGCATCCTGCCTGCCCAAGACGCTCCGGGCATGGAACCAAAAGGTGCGGGCGTATCAAGACCTTGACCTGTGCGGAAACACCGGTCAGCACGGGGCAGGCGGGAAGCCCGCCCTACCTTGAACTGCATGACTCCGGCTAAGCGGGCCCATCCGCCACCGCCCTGAGGCATCCGGTTACAAGCGGACCCTCGGCTTCAATCGGTCACGGGTTTCAACTTCGGCGCGATTGATTTCCACGCCACGTATCCCGTCGCCAGCGACAGCGCTCCGCAGACGAGATACGGAATGCTCGGCTTCACGTCGAACATCGCGCTCGCGAACACCGGCCCGACGATCCGCGCCAGGCTGCCCGCGCTCTGCGCTGCTCCCAGCGTCGCGCCCTGCTCATGGGCCGGCGTGAGATTGGAAAGCAGCCCGAACAATGGCGGCCGCGTCAGGCCGGAGCCGACCGCCAGCAGGCCGACCGCGAACAGCAGGAACCACCACGCAAAGGCGCCCGGCCCGAACAGACTGGCGAACTTCAACGGCGTGTTGCCTTCCGCATACGGCAGCAATGGCAGGCTGATTCCCACCAGCAGCAGGCTGAAGGCGATCAGCTTCGGTTCGCCCATCTTCTTCACCATGCGTCCGACCGGCCCGCCCTGCACGAACGCGCCCACGATGCCGCAATAGGCGAAGATCGCCGCGATGGCCATCTCGCCGTCATGCGTCTTGGGATCGAAATGGAAATTCTTCGCGATGAGCCGGGCCAAAGTGGACTCGAAGCAGGTGAAGCAGAACGTCGACAGGAAGAACACGATCACCAGCAGGCCTATGTTCGGGCGGGCGAGGATCTCTTTCCACTGGCTGACACCCGGACGCCGCGCCGCATGTTGCGTTCCCGGCTTGAGGCTTTCGCCGAGGATGAAGAAGGCGAGGACCAGGTTGAGCAGGCAGATTCCCGCCGCGATCCAGCCCGGGCCGGCCTTGCCCAACGTCAGCAAGCCGACGATGGCGATGATCGGTCCGCAGATGAACCCGAGCCCGAAGGCCATGCCGATCAAGCCCATCTTCTTCGAGCGTTCCTCCGGTGGCGTGATGTCGGCGATGTAGGCCTGGGCCACCGTGATGTTCGCCCCGCAGATGCCGCCAAGGATCCGTGAACCGAGGATCATCCCCAAAGCCGCCGCCGGAGCGGTCATCAGCGACCCGATGGCGAAGAGCGCATAGGACGCCACGAAACCCGCCGTGCTCACCAGCAGCACCGGCCTACGCCCGATGCGGTCCGAGAGCCGTCCCCACATCGGCGCGAAGATGAACTGCATCGCAGAATAGCTGGCGATGATCAGGCCGATCATGAGCCCGGAAGCGCCGAGGTCCTCCACGTATTTCGGCAGGAGCGGGAAGACGATCCCGAACCCGATCAGGTCGATGAAGACGGTGAGGAAGATGAACAACAAAGACGGCTTGCGCATGACAGGCCGAGAGGTTTAGGCGACGCCGGGCGGCGGTGCCAGTGGAATGACGGTGGGCGAATGACGAAGGCCGAATGGGACACGGCGCTCGTCGGGCTTCCTTCGGGATTTGGCCTTCGGACTTCGTCATTCGCGTGGTCATTCACAGCTTGCTCTTCCACTGCCTCCAATCTACCAACTCGTCGGTCACCCGATCGCCAAAGGAACGCCGGAAACACCGCACAGCGACGAAGCCACCAGAGCCAATGATAAGCATTCGCTTTTTGACGCTCCGCGATTAGAGTTGAATTTCGCGGTGCAGTCTATCAGCCGATCGAGACGGGTCATGTCACCTATAGTCACGACACACCCTCTCGGGTCTGGGAGTGAGCTTCCTAATCGCCGTTCGTGACGGTCCATTTCCCGCGCGGATCCGTCAAAGTGCCGGTGCCGATCGTGCTCTCCATCTTCAGTATTTCCACGTGGCCGTCGTGGAACAGGTAATTGAACCGCTGGCCGTGGGCCTTGTAGAGGGCCAGCCCTTGGTTGACGCCTCCGGGACCGTTGGGATCCTGCACAGGTGCGGACGGATCGGTCTGGTGGAGGGAGCCGGTCCCCCGCGGGCCATTGGAGATGCAGGGCCAGATGTTGCCGGCAGCGCCTTGGCCGTTCGCCTGTTCGGCCAGCAGGATGGTGCCTGCTGGATCATTCACCACGCTGGTCTTGTAGCTCCGGGCCTCCCAATCCGGCAAGCCCGTGCCTGGAACGCCGGTGTCGTTCCAGTAAATGCCCACGCCGCGCGTATTGACCGGCAGGGGATACCGCTGGCCCGCCGTGTTAACCTCCCATTGTATGCTCCAATTCGGCCCTGCGCTGTTCATGGCATACGTTCGGACGCCCCAGAACGGTGGATTGCCCATCCAGACCACGCGCGGTCCGCGGTCCGCAGGGCACGCGACGATCTTGGGCGCCCGGGCGGCTTCCAAAACCCCGATGTTCAAGTCCGCGTCCGGGAGCGTGCCGCCGATGTACCGATGGATGTAGGTGTCCCACGCCAGTTGTCCCCGGGGGGTGCCATAGCCCGCCGCCGGGAACATTTCGTTCCGGTCCACGGTAAAGAGGGTGATGCCCAGCCCGAGTTGCTTCAACTGCGAGGCGCACTGGATCCGATGCGCCCTGGCCTTGGCCGTGGCGAGCGCGGGCAGCAACATCGCGGCGAGGATGGCAATGATGGCAATGACCACCAAGAGTTCGATCAAGGTGAAGGCTCGCCTTGAAGCGGCGGCAGCGTTCAGACGCCGGAATCTCAGGAGAGAGGTGCTCGGGTGCGTTTTCATCGTCGTTAGCGGGACACCACGACAACTTTCATCTGCTTGGAATTGATGGTGAACTTCTTGCCGGGAGGAGGTGCCGGGACCGGGGACTGGACGCTCCCGCTGAATTCCTCAAAACTCGCCGGCACGCGCTGGTGGCGAACCACCCACATGCGCAATTCTCGGTTCATGTCCTCCAGCCCCGCGTCAAGATTGGCTCCCGTGGGCGTTGCCGCTTCCTTGCCGCAGCCGGCGAAAACGCAAAGGCAACCGCACAGCGGGAGAACGATCTTCAACGTCACATTCGACATATAGCAACTCCATCCAATGACTGGCCAAACCACACCAACGGGGGTAACGCCCGGCGCTTTGTTTGGGGACCACGGCTCAGTCCACGGTCATCACCGATCAGAATGGCAAATGCCGGCGGAAGAATAATGTCACTGATAGAATATCGCTTTTTGACGCTCCGCGATTAGGCCCGATTCACTTCTTGGTCGCAATCGTGGCGGCACAGCGGTCGAAGTCCCGGTCGATGGGCTTCTGCGCCGGGGCATCCCAACTGTGCTTGCCGGTCATCGGCTCGAACCACTTGTAGATTTCGGAATGGCCGTCAGCAAAGGTGA
>CAMAUY010000234.1 GCA_945861565.1 Akkermansia muciniphila
CATCCTTTCGGAAAATCCGATGTAAGTCCCGCAAAATCGCTCCACCGACCTCTGATTACCTCGCTAACCTAAGCCCAAATCTGAGTGGCATTGGGCTGCAAGCCGGCGCCCGCGACCGCCCGCTGGATGAAGGGCGACACGCCCTTGGC
The DNA here is from genome assembly GCA_945861565.1 of Akkermansia muciniphila. GTDB lineage: Bacteria > Verrucomicrobiota > Verrucomicrobiia > Limisphaerales > UBA9464 > SIBK01. The sequence goes on from CAMAUY010000234.1 coordinate 150, forward strand.
CAGCAGCACAACGGACAGCAGGGCCATCACCAGCATCCCGAGCGCGGCCAGCGCCAGTTTGCCGCTGGGCCGCGGCCCGTGGGATTCCTCTGGGCGCAGGGGGGTGAAATGCTCGCGATGCCGCACCGTCTGCACAAACGTGAACGCCATCCACAGCAGCAGGCACACGACGCTGGCGAACGCGAGCTGTGCCGTCGTGTAAAACGGTCCGGGCGCGCTCGTGGTGTAGTTGGGCAGCACGAGCGTGACCGCGACCATCGGCATCAGCACGATCAGATAGGCGTGTGCGCCCTGCGTGCGGAAGTCCTGCTCGCGATGCCGGACGGCGCCCACTACGATGCACAGCCCCGCCAGTCCGTGGAGCACCAGCACCACCACGGCGTGAATCGTGTCCCGCACCAAGGTCGGCTCGGCCTTTCCGCCCAGCATGATGGAGACGATGAGGCCCAGCTCAATCACCGTGACGGCGAACGCGAGGATGATCGCCCCAAACGGTTCACCCACCCGCAGCGCCACCACGTCGGCGTGATGCACCGCCGAGAGCACGGCGGCCAGCAACGCAATCGCCAGCGCGATGCCCGTGACAATGGAGCCGCTCCCGTGCAGCGCGAGATACGTGCCCAGGGCCACGAATGGCACGGCGAGAGTCCAGGGCGGCAACCGGTCAGTGGCGATGCTCATCGGGAGGAATGGGTTTCGGATATACGGGCGAGGCGGTGGGAACGTGCCAGCCCGCTCCATCGTTGGCGAGTTCTGGATGAAGAGCGCTCCTGCCGCGGCGCGAAAGTCATCGCATCATCTCCCCGCCAGCGCCGCCGGATCCAAGGCCCCGTGATCTTTCGCAGCGGGCTCGCCGCGATCTCCATCGGCTGGAGCCAGACTGCGGCCGGATTATCTCGGGGTAGTTGATGCGGCGCTACCTCGATTCACGTCGTACTGGAAGAGTCTTTTTCAGCAAGCCCGAGCGCCTGTGCCAGAATCGCACGTTCTGGGATCGGCGGGATTCAATAGCCAAACCCGTGATGTCCGCAGCGTACCGATCGACTTCGGTTGCGACGCTCTACGCGAAAAAGGGCCGAAAAGGCCGGATTTCCAGCAGTTCGACCTGTTTCGACCCGTTTCGACCTTCCTAGGGAATGGTGCGCACGGCAGGACTTGAACCTGCACGCCTTACGGCACTACCACCTCAAAGTAGCGCGTCTGCCAATTCCGCCACGTGCGCGTGGCCGCGGATTACCGCGGATTTCCGGACGGGTACCGGATAAATGGTCGGGGCGGTGAGATTCGAACTCACGACCTCTTGTACCCGAAACAAGCGCGCTACCAGGCTACGCTACGCCCCGACCGAAGAGCGGCGAGAAAGTGGGCATTGCTCGCTCCAGTTGCAAAGGTTTTTTCCATGAATTAATGGGCGCCATCCTTCGCTCGCGCCGCCTGGGCTAAGGAGGAGGTGCCATCGCCACCCACAGGCGGCGGCGACTGTTGGCATCGCCACCCACAGGCGGCGGCGACTGTTGGCATCGCCGATATGCACGGTTGGGTTGCGGGAGCTGCGTCATGGCGTATGCTGCGCCATGGCTCGTGATATTACTCTCCCATTAAAAACGGGTGACAAAGCCCCGGCGTTTGTGGCAACGGCAACCGACGGCTCGACCGTTCGCCTTGCCGACCTCAAGGGCCAGCACGTTATCCTCTATTTCTATCCCAGGGATGATACCCCCGGTTGTACAAAGGAGGCGTGTGGGTTCCGAGATGCCTGGGTTCAATTCAAAAAAAAGGGAGCAATCGTGCTCGGAGTCAGCGGCGATTCCGTCAAATCTCACGGCAAGTTCGCCGAGAAATTTCAGCTGCCATTTCCACTGCTGGCCGACGAGGATGGGACGATTGTCCAAGCCTACGGGGCCTGGGGTTTAAAGAAATTCATGGGCCGCGAGTACGAAGGCATCTTCCGAGTGACGTATCATATCGGGCCGGATGGCCGGATTGCCCATGTGTGGCCGAAAGTGAAACCGGAGGAGCACGCGGCGGAGGTGCTCGCCGTGTTGTGAGTCGGTCGAGTGAGGGGAGGGGAGGGGGGCGGTGATTAGTGTTCAGGGATCGGTGGTCAGGGGTGAGTAATCAGTAATCAGAGGTCGGGGGGAGGGAGATCTCCTCCGGTTTGACACTCTGCTCCAATCCCTCTATTGCTGAGGCGCCAGTTTCTTAAAAAGAATCAACTCAAAACCCTATGCCTATTAAGATTGGAACCCAAGCTCCGGATTTTCACCTCAAGCAAAAGACCGCCGCGGGAGTGGTCGACGTGAAACTCAGTGACAATTTCGGCAAGAAAAACACCGTCGTGCTGTTTTTCCCTCTCGCGTTTACGGGAGTTTGCACCCAGGAAATGTGCGATATCACGGCCGGATTGGGGCAGTATTCCGCCCTGAATGCCGATGTGATCGGAATCAGTGTGGATAGCCCCTTTGCACAGGAAGCCTGGGCAAATCAACACAAGATCGGCATTCGTCTGGCCAGCGACTTGAACAAGACGACCACCAAAGCCTATGACGTCGTGTTCCCGATGCTGGCGGGCGTCGGTGACACTTCGGCTCGGGCGGCGTTCGTGATCGATCGCAAAGGCGTGGTTCAGTACGCGGAGCAGACTGCAACGCCGAAGGATTTGCCGAATTTCGCTGCCGTCCAGGCCGTGCTCGAAAAGCTCAAGTAGGCGAAGAAGTTAGTTTCGGAATTCAGTTTTTAAGAGCGGCCTTACGGCTGCTCTTTTTTTGTGTCCCAGTCCCGGTTGCCGTTCGCGGTGCGGATGATAGCCTGCGACCATGGCGTTTGATTCTTTCGGCGGTTTTGTACGTTCACTGGAGGAATCCGGGGAGTTACAGCGGGTAACGGGTCCGGTCGCGACGGAACTCGAAATCACGGAATTGGCGGATCGGGAGATGAAATCGTCGGGTGGCGGAAAAGCTCTGCTCATCGAGCGTCCTCAGATTCACGGTGGACCGTCGCCGTTTCCGGTCGCAATCAACACGATGGGTTCGTGGAAGCGGATGGCGGCGGCTCTCGGGCGATCCACGGTGGATGAGGCCGCGGCGGAGTTAGGGTCGCTGATGAAGGCGAAGCCGCCCACGGGTTTTCGGGAGGCGGCAGGTCTCTTAAGAACCGCCTTTGAGCTGCGGCATGCAAGGCCCAAGACGGTGCAGGACGGACCGTGCAAAGATGTGGTGCAGCGTTTTGATCCGATTCCTGAGAGCGCCCGGATCACCGCATGGCCGGCGGCTCCGGACTGGAAAAATCCGTCGTCGTATCCACCCCACCCCTCAACTCTGGGTGAATTGCCGGTGCTGAAGTGCTGGCCGCTCGATGGCGGGCGGTTCTTGACGCTGCCGTGTGTGGTCACCCGGGATCCGGACACGGGCGATCGAAACCTCGGGATGTACCGGGTGCAGATTTATGATGAGAGGACGGTCGGACTACACTGGCAGTTACAAAAGGTTGCCGCACGTCACGGGCGTCGTTACTACGAGACGGGGACACGGATGCCGGTGGCAATTTTCCTGGGAGGCGATCCGGTGTTTCCGTTCTGCGCGACCGCACCGTTGCCGGATGGGCTCGATGAGTTCCTCCTCGCCGGCTGGTTGCGTCGTCGGTCCGTGGAGATGGTGCGATGCGAGACCAACGACCTAGAGGTGCCGGCGGCGGCCGATTTCGTAATCGAGGGGTATGTGGATCCATTGGAGCCGTTGCGAGAGGAGGGGCCCTTTGGCGATCACACGGGGTACTACACGCTGCCGGCCCCGTACCCGGTGATGCACGTGACGGCGATCACCCACCGTCGCGACGCCGTCTATCCGGCCACGATTGTGGGGCGTCCGCCGATGGAGGATTTCTACATCGGGGCGGCCTCGGTGAAATTGTTCCTGCCGGTTTTCCGGATGAACTTCCCCGAGATCATCGACATTGCGTTGCCCGCGGAGGGAGTCTTTCACAATTTGGTATTTGTGAGCATTCGCAAGACCTACCCGATGCAGGCGTACAAGATCATGCACGGTCTGTGGGGTATGGGGCAGATGATGTTCACCAAGTACATTATAGTGGTTGACGATGACGTGGACGTGCACGACACGCGCGAGGTGCTGTTTCGTTGGTGTGCGAATACGGATCCGCAGCGGGACGGTTTGTGCACGCGCGGCCCGGCGGATGTATTGGACCACGCGACGCCCGAGGTAGGGATGGGATCCAAGATGGGTTTTGACGCGACACGCAAACTGGCGGGGGAGGGTTATCGGCGGGAATGGCCTCCGTTGATAACGATGGACGCGGCGGTGCGTGCGCGGGTGGGTGCGTGGAGGCTTTGAGTATTCCTGGAGCCTGTATGGCCGGTGATTCCAAATCTTGTCCAAAGGCCCGCTTAAATCGTTGTGCCGCGCAATAATCCCGTTGATGCCTTTACGATGGCAGCGATCGTCCGAGACGCAGGGATGACAATCGAGCAGTTCAAAGACCTATTGTGAAACCGATTGGGTATGGCGGTGCGGTGGTTGTGATGTTGTGATCAGGGCAGTTTCAAGATTTTGACTTTAAGGAGGCAGGTGAAACAAAAGACGATGTAAAACTGGACAAAACTCGCTGACTTTATTTAACTGCCGGCATGGCCGAGCCTTTTACGCTACCCGAGCACGAGCAACAAACGCTTTTGGATGAG
>CAMAUY010000235.1 GCA_945861565.1 Akkermansia muciniphila
TGGCTTCAAGAAGCCATGCGCTTACTTTCAAGCGTGGCCATTGTGAAAAATCAGCCGAGTTCTCAATATCCCGCCTGCCTATTGTTCTTCCGCGGGTCCATCCTTCAACCAATCCGGCCAATCCACTTTTCTTGAAACTGCCCTGGGCCGCACCCCACCGAATCGGCGTTGCCACCAGCACCACGTCGGCCCAATGCACGAGCGCCTCATACACCGGCTCAAGCTCGTCCTCGGCGTCCATCTGCGTGAGCGTGCAAGGCCAGGTGCAGGCGGGCGCGGCTTTCGAGTAATAGCCCTCGCAATGTTTGAACTTCACTTCAGCCAGCTTGACGAGCTTGGTCTCGCAGCCGAGCGCGTCGCGCGCGTGGGCGAGCGCCTCGGTCAGTAAATCTTCCGAGGTCGAGTAGCGTGGTGATTCCGCGTCCATGCCGGTGGTGGAAAGACCGAACACCCGGACCGGACCGGCCTCGCGCTGCACGGCTCGCGCCAGAGCATGCGGCTCGCGTTGCGGTGCTTTCACGGCGGTGGCGTTGTCGAAGCGAATCCATAGCGCGCCGTCCTCCTCCTTCAGTGCATACGAAGCGACGGCAATGGGATACCCCTTGCCGGACTGGCCGTCGCAGCGATTGAAACTCCAGCCGTGCCACGGACACACCACGTTGTCGCCCGCGAGCCGACCGTCGCCCAGCGGCCCGCCCACATGCAGACAGCGCCCGGCAATCGCGCCGAACTTTCCGTCCTTGCACGAGAGCGCGAGCGGTTTGCCCGCGACAGTGATGGGTTGCAGTTCGCGCTTCGCCAGTTCGGCGAGAGCGCCGATGCGATGCCAGGTGGTGTCAGTTGTTGGATTATTTGGCATGGCGGACACGGTAGCGAAGTCGCGGCGTGGTGGTAAATGCTTTGTCCCTTGGCTCACCATGCCTACCGCGTATGCTGGCGACATGGAACTCCGTCACTTGCGCTCCTTCGTCGCCGTCGCGGCTGCACGTTGCCCAGCCGTCGTTGGGAATCAATAACCTGTCCCTTCATCCTCAAGAGTCAGGGAAGCATCAAATGGCATTGGATTGGATCCAAATCAAAGGTGTGAATCGTAACGGAGTGCCTTCGCAACAGCTCGGCGCTTTCCGCTACGGAACAGTTGCCGAGACGCAGCCAGACAAACTTGGGAGGCGCACCGAACAGGAGGCTGCGTTGTTGGAAATCCGAGTCCTTCGAGACGATGATGAAGCTGTGATCCCTTGCGTAGTCCCATACGACGGAATCATCTGCTGCCTGCAAACCCAACTCCCGGACGTGGATGCTGCCGGGGTAAAGCTCTTGCAGAATACGGGGCAGACGACGCGAGAGATTCTGGTCAAAGAGCAGCCTCATGCCGGCAACGTCGCCAAACGTCGCTCGCGGTCGGCGGCGAACGCCAGGCACGCGCGGATGTCGGTTTCAGTGAGATCGGGAAAATCGGCGAACAGCTCGTCATGTGTCATCCCTGATGCCAGATACTCCAGCACGTCAGTGACGGTCATCCGCGTGCCGCGGATGCAGGGCTTGCCGCTGCGCTTGCCGGCTTCGATGGTAATGATGCCCTCGTAATCCATGGGCAGAGCGTACTGCGACTCGTTTCTCCTGACAAACATTGCTGAGACTGAATTGATTGATTTGAGAGGTCTTGAGGAGAAAGCCGCGTGAACCTGTTGTTGAATTGACGCAGTTACATTCGGCAACAGGCAATGGGTCAGAACTCTCGCAGTAGGACCTCCGTTTTGAGGGCTATCGGCTCCGCCAGCCGCGCCTGGAGGAACGGCTGTTGGCGGCAAGCGCCCAGGAGGGAATCCGCGAGCCGATCCAAGGTATCCAGAGCGCTCCGACCCCGATCCTCCTGGATGGATTCAAGCGCGTTCGCTGCGCGCGCAAGCTCCAGATCTCCTTTGTGCCCTTCCTCCCGTTGGACGCCCACGAACTCAGCGGGTTTGTGCAGATGCTTAACCCGTTGCGGGAACCTCTGGAACTTTTCCCGCCTCGGACACGGTACTGAATTGAGACTAACGGAACCAAGCATTGCCCAAGTGCACGGTGAGGGAGTTCGCCGTCACGTAATTCACGCCCCGTGTCCCTCACACCGCCCGATAGCCCTGTTGGGTATTGCACATCGCAAGATCACTAGTCTCCGGAAAGAAATTCCACAAGATCACACCCCGACAACGCCTCCCGATGGAGCCCTGGACACTCTCGGCCAACGGATTCAATTCAAACGCATTGAAAAAGGACTTCGAAAATCTCAACTCGCTCATATTCTGGGGGTTGCCACTCGCCTCATCAAGGACTGGGAGTCGGACATGCGCACGCCCTCGAAGACTATCCTGTCCATCCTGGATAATCTATTGGGCCTGACGGAATCCCAAAACCTACTCAATTCCACACCAGAGTAGGTGTTGGGCTTTTCACACCTTGAAGGAGGCCTAGCAGACGCGAATTCTCAGTCCACCGATTGCGTCGTCGATTTGAGGACGATTAGTCCCGTTGTGTTGTGAGAGTGCACCTCGGCCCGTTCCAGGAAATACTGCCAGTTGCAGGGGATGACGAAACCGTCCAACATCTTTCCGGCCCGAGTCAAACAAGGCGGACACCATGTTGCTCGCGCCGATGTCGTTCGCCGTTTCCACCGGGGTTGGCACAATTTCCAAAACGCCTATCGCCCATTGGCCGATGTTTGGGCGGTGTACGATAACTCCGAAACCACCCCTCGATTACTCGAACAAGGTCCATGAAAGCAATCCAAGGCAAGAAACCAACCAACAGCTTCTCCGCGGCGGTCGGCGGCGCACTGCGTCGTGCGGGCAAGATCGCCCGCAAGACTGCCCGCCACCACGGCACACCTGTCTACATCTGGCAGGATGGCAAGATTGTAGCCCAAAAACCCTGACTGATGGCTGCCCTGGAGTCCCCAATTGCTCAAGGCACCGACAATCCGCGAGCAGCCCCAGCTACGATTCTCCCGGGCACACTTCAGAACCGACTCTTTTAATCGTCGATTGAACATTTGGCCAACTTTATGGCACGTAGGACGTGGTCCGATATTGAGAAACTGCTAAAGGGGTCAGTTCTTGGTTTTGTTTACTTTGGTTGCCCTTAAAGCATTTGGGCCAGGCCGACGAGTTGCCAATACCAAGAACTGACCCCGTTTACTTTCTAAAATCAGTAATCAAGAGACGAATTCCCAAGGATTCATAACCGCCACTCCCGACACCGCAAAATCCTCGATGTTACGCGTCGCCACACCGAGACCGTGCACTGAGGCGGTAGCGGCGATGAACAAATCCGGCTGGCTGAAAGTGTCGTTTTTCTTGCGCCCTCTTTCGACCATTCGACGCCACTCAACGATGACGGGCTGGTCCACTTCCAGAATGCGACCGGAAAACCAGGGGAGCAGACTCGATTCAACCCACTGGGTCAGTTCCAACCGGAACCTGGGGTCACTCGCTTGCTCGATTCCGTATTGAATTTCAGCGAGAGTGATTCGACTCACGAAAAGCTGATGCGGCGGCAACGAGTCGGCCCAAGTCTTGACCGCTACCTTCGAGCGAGCGCCCTTTCGCAGTTCCGAAAGTACGTTGGTATCGAGAATCCAGCCGCTCACAATTCAACGTCCCGGACCGGAGACCGAACCGACCGGTGGTTGAACTCCAATCGGGTGAGGGGAGAGTCAGACAACAGTTGGTGGAGGCTTGGCTGCATTGAGGCAGGCAAGAGCCTGGCGAAGCTTTCAGCATCGACCACCATGACAGCGTCTTTCCCGTGAACGGTAACGCGCTGGGGTTCGCGTTTGGCCGATTTCACCAGTTCACTAAAGTGCGACTTCGCGTCCTCGAGCTTCCAACTCGTAAAACCGGACAGTAGCGGAACCTGTTTTTTGTTTTTCGTCATCAAGAGTTTGCGATTTTGCCATAAATTCCCATAAAAAATAGTAAACTGACCAGCCTAGTTAGAGTGTCTCACAGGATGCACACAATCGCAACAGGTATTCTACGCAATTACAGGGCGTTATTGATAGGCTTATGGTCGAAAAACTCATGCGGCATCTCGGTAGTAGAATTTCAGGAGGCCGCCGAGGCGCTCGCGAGTCTGTATATCCCCTGACATTTCACCGATCCGATCCTCGGGCGCTGGAAACAGGATCACGTTGCCCTTGCCTTGGTGATTTCGCTCCGCGTGGAAGTGATTCAAGTAATTCTCAAGGCAGTGGCGGAGAGAGCTTTCTCCAAAAAGAATCATTTTCGACAGGAGCTCGGTCTTTACCGATCGAATCCAGCGTTCGCAATGGGCGTTCAGATTTGGACTCCGCGGCGGCAATGTCACCGCTTTGATACCGACGGCTTGGAGGATCCCGTCGAACGATGGGCAGAACTTTGGATCTCGATCGTGTAGCAGATACCGACAGCCACAAAGGAACCCGGTGTCTGCCATGGTCATGTTCCGGGCCATTTGCTTCATCCATGCCTGGTCGGGAGAGGGAGTTATCCCGGCGATGCACACTCGGCGTGATCCGACGCGCATGAATACCAGCACGTAATATGTGATCAGTCCTACGGATGTCCAAACCTCCGTCGAGAAGAAGTCCACGGCAGCCAAGACCTCGGTGTGGGCAGACCGTACGGTCCAGGAAAGCCCAGCGTTGGGTGCGCGAACTACTGTCCGAAGTCCGCCTCTGTGAACTGCCGAAGCGCAAGAAACCGCGACCTGGCCAAATTCGAAACATTCGCCACCACCCTCAGAAATTTCCGACGTTTACCGGCTCACGAGCGGCCGCTAATGCCCAACTTCCTTGACCAAATCTGAGTGGCATTGGGCA
>CAMAUY010000236.1 GCA_945861565.1 Akkermansia muciniphila
CAGATCGAGAATCCCGAATAAAGAAGGCCGCACCTCGGCGGGGGCGGCGAACCCAGCGTCGCCCTCGCCCATCTCGGAAATACCCCTCAATCACTGTGCGGTTTTCAAATCGGCACTTTCACACGGTTTTCAGACCGTCCTCCGCACCCTCCTGTTTTCCGCCTCCGGCCTTGAAGTGTTGCGTGCTGATTGCGCAACAGCGTCGCCCCAAGTCGCAGCTTGGTGGCGGGCGGAAAATAATGCTCTCGATCAGGTTGGCACCAATCACGGCACGCTGCGAAATGGCGCCACCTTCGCCGCGGGCAAGGTCGGGCAGGCATTCAGCTTCGACGGGGTGAACGACTACATCGAAGTCGGGGGCGGTTTCAACCTGGACGACCTGACGCTGGAAGCCTGGGTCCTGATCAATCCTGCGACCAACACAGGCGAGAAACGAATACTGAGCAAGGACAACGTCGGCCTGCCCGGGACACGCAAGTTAATGGTTCTGAAGTCGAGTGCCATAAGCGCAGCGGAAGTCAGGGACGTGCGGCGTTCGGAGTGTTGATCGGTGGTGTAATGGATGGCATAGAGGCTCCGTTCGCTCTGACTGCCGGCTGGCACCATCTGGCCGGAGTGCGGGACACTGACTTGGGTCGGCTTGAGTTGTACGTGGACGGCGTGATGGTCAGCAACAAGTCCACCGTTTCCGTGATTGGGCCCATTGATTCGGTGGTCAGCACGATCATTGGACAAGTGAGTCCCACCTACAATGGGGAGTTCTTCGCCGGACTCATTGACGAGCCGGCGATCTACAGCCGCGCCCTCAGCGCCGCGGAAATCCAGGCCGTCTACAACGCCGGCAGCGACGGCAAATGCGATGCACCGACGCTGCAAATCCGCGCGTTGCCCGGCGCCGTGCGGTTGAGCTGGACCCGTACGGTCAAAAAACTCGAACCTGCCAATCTTCATGGATTTACAGGGCGATCAGGAGATTGCTCCCAGGCCGTTGGCTCGGTTAAGTCTCTTCGATGAATTGGAAACGAATGCTGGCGACCCTCTCCGGATCGGTTGATCAGGAACTCCTCCTGCGCAACGAGTATCTGGTGACGGAGAACCGGATTCGATCCGTAAAGACCGAGCTCCTGTCAAAAATGATTCTTTTCGGAGAAAGCTCTCTTCGCCACTGCCTTGAGAATTACGTGAATCACTTCCACGCGGAGCGAAATCACCAAGGCAAGCGCAACGTGATCCTGTTTCCAGCGCCCGAGGATCGGGTCGGTGAAATATCGGGGCATATAAAGACTCGCGAGCGCCTCGGTGGCCTTTTGAAATGTTATTACCGAGATGCCGCATGAGTTTATTGACCATACGGCCTCGGGTCGCTTGCGCCACCAGCACGAGAAGATCCTTGAGTTTGTCCGCGAGCAGCGCGGAGAGATCCTTCAACTGGCGAGTGGAGTGCGTGAGGCCGCGGCACTGGCTGACGCGACCCGCCGCCTCATCGCCACGCTGCACACGGTGCATCACCCGTCGGAGATGCACGACCAGATGCGGGAGATCTACAACGAGATCTGGTATTGCGGAGAACGCGGTGATCATGACACCCAACGGCATCACGCTGGATTGGGTGGCGCGCCACGGCTCGAACTGGCGCCGCTGGCGCATCAAGGAATACCTCTTCCTGGCCGAATGCTGCGCCGGCGAAATCGCGGAACGAATCAACGCCGCGTGAACATCCTTGGCGTTTGTTGTATGAAAGAGTGATCTTTACCCCACGTGCCACACATCCACTACGCCATCGACTTCACCGTCGCCATCTTCGTCATCCACGAGCGCAAGGTGCTGCTCATCCATCATCGCAAACTCAACAAGTGGCTGCCGCTCGGTGGCCATGTGGAACCGGATGAGGAGCCGGAACAGGCCGCGCTCCGCGAGGCGAGAGAGGAAAGCGGCTTCGAGGTGGAACTGATCGGCGAGCGCCCACCCACCACCGAGCCGGGCACGCGAGCGCTCATTGCGCCGCGCTTCCTCGACATCCATCGCATCAACGACGTGCATGAGCACATCGGGATGATTTACTTCGCGCGCCCGAAGTCCGGCGCGATGGCCCTGGCCGAGGCGGAGCACTTCGACATTGGCTGGTTTGCTGGCGATCAGCTCGACACGCTCCAGCCACCCATGAGCAGCGCGGTGAAGTGGTATTGCCGGAAGGCATTGGAAGAGCTGGAGTAGTGATCCGTCGTGCCCGCGTTCGCTGTGGGTGGCGAATTAGATCAACAGGTTCAGGGTGATTCCTCATCGCACCAGAACGAGTAAAGTCGCGCATGGTGAAGCGTGAAGACAAGACGCACGGTCTTTCCTTTCAGGTGGGTTAGCTCGCCCATTTTCCATCGCAGCGCCGCCCTGGGTTTGTCCTCGGTGACCCGCTCGGAAACAGCGACCTTGCGGTCGTCGCCATCAAGGACTGCCACCTCAACCTCGCCGGCCGTCGCGTCGACATTGATGTGAACCGTCGTTCCGCCAAGTACAAACGGCTTGGTCAACAGGGTTCCCGCGGCGTCGCCGGCATCGAGAGAGACAAAACCGTCCCGCCGCAGGACCGCCAGACAGATGGCGCCCTTGTCAGGGTGGTAATCGTCGTAGCCGGGTTCATCGCCGGACGCAACAAACGCATAGTGCTTGATCCCCGTATAGTAAAACCACAACTCGTCGCCGCGCACCACCGGGGTGGAGGGTCCGATGATCGTTTGCACATCGTAGGCTCCTGCGCCCAGCGGCGATGCCTCGATGAAGGGTTCGCGCCCGGCGGTCCGCTGCCAGCGAACGAGATCGCGGCTGGTGGCCAGTTGGATGTTGTAGAACCCGGTATAGTCTCCGTACTTGCCAACGGCATCACGGATCGCAGGTGACAGCCGCAGCGTGTTGAACCCCGGCCAGCTCGGTGGAACCTTGCCGGTGTGGTGATAGACCGACGGGAGGCCGATATAGAACCCCTCGTATCGGAACACGCCCATGTTGTAAATCTGCACGCTGTAGTGCTCAGGAGTGTTATACTCGGTCTGCTTGAGCCCCGGACTGGCCAATCGCTCCGCAATGCGTCGCCGGCCGATCTCCTGATCCAGTTCATCCGTCTGGAACACGATGCCGTAGTCGCGCCACTGCTTGAAATCCCGACTGGTCGCGATGGCGACCGAACGTCCAAACTGCCCGGAACGCTTCACGCTGTGGATGAACAGTCCTTCCTTTGGGTCATAGCTGAAATTGCCTTCGTCGGAACTTTGGATTTTGGGCACGTCGAGTTTCGTCCATCGAATTCCATCCGGGGAAGTGGCGAAACCCTCGTTGAGCAACGCTGCCTTATATCGTCGCATCGGATCGGCCTCCCGCGGATCATAGACCGCATGGTCGATCCGAAGATCGGGCTTCGGCCCATCCGTCCAGTTGAGCCCATCCTTGCTCAGGCGCAACGGTTGATCGGTGCTCATCACCCACAACATGAACGCCTTCGCCACCGGGTCCCACACCGGCGCGGTGCGCGTTTGAATGGTCTGACTGGGATTCGCGCTGCGAATCACCGCACCCCGCTTCTCCGGAGGATGGATCGTGCGGCGTAGGTTATCGATTTTCGCGATGACATAGTCATCCAGGAAAAGCTGCCGCTGCCCGGTTGGGATCTCGACCGGCTCCCGGGCGGCGTGGGCCTCGGACCCCGGGTGCAGGAATAGGACCACCAGAATCGCGCCCAGGCTGACCCGGCGCACGATGTTCCTTGTCCCGTTGCTTCGCTGTCCTGTCATGAGTTGCTTATTCTACGAAATCGGCGAACTGAAGGAAACGAAGCAAATGAAGTCCTTGTTCGGGACGGCGTATGGTCAAAAAACTCATGCGGCTTCCCGGTAGTATAATGTTGAGTGGTCAATAATGTTGAGCTGTAGGCCACAATGGGCAAAAATGCCTGCAAATGTTGCAAAGCGAGGCATTTCCACTCAACATTATTGACAGGCATGTTCCTTCCAGTTCTTATGCTGTTCGGCTCCCAAGGGACGGCTGGCTGGATGCGCTGGCCCTCACTCCAGGCCAACAACCAAGCGCCCCACAGTCAACTCCCCAGTGTAGGCAAATGCGGATGGTTCCTCTCTTGGAGCATCAGCACTGGGTGCGCATTCCGATCCATCCGGACACTGAATCCGATTTGATCCGGACAGCGTTCCGGAGAATGTCGGACAGCATTCCGATTTCATTCGGACAGCGTTCCGGCGAGGTCCGGACAGCCGCCCGGCAACGGCCGGACAGGGTTCCGATTTGGTTCGGACAGTGTTCCGGCGGTATCCGGACAGTTTTCTCGTCCCGTAGGGTCAAAAAAATCGAACCTACCAATATTCAACGATTTGCAGGGCGATGAGGTGATTGCTCCCAGGCCGTAGGCTCGGTTAAGTCTCTTCGATGAATTGGAATCGAATGCTGGCGTACATCTCCGGTTCGGTTGATCAGAAACTCCTCCTGCGCAACGAGTATCTGGTGACGGAGAACCGGATTCTCAAGAACCAGATCAAAGGGCGGTTGCAGCTCACGGACCCGGAGCGAATCGGCTTGGCCGAAATACAAAGTTCTGCGCACCGTTCGACGGGATCCTCCAAGCCGTCGGTATCAAAGCGGTGACATTGCCGCCGCGGAGTCCAAATCTGAACGCCCATTGCGAACGCTGGATTCGATCGGTAAAGGACGAGCTCCTGTCGAAAATGATCCTTTTCGGAGAAAGCTCGCTCCGCCACTGCCTTGAAAACTACGTGAATCACTTCCACGCGGAGCGAAATCA
>CAMAUY010000237.1 GCA_945861565.1 Akkermansia muciniphila
CAACCTTGTGGTCAAGCCAGTCGGCAAAGAATGCGTTGGCGGCCACCGTGCGAATGGATTCCTCGCCCTTCGTCACCCGCTCCAAGGTCTCGGAAAGGATCGCCCGCGCCCGATCGGCGGTCAGTGTGCCCTGCCTCGCGAGACGCTCCCCGTGCTCCCAAGTATCGGCCACCACTTGAGCGGTGCGACGGTCGGGTGACTTCGTGGATCGGTTGACCTGGACGCCCAGCGCATTGGTGTAGCGGGCGAACCAGTTTTTACAGTCCGGGTGTTTCCAAACGCATGCCATGCCCAAAAAACTAAGACTACCCACTAAGACTGTCAACCGTGTTATCTATGACAGGAAAGTGTGCTTTTATTGGCTTTTCAATGCAGTCGAGGGGGCGGGATCGAATCGGGGGTTCGAGTCCCTCACCGCCCACCAGTCTCTTTTGCCAATGGAGCTCATCGCTGCTGCACCAAGCATTCACGGTCGGCTTCGATGTTTTCTGTTTTCCTCCCTTCCCAGCCTTCACCATGCTGCCACCCATGAGCCCTCACGATATCCGATGGAAACAACGCTTTCAGAACTACGCGAAAGCCGTCGGGCAGATGACCAAGTTCATCGAGAAGGGTGAGCTCAATGAGATGGAAGAGCAGGGTCTCATCCAGTGCTTCGAATACACGTATGAGCTGGCTTGGACCACTTTGAAGGATTTCTTCGAAGACCAGGGAGAGAGTAACATTCTTGGCAGCCGGGATGCATTCCGGCTCGCCTTCAAACGTGGCTTGTTCGAAGACGGTGAAACTTGGATGAAGATGATCGAAAGCCGCGCGCTAACCAGCCACACCTATAACGAGGAGACGGCGAAAGTGATTGCCCAAAGCATCCGTGGTGCTTTCTTCGCCGAATTTGTGAAGCTGCGGTCGCGTTTGGAAACCTTGTCCCGCCAAGCTGAATGAGTGCCCCGCGTTTTGGATTGCCGGAAAAGACCGTGGAGAAGATCGGCGGAGTGCTGGCCGGGCATCCCGAGGTGAAGAAGGCCGTCCTGTATGGCTCACGGGCCATGGGGAACTACAAGAACGGTTCGGACATCGACCTGACGCTCGTAGGAAGCGGGCTGGATTATCGTGATTTGCTGAACATCATGGGTGAACTGGATGATTTGCTCCTGCCCTACACCGTCGACCTTTCAATTCTCCACATGATCGACCACGAGGAACTCTGCGAGCACATCCAGCGTGTGGGCCAAGATTTTTACCGTCGACAGGGAGCCGTCCAGCCGCTGCCGGTCCACCCTGCATGAACGGAGCCGCTACACGGCCGTCCGGCAGGCTAGCGTAAGCAACACATTGGCCCACAGGGACTGGTCTCCCGTCTGAATGGTGAGAACGTGATCGGAAGACTCGACCTGTTTATAGAAATCCCACTTCAAGACGGGCTCCAACGCCAACGAGAGGCCCGCATCCTGAACGATCCGCCGGAACTCATCCCACACCGGCGGTTCTCCCTGGCGCGCGTACGGGTCCTCGGAGGGAATTCCCATGACGTTCACCTGCTCGATCGGCACCGCACTCAGGACGGCTCGCAAAACTTGGGCGACCGTCGGGATACCGGGAGAGAGATTCAAACTGACCAACTCGGCATTCGGCCCTTTCTTGCTCCAGGCGGGATAATTGCCGTCCGCAATCAACACCCGCGAGTGATGTCCGGCGCGGCCCAGCAGTGCATTGATCTGAGGATGAATGAGCTGATGCTTGAGCATGCGATTCGCGGGTTACCGATTAACGCGAACGCCAAGCTTCTTAAGCTCTTCCAGTTGCTCTTCGCCTGATTTCTCAAGCGGGTTGCCTTTCAGATAAAGGTTCAGGAACGGTGCGAAATTGTTCGGCCCCCTGGCGTCATCCATGCATGCCTTGAGAATTGGCCACAAGTCTTTGATCTGGTTGTTCTCGAGGAGGAAGAAACTGGGAGCACGCAACCCTGCCAACGGGTCAACGTCGGAGATCCGATTGCGCGAAAGCGAGACGCTGGAAAGATTGCGAAGGCTCTCGAGTCCGGCGATGCACTTGAGACGGTTGCCGTCGAGATACAGCGAGACGAGACGTGGCAACGCTGTCAGGCCGTTGAGCGAGGTCAACTTATTGTCGGAGAGGTAAAGCGATGCCAGGTTGGTACAGGCGGCGAGAGGCTGCGCATCGGCAACCCGGTTACCGGAAAGCTCGATGTATTGGAGGGCCGGAATTGTCCCCAGCGGTCTCACGTCCGCGACGAGATTCGATTGGAGATTGAGATATTGGAGCTGACGAAGGCCGGTCAGCGGTGAGAGGTCCGTGATTTTGTTCCCGGCGAGATCCAGTGACGCGAGAGCCTTGCAATGTTCCAGGCCGGCGAGGTTTGTGATACCCTTCAGATTGCCTTGAACCGTGGAAATGTTGGCCACATCTGCGGCAGTGATGGGTTTGGTGGTCTCGCGCTTGGCGAAGACCTGTTGGCGCACAGCCGATTCCAGAGCGGGATCGGCGAAAGCACTCACTTCATTGGTGGCATCGGCGGCCAGGGCCGTCGTGACGGTGAATAACGCGAGAATTCCAGAAAGGAAACGACAGGCTTGCATGCGCCAAGCAAAACGGGTTTTTGGTCCGATGCCAAGCCTTCGGAGGAATATTTTTCAAATTTGATCCCCTTTAATCACCGGGGCGCCGAGAGCCTTCTCCTTGGAAGTGAAGTGAGCCCGCCAATCGAAGCACCACCCTCGCCCGGCCTGCGGCCACCCTCTCCCCCCCGCTCAGAGAGGGGGGAGAGGGCAGGGTGAGGGGGGGGGTTCATGGGCAGGAATGTTTTCCAAAAAATGGACATGAATTGGGACCATGAACCGCGCCCCGTGCGTCCCGGCACATAGGTCGGTGTGCTGGTCGTCGCCATCGACGGACGAAGGACGAGGACGAGGTCGAGGTCGTGGGCGAAAGCGCCGCAATGGGGTCCTTCAAATCGTCCTCGTCCGTCGCGCTCGTTCTTCGTCCTCGAATTGGGAAATGGAGTCGGTTCATGGAGGGTTGCACCGAGCTTGAAGCACCCCCTATCCCGTACGGTCCGAATCAAGCTCGCAAGCTCCTTTTCACCAGACTTGGTTCTCCGGGTTTGGATAATTAGGATTATTCACGTCGTTGTCGGCGACGAAATTCTGCCAGGCGGTACCCGGCGGCCATTTAAACAGGAAGAATTGCGCATGGCCATCTCCGAAAAGCATGTTGAAGCTGCGTTTACCCAAATAATTGTGCCAGGCTGTCTTGCTGATGTCTCGATTGGGATGCCAGGGATAGTCGCCCTGAATCGCTTTATTGACCGGACTGCGGCCGACCTCGCTGCCTCGAATCGGACGTCCAGACGGAGTGCTTGGCGAAAGGCTGTCGCCGGTCACATGCTTGATTCGAAACGAATTCCCAGCCCACTGCACATTGTAACTGTTGCCGTAGGCTTCCCAGGCGGTCTTAAATTCGGGTGTATTCACATCCCCGTGATCACTCGGGCATCGAAAGATCTGGAGTTGGTTGGCCGTATATGGATTCAACGGGCGCTCGCGCGCTGGCGTCGTGCCCGCTTCCGATCCCGAGCCTCCTACCGTACCCCCGAAAGTTGCCCAGCCATTATGCACCGGGTACCAGTCGTTGTTGTCGTGGACATACATGGCAAACGCGAAACCTGTTTGCCGCTGATTGCTCAAGCACTTGGTCGTGTTGGCCTTCGACTTAGCCCGTGTCAAAGCGGGCAGCAGCATGGCCGCCAGGATCGCAATGATTGCAATAACCACCAGCAACTCAATAAGAGTGAAAGCTTGGCTTGCCGGCGTTTTGGGGCGTCCGGAGCAGCGGGTTTGAAAACCGCAAGGACGGGAATCCGATACGAATCCAAGGGCGTGTTCCATGAGAAATCGCGGTTGTATACTGCGAAGCGAGTATGGCGCTACAGATTCTCATGGCAATTGCTTTACGAGACATGCCACAGGCACGACCCTGCTTGCGTACGGACCGATAAGCGGGGTTACGACGTGACTCCAATGACTAAATAGCCAAGCGTGGGCTCGGATTTGTGTTCCCGCACCAGCTTGGGGAGCAGGAACGTAGGAAGCTGCGCATCGCGCTATAGAAAACTCCGCTAAAGTCGCCGCAGGCCATCAGAAGGGCGGGGCGCCCGGCTCTTTCAATAGCTCGGTGTAGAGTTGTGCCTCCGGAACGGCGGTGAATTTCACATCGGAAATCCAAGCCTGACCAGTCCCATAGACGAGTAGCCCGGCGGCAATCACTTTGGCTCGGTTGGACACATACAGTACGATCTCGTATTGCGCCCAATCTCTTGTTCCTTTGATCCGTCGGCTATCCATGTTGTCGAGTATGAACTCTTCGCCGTTGGGACCGTCCACTCGCATCCATAAAACAGCCCCACTCTGAGTGCTTTCGGCACCGGCACTCCATCGTGCAGCGTCACGAGGATATTCGACGGCTTGATGTCGCGGTGATTGATGCCCTTCTGGTGCGCGTGCTGGATGGCCTGGCAAACCTTGATGAACAGATCGATCCGTTCCTGGGTGGAGAGATTGGCCTGGTCGCAGTAATCCGTGATGCGGATGCCGCGCACCAGTTCCATCACGAAGTAGGGACGGCCCGAGGCAGTAATCAGTGAACAGTGATCAGTAGTCAGTCGTTCGCGCCTAGCCCCAGGACCTCCGCCCCCCTGTGACT
>CAMAUY010000238.1 GCA_945861565.1 Akkermansia muciniphila
TCGTAGCGTTTCACGGGTGCTGTCCCATGAGATAGGCGCTGAAGCCGGGCAGGGCGCTCTGGCGGGGCCACATCAGGGTTCCCCCGCGTCCGCCTGCTGTCCCATAGCGTTTGAGCAACTCGCCGACATTACAGGGCAACCAAAGAGCGGCGCGTAGGAGTGTGAGCAGCCGGGAGAAGCTGTGGGCCCAGCCGCTGCACCAGGCTTGGAAGCGCAGCAGCACGTAAACGAGCAGCGCCATCCAGACCTGCCACTTGACGGCGTTGGCGTTGTGCCCGAGGAAGTCGGCCAGTTGGAGGGTCTGTTTGATTTGTTTGAAGAACACCTCGATCTGCCAGCGACAGCGGTAAAGGTCGGCCACGCTGCCGCCGCTCCATTCGGTATGATTGGTCAGGAAAACCATGACGCGTTCTTCGCCGTCGAGTTCGACCCGGGCGGTGACGCGCCGCAGCGCGCCCGGGTAATCCTGCCGGGCATAATGGCCTTTGAGGACAATGAGCTCATCCTTGAGCACCCGGGGATCGTGGCCTCGGGGAAGACGTTTTTTCACCCGGCAAGCGAGGTTGTCCTTGGCGCGAGTGACAAAAAAGATTCCGCGTTGCGCCAGTTCCTGGAAGTGGGCGAGTTCGTAATAGCCTTTGTCAAAGAGCACGATCTCCCCGGCTTGCAGGCCAGCGCAGAGTTGGCGGGCGCGGCGACTGTCGTGCTCGCGGGCGGTATCGATAACGACGAAGCCGGGCAGCAGACTGCGCAGGGACAACCGCAGATGACACTTGGCGGCGGCCTTGCGCCGGCGATGCTTGGCCCAGTCCAGGCACGAGGCCACCAACTGGATCACGGTGGCATCGACCACGTGGATCGTTCGGCGGAAGCGCCAGGCCAGGCCCTTGGTCGGACCGCGGCTAAAGGAGGGGAAGGTGTTTTGCAGATGACCGAGCACCTGCCAGAAGACGGCTTCGGCCAGAGCCGCGTCCCGGGTTTTGTTGGCGTGACTGAGGTTGTTCCGCGACGGCGGCGTTGCTCCGCGCAGCGCCCGCAACGGGGTCGCCCACAGCCGCAGGGCGTCGCAAACATCATTGAGACTGAGCGCATGAGCCAGCTGCGCATAAAGCAGCGTCACGACGTGGCTCCACGGGCTGAACGTGCGCGCCCGGGCGTCCACTCCGTGGACCCGGGCGAGCTTGGGCACCAAGTGCGACGGAATCAGTTCGACCAACTGGCGCAGCACCGTAGCGTGGCGGCGGCTCGGTTGCTTGAGGTTTTTGGTTTTCACACCCTGCCCCATGGCAGGCCAGGACCGCGGTGCCGAGCTACCTTATTTCCCTCATGGCCAAAGCCCGCGCCAAACTCGATCCCACCCGCGTCCAATTGCAACTGAAGGTCACTCTGCTGGACATCAAGCCCGCCATTTGGCGCCGCTTGCTGGTCCCCGCTGCAATCAAGCTGCCCAAGTTCCATGCCGTGCTGCAACTGGCCTTCGGTTGGACCAACAGCCACCTGCATGCCTTCCGTTTGGACGACGACGTCTACGAGGCGATCTACCCCGATGACTGGGATCAGGATTTTGCCGGCTCAGGCCAGCGTCATGACGAGAAGAAGTTCCGGCTCTGTGATCTGCTCCACGCCCCCGACGACTATTTGATCTACGAGTATGACTTTGGCGATAGCTGGCAGCACGAAGTCGTACTCGATAAAATCCTGCCCGCTTCCGGCGCACGTTTCGCCTCCTGTCTCGCCGGCGCCCGCGCTGGCCCACCGGAGGATTGTGGCGGCGTTCCCGGTTACGAAAACTTGGTCGAAGCCATGGCCGATCCCGAGCACCCCGAGCGAGCTGAACTGCTGGAGTGGCTTGGCGAGCCCTTTGCCCCCGACGCTTTTAACCCAGAAAGCCTTACCGGCATCCTCAAATCCTTGAAACTTTGATCCCTCCTATGGGACGGCTGTGGGTTGTTTTCCATGTGCACCGCGTAGGTCTTCCGGTTCGGATCCCAGCCGAGGAAAAGCGTTGGGCCCCAGCGTCCGACATAATCTCCGAGGTTGATGACCGGATTTTTTTCGTAGGCGATCCAATGATAGGCGTCCGCCGAATAGTAATAGTCGAACGTCATGCCCTTGTCTTTCGTGGTGCCGACCCGGACATGCGCCTTGTAACGGCGGCTGGGGTCGGGGTCATGCAGGTCCTGGAAGAAATACGAGTAACGTGCGCTGTCCGGCAGGATGTTGTTCGCCTTGGAGCCGTTGAACTCGACCATGCCAAGCTCGGGCTTGGTCCAGTGCACGCCATCGTCGGAGAACGCTTCGCACACCTGGTTGCTGCCTTCGCCTTTGACGATGATGTCGCCTTTCGCATCCCGTCCCTCGGCCGTCATTTTTCCGGTGGAGTAACGCATCCGGAACTTGCCGAGCTTCTGGTCGAAGATCACCCATCCGACCCGGATGTCGGGCCCTTCCCAGGGCTTGTCCCGGGTGATGATCGGATTGTTCGTCACCTTGACCGCGGGGTTCAACCGCGGACGGGTATGCTCCATGGTCTCAATGATCGATTCGTCGAGAAACAGCTGCCGTTGCGAGCCGATGGCGCGCATCCCATCGGCCGCGGCCTGAAGGGGAAGGGCGAGGGGGGCCAGCAGGCAAAGCAGTCGGAAGTGAAGCGGGGGTTGGGTTTTCATGGGAAAAGTGAGTGGGGGTGGGAAAAAAGATTCCCTGGGTCAGCCATGGTCGCTGCGGTCGAAAGTGGAGGGGAGCCCTGACCGGCAGCTAGCCCGGACAGGGCCGTGGCTGAATGAGTCTGGGATTAAAGCGGCACCTCGCGAGACCGACTCATCTGCTGATCGGAACTCGCGAGGTGGAAAACGAAGCAAAAAAATGGCGACGGCTAAATCACCACTTGTAGCTCACGCCGAACCGGAACCGGCGGGGATCGTTGCCTTCTGCCAGCGAGGTGCCGGTGATGATGTACCGCGCATTGGTGATGTTATCGACATTCAGGTGCGCCACCCAGCGGTCGTGGAAGGTATAGGAGGCGAAAGCCGTGCCGGTGACCGGCCAGGCGTTTGCGACCGCGCCGGCCAGCTCGAGGAAAGAGCCCTGCTTCCGCATGCCACCGCCTACCGTCAGGCCTTTAAACACCCCGCGGGTGAGCGAGACCTTGCCGAGGAAGGAATAGATGTAGGGAGCATGGTTCAGGAACGGAGTGTTCGTTTGGGTGCGGCTGTCGGCCTGGTAATACGTGGCCATCACGTCGGCGTGACCCCAGCCCATCAGCTCCTGCCGGTAACCCACTTCCGCTTCGTAGCCTTTGGAGCGCTGTTGGGCGGTCTGGATATTGATCTGCAGGGGCCGGCCGTCGATGTTCAGTGCACCATCGGGAGCCGGACCGCCGGTCACCACGTTGGTCATGGCCATGTCGAAGTACGCCGCGCTGCCGTAGAGGTGGCCTTGCAAGGCCTGCCACTTCACTCCGATTTCCTTCAGCTTGCCTTCCTGGTCCTTGCGTGGGGTTTCATACTTGGTCGCCGGATTTAGCGGGCCGGCGGTATTCACGAAGACGTTGGCGGCTTCGGTGGCGTAGACCGACACGACCGGCAGAACCTTGTAGACGAGTCCCCATTTGTGCACCATCACCTGTGGTGGATCGAGGTCAGTGCGAATATTGGTAATGCGGTTGAGTGATTCGCTTTTCCGTTCGATCCAACGGAGACCGCCCACGAGGATCAGCCGGTCGTCAAACACCTTCATGTTTTCCTGCACATGATAGTGATATTGCCGGACGATCGACTCGGTGTTGCTGGTGAAGGCGGGATTGCTGGTGAGGATATCGTTGCTGAAGTCGGGGTTCCGGATGTCGATGTCGGGCAGTTCCTTCAGCACGGAGAGCCGCTGGAATCCGTCCGTGACATCCGTCTGTACGCCGACCGCAATGTCGTGGCGGGTCGGCCCGATCTGCAGTTTGTGCAGATAGTCGATCTGGGTGGTCCGCACGACGTTGTCGAGTTCAAGCGGAAGATCATCCCGGGCCATGATGTATTGGGAAACAAAGCCCCGCTGGCGGATCAGCCGGCGACGGTCCTCCTTGTCGAACAAGGCATAGACCACCCGGATGGAGGCGTTTTCCGTGAAGGAATGGAGCACTTGGGCCCGGTAAAAACGGGCGCGCAACGTCCAGAAAACATCCTTGGAGCGGGCAATCGACCAGCCGAAGCCGACGCCGGGCTCCGGCACATCCCGGCCGTTCGGCAGGAGGTGATCGGAGACGTCATCAAAGTACATGTAGCTTTGGTCGTTGAAATTGTGCCCATCGACGGTGATCGACGTCTTCTGGCCGAAAAGAAAACTGATGCCGCCGCCCATGAAGGTTTCATCGCGGCGTTGGATTTCCTTGAAGCGGTCGTCCTTCCAACCGCCGAGCGTGGCCCGGTAGAGGATCTTGATGTCCTCGCTTTTGAAATGATGGATCGGTCCGCTCACATTGGCTGTCAATCTCAGGTAGTTTTTGTTGGAGACTTCGGAATCGATCTGGCCGTGGAATTTTTCCGTCGGTTTCCGGGTGACCAGGTTGACGCCGCCACCGAGGAGATTATTTTCGCCGAATAGCATGGCCGCGGGCCCCTTGAGCACTTCGACCCGTTCCACGTCGTAGAGCTCGTTGGACTTGTTCGATGGATTCGTGATGCCGTCGCGCATGGCGCCCAGGGTGCGGA
>CAMAUY010000239.1 GCA_945861565.1 Akkermansia muciniphila
ATCCCAAATCTTCGACTATATCGAATGCTTCTATAATCCTCACCGTTTACATAGTTCCCTAAACTTCAAATCGCCCGTTGACTTCGAATTCAAAAACAACTAACTAAAAAGCTCCTCTTTCTCTCTCCACTTTTTCGAAGCAATCCCAACATGAATAAACAGCGTCGAAAGCAGAAGGAGTTCCTCTCCGCAGCTCTCGGTGGCCCGATTCCATGGACGGGCAAGGACATGCGTACTGCGCACGCCAAACTCCCGGGTCTCAATGAAACACATTTCACCGCCATCGCAGCGAACCTGAAATCCACGCTGGAAGAATTAAAGATCAGCAAGGATCTTATCGACCAGGTTCTTGCCCTCGTCGGGACGCTGCATGACGACGTTTTAAACCTCCCCAAGCCGGCGAAATGAAGCGGAAAGTGCCGTGAATCCGGGACCAGAGGACGAGACCGCGAAGCTTAAGAAGCCCATGCCTCCTGCCGCAGAGATCGAAGCGCGGTCAGGATATGCGGCAGTTCCTCGCGTCTTAAAGGAATGAAGAAATTTGCATGCATCGGGCTCGCGTTGGCGCTGCTCGGCCCGGAGGCACGCACGGCCGAGGCACCGTTCGTCCAAACGGCAAAGACATGGTGGGCATTTCAACCGCTGAAATGCCCACCCGCGCCGGGTCTTAGCGCGGGAGTCCCCATCGATGTCCTCTTAGACGAGAAGATTGCCGCCGCCGGTCTGAAGAAAGCTCCACCGGCCGACCGCACCACATTGCTTCGCCGCGCCACGTTTGACCTCACAGGCCTGCCGCCTACGCCCGATGAAGTCCGAAGCTTTCTCGGAGACGTTGCTCCCGACGCCTTCGCGCGCGTTGTCGATCGACTCCTGGCTTCACCGAGCTACGGACAGCGTTGGGCACGTCACTGGCTGGACGTCGTTCGATACGCGGATTATCATGACGCGGATCCCAAGGCGCGCGCGGCCAGTTGCGAACCGCTCGAAGCGTGGCGATATCGCGACTGGGTAGTCGACTCACTCAACCGCGATTTGCCATTCGACCAGTTCCTCGCGCATCAGATCGCCGGCGATTTGCTCACGAACTACACGAATGAAACGAGTGACCCGACGGGCCTGATCGCGACTGGATTTTTGCTCAACGGCACCTGGGACCGGGGCGATGCTGACAAGGAAAAGTTGGTCAGTGACATGGTCGACGACCAGATCGAGACGGTGGGCAAGACATTCCTGGGCCTAACCTTGGGTTGCGCCCGCTGCCACGATCATAAGTTCGATCCGATTTCGAACCACGACTACTACGCGCTCGCTGGCATTTTCTACAGTTCCCACTTCATGGAGAACTTGGGGACGAAGGGGGGTGAGATCACGCTGAAACGAGTGCCGCTGGTCTCCCGCTCGGTCGCTGCGCTTCGGGACGGCCTGGTGCTACAACTCGAATCGATCAAGACGAAGCTCGCGGCTCTTGACAAACAGTCACCACGCGTCGCCGCGGATCACCCCGAACGGCGCATGCTGGAAAGGGATCGCGACGCCTTGCAGGCAGACTTGCCTCCACCCTACCCAGCCGTGCTCACAGTGCAGGAAGGTGGCATGCCGGGCGGACTCTTCCCCAATTTTCAGGACGTGCCCGTTCACATCCGCGGGAGCTATACGCGGCTCGGACCGGTCATCCCGCGTCGCATGCCCGCTTTCTTCGCCGGCAACTCGCAGCCACCGATCACTCAGGGCAGCGGGCGACGCGAGTTAGCCGCGTGGATTGCCTCCAAGACTAATCCGCTCACGGCGCGCGTTATCGTCAATCGCGTCTGGCAATGGCACTTTGGCGAAGGGCTCGTCCGCACCCCGAGCAACTTCGGTCTGACCTCAACCCCCCCCAGTCATCCCGCCTTACTCGACGGGCTCGCCGCGCACTTGATTGAGCAAGGCTGGTCACTCAAGGAACTTCACCGGCGAATAATGCTTTCCGCCGCGTATCAGCGAAGCAGCGCCGTTCCCCGCGATCAAACTGCACAGGACCCTGAAAATCGATGGCTCGCCCGCTTCTCCGCTCGCCGCCTGGAGGCGGAAGCCTTCCGCGATGCCATGCTCTTCGTGGGCGGCCGACTTGATGTGGCGCTGGGTGGCCCTGCCGGGGCGGACGTCGGCACCAACCGACGCTCGCTCTATGTCCAAACGGCCCGCTGGGATCGGAGCAATTTTGCAACTCTCTTCGACGCAGCCAATCCCGATGCGTCTGTGGAAAAGAGAACAATTTCTATCGTGGCCCCTCAAGCTCTCTTCATGATCAATCACGATTTTATGCAGACCCAAGCGTCCCATTTTGCGCAACGCCTGCTTCGCAATACGAGCGGTGACGCGGCGGCGCGTATCGAGTGGGCCTATCGGTGGCTTTTTGGCCGACCCGCGCAGCCGGAGGAAATCCAGATCGCACAACACTTGCTCGCTCAATCCGGCGGTTCCGAGATAGAAAGCGCGTGGCGCGACTTCGCTCACGTGCTTCTCTGCAGCAATGAATTTATCTATGTGGACTGACCTTCTCCAAGGACCTTGACGGCGGAGATGTGCTACGCCTCCATCCCTTATGAGTGACTCCCATTGGATTCCCCATCGGTGTTCGCGGCGCGAATGGCTGGCCCGTGCAGGGGGCGGATTCGGCCTGCTGGCGCTGACCGATTTGCTCGCCGGAGCATCACCGGATCCCGTTTCAGGAGTAACCGCCCAACCCACGCGCCCCATCGTTGGCAGCCTGCCCCATTACGTCGCGCGCGCGAAACGGGTCATTTTTCTCTACATGCCCGGCGGTCCTTCCCACGTGGATTTGTTCGATCCCAAGCCGCGCCTGCTACAGGACAACGGAAAACCGTTCCCGCTCGAAAAGCCCAAGCTCGAACGTACCCGGACCGGTAATCTGCTGGCGTCTCCCTGGAAATTTTCCCAGCACGGCCAGTCCGGCACCGCCGTCAGCGAATTGTTACCCTGCACCGCTGCCTGCATCGACGACATCTGTGTTATTCGATCGATGGTCGCCGACAACATCAACCACTCCGGGGCAGCTCTCCAGATGTGCACCGGCGAACAAGCCTTCTCCCGCCCGAGCATGGGCTCCTGGCTGACCTATGGACTGGGAACGGAAAACCAAGATCTGCCGGGATTCGTCGTGGTCAGTCCGGCCGCCGTATTTCAAGGGGCCCAACTCTGGGCCTCGAGCTTTCTTCCCAGCTCCTATCAGGGAACGTTGATTCGCGATTTGAGTCACCCCATCGCCAACCTGCACGACCCGTCCGGCAATCTCGCCCGGCAGCGAACCAAGCTCGACACCCTCCGACAGTTGAACGACCTCCACAAGCGCAGCCGCGTGATCGACAGCGAACTCGAAGCACGAATTTCCTCGTTCGAACTCGCGTTCCGCATGCAGCAGGAGGCCCCCGAGGCCTTCGATCTTTCGCGCGAAACCAAGGCCACCCATCGGCTCTATGGCACCGACCACCCCACCACGGAACTGTTCGGCCGACAATGCCTGCTCGCACGCCGACTGGCCGAACGCGGCGTTCGGTTTATTCAGCTTTTTGATGCACCCAAGAATAACGTCTGGGACCAACACAGTGGCCTGCGCGAGGAACTCCCCAAACGGTGCGCCGCAGTGGACCAACCCATCGCCGCACTCCTGGTGGATCTCAAAGCACGCGGTCTGCTCGAAGACACCTTGGTTCTTTGGGGAGGCGAATTTGGCCGCACCCCGACCGCCGAGGGTACCAATGGCCGCGAACATCATCCCTTCGGATTTACGATGTGGATGGCGGGAGGAGGCATTCGGGGAGGTCATGTCCACGGTGCCACCGATGAATTCGGCTGGTATGCCTCTCAAGACATCGTCCATGTCCATGACCTGCACGCGACAATTCTCCACCTCATGGGCCTCGATCACACGCGGCTCACCTATCACTTCGCCGGTCGCGACTATCGACTGACCGATGTCTATGGCAACGTGGTGCATGGCCTCCTCGCTTGAACGAAGCCCATAGGGTCAAAAAACTCATGCGGCCTCTCGGTAATAAAATTTCAAGAGGCCACCGAGGCGCTCGCGAGTCTGGATGTCCCCTGACATTTCACCGATCCGATCCTCGGGCGCTGGAAACAGGATCACGTTGCCCTTGCCTTGGTGATTTCGTTCCGCGTGGAAATGATTCACGTAATTTTCAAGGCAGTGGCGGAGAGAGCTTCCTCCGAAAAGAATCATTTTCGACAGGAGCTCGGGCTTTACCGATCGAATCCAGCGTTCGCAATGGGCGTTCAGATTTGGACTCCGCGGCGGCAATGTCACCGGTTTGATACCGACCGCCTGGAGGATCCCGTCGAACGCTGCGCAGAAGAATGGTTTCAGGTCGAACAATCTGCGCAACTTCCTCCAGGGCTTTCCTACCGAGACGCTGCCCGATCTCGGCCAAGCTGATTCGCTCCGGGTCCGTGAGCTTCAATCGCCCTTTGATCTGGTTCTTGAGAATCCGGTTCTCCGTCACCAGATACTCGTTGCGCAGGAGGAGTTCCTGATCAACCGAACCGGAGATGGTCGCCAGCATTCGTTTCCAATTCAT
>CAMAUY010000240.1 GCA_945861565.1 Akkermansia muciniphila
CCTCCGCCAAACCTCGAAGGTGCCCGACGCGACGAATTCGAAATCATCCAGGTGCGCGTGAATAGAAAGTATTCTCACCCCGCCTTTTTTTCAGACCGTACCGTAGTTGGCAATGGCCGGTTTTGGTGCGCCTGATTCGTTGATGACGACGAGCCCATCACGACGCGAGAGACGACATGCTCAAGTCCGGGTCGGAGCGGCCGTCTGCAGAAATGCCTTCAAGGCGCGTTCGTAGTCCACCACGGCCTGTTCGTCCCGGACGGACGCCGTCGCATGATAGGCAAATCCGAGGTTCCGGCGCGGATGCCTGGTTCGGTTCGGTCCCGTGCGGTGGATGACGTTGACGTGGTGGAAGGAGACATCCCCCGGATTCAGGAACAGTGTCACCTCCGGGAATTCATCCACCCGCGGAACCGCAACCAGCCCCCGGCTAGCGCCCAGCACCCCTGACGGTCGATGCGGCCTGATCTCCCCGGTGTGCGAGCCCGCCAGGCAAACAATCGCCCCGCTTTCAGCCGACGACTCATCCAGCGCCAAAGTGACCGCGACTGCGTCGGGCGGAGACCAGAACTGATAGGCATTGTCCTGATGAAGCGGGAACTCATAGGAGGAAAGCGGCGCCTTGTTGATCAACATGGCCGAGTCTGCGACCACCGCACCGCCGCAGACCTGCTCCACCAGCTTGACGATCCGGGATTCCTGCATGAGGGAACGGAAATAATCCGAATGCACCTGCAGCCGGAATGCACAGCGCAGTGATTTCTCC
This sequence comes from Akkermansia muciniphila, assembly GCA_945861565.1. Taxonomy (GTDB): domain Bacteria; phylum Verrucomicrobiota; class Verrucomicrobiia; order Limisphaerales; family UBA9464; genus SIBK01. The sequence goes on from CAMAUY010000240.1 coordinate 767, forward strand.
GGGTTATCCTCGTAGATGAAATCACCCGGGCGCGCGTCCGGTATCTTTCGCTCCAGATAGTGCCGGACCTCCGTGTCGATGGTGCTGATCTCCGCCTTTGACCACAGCCCGCGCACCACTGCAAAACCGTCTCGCTTATAGAACTCGATCGAAGATTCGTGATGCATAATGGGATGGTAATTTAAAACAGGGTTGCGCGGCTTCAACTTTTCGCCCCAGAGGGTTGGTCCGGGCGTCTGATATGGGTTGAGGTTGGGGGTTGGGTTTGCGCTATCCCGACGGAGGGAAGCCGGAGGCCGCCCGAAGTCGGGATGGCAGCAAGTTGTACGGCTAGTTCATTGGGCTGCGGTAGCCAAGCCGACTGTGTGGACGCCGCGTAGTGTAGTCGACGAGGAAGTCCTCGACGACCACCCGCGCCTCGGTGAGGGTTCAGAGCTGTTCGCGGTAGTGCGTTCTCGGCATTTTGCCCCACTCGTTCGCGCCGGATTTGGGCCGGGTTTCGACAGCTGCCAAGCTCTACTCGTTCAACGGTCTTCCCTTTCAGCAACCCCAGGGACCGGTTGGCCCTCCTCTTGCACCCATCGACACACCCTCTCGGTCATGGAAGACTCGGGAAGCGCTGCGAAGATGAAGCTCCATCCCTCTGCCCATAAAGATCGGCCACACCATTGGGTAATTGATAAAGCGCGTTCACCTCGTCTTCCGTGAGCACGCGGTCGAAAACGGAAAGCTCGTCGAGAAATCCGACGTAGGCGGAGCCCATGACCAGCAGGGCCGAGTTTTCGGCCCACCCCAAGGTCAGATCCCATCCCTGGATTGCTCCCTGTAGCTGCCCATCCAGATAAAGTTTTGCAGTGGGCTTCGCCTGCTTCCTATTGATGTGCTCCAAGGTAAAAACCACGTGCGTCCAGCGTCCCCGGTCAAACGGCGGGCGTTTCACCTGGAGCATGGGCCGTTTGTCATGCGGCAAATCAAGCCAGCCCACTCGGTGGGGATCCCAAATGTCGATCAGGGGACGCACCCCATACTCAAAATCCCGAGGCTTAGTGTCCTTATCGAATCCGATAAAAATGAATCCCTTGTCGCCGTTGTCACCGATCACCTGCAAAGGATCGCAATAGCCTGGCGCCAAATCCAAATCGGGAGAAAGCCGCAGCCACACCGAGATGGTCCGGTTCCAATTTGAGCGGTTATAGCCGATATTCCCGCCATCCTTGAAAAAGGGCCGACCTGGATTTTTTTGGGTGAAAAGCAGCGCGTCACCAAAACGTCCCTCATTTTTCGCGATTTTGATGGGTCCATCCGGCAACCCGGCCACTCCGCCCTGCTCCCGCTGCTGCGCATTCACATAGCTGTAAAGCGTCCGATCCCCACGCGCGAAATCAGCGTTTAACCCGTGGTCAAATGACGCATGAAACGCCAACGCTTCACGGAGTGCCGGCGAACCCAGGCTGGGAGATGCCGGGCCTGCAGCCGCGACAGCCAATGGAGCGATGAGAGTGGCAAACAAGATGGAGGGAGACATGGAGGTCTGAAAGCAACCGACACTGGGATCGTTCTTGGCGCGAAGTAGCCCATGAGAATGGTGCCCAGAGTGGGGGTCGAACCCACAAGCCTTGCGGCGGCAGATTTTGAGTCTGCTGCGTCTGCCAATTCCGCCATCTGGGCGCACCGAGGAGTGGCGACGTTAGGACCGCTTTGGCCGGTGTAAATTCAATTTTCTCCCTGCCCCCGCTACAGCCATGAACGATTTGAACACCGAGGCCACGGAGAACACCGAGGAGCGCTCGAAGCGGGATCCCGGCATTTCCCGATCTCCGTGCTCTCTGTGTCCTCCGTGTTCCCCGGATTCGCTTTAGCCTGAGCCAGATCGATCCACTTTGCCGGAAATCTTGCGATACCCCCGCTCCTCTGCCTTTGCTGCCTCATGCCCGATTTTCGCGCTTTCTGCGTCCCCGGCCATCGCGAGCCCGCTGAAATCATCCTTTCGCCCGAGGAATCCCATCATTTGGTGAACGTGAATCGCGCCCGAATCGGCGACACCGTGGTGGTGTTCGACGGCCGCGGCACGGAATGGATCAGCGAGCTGACCAGCGATCGGAAGTCCGGCGCGGTGCTCAAGGTCAGGTTTCAACAAAAGATCAAGCCCCTCAGCTATGAAGTCACGCTCGGCCAGGCGCTGCCGAAGGGACAATCGATGGATGCCATCGTGCGCAAAGCCACCGAGCTCGGCGTGGCCCGGATCGTGCCGCTCGAGAGCGAGCGCACGCAGGTGCACCTCGATGGCGAGCGTTCCGACAAGAAAATCGAGAAATGGCAGACCGCCGCACTGGAAGCCGCGAAACAATGCGGCAATGCTTTTGTGCCCGAAATCCAAACCGTTCAGAAAGCGACGGCCTTCATGGAGAGCGCGCGTGGCTACGATTTGAAATTAATCGCGAGCCTGCAGCCGGGGGCCAAATCATTGAAAACCATCCTGGCCGCTTTTCACACCGCCCAGGGGCGCGCGCCCAAAAACGTGCTCTGGCTGGTCGGGCCCGAGGGCGATTTCACCGCGGCGGAAATGAACCTCAGCCAGTCCACCGGTTTCGAGCCCATTACACTCGGCCCGCTGGTGCTGCGCTGCGAGACGGCAGCCGTGTATGCCGTCAGCGTGCTGAGCTATGAGTTGCAGAATCCGGCGGCGTCCCCGTAGCGAAAGCCGTGAGGCTTTCGGCGGGAACGAAACGCTCACGCGTTTCGCTACCGTTCACGCTCACCAAACGAGCAATCCACCCGCGAAGGTCAGGCCGGCGCCCACACTGCAGAAGATGATTTTGTCGCCGTCGGCGAAGATGCCCTCTTCCGCGGCCCAGCCCAGTGCCATCGAAACGCTGGCCGCGCTCGTGTTGCCGTACTTGGCAATCGTCACGACAAATTTTTCGTAGGGAATGCCGACCCGGCGGCTCACCGCCTTGAGGATGCGCACGTTGGCCTGGTGCGGCACGATCCAGGCGATGTCCTCCGGCTTGAGATTTTCCCGCAGGAGGGTCTGTTCGATCTGCTCCGCGAAACCGATCACGGCGTGCTTGAACACCGCGGCCCCATCCATCTGGAGATAAAAATTCTCGATGTCGTGGCCCGAGGGATCCGGCACCGGCATGCGCGCGCCGCCGCCCGGTCGCTGGATGGCCTCGAACTGTTCGGCGTCGCCTGAAAGGCCCATGTGGTGCAAGCGGTGTCCGCCTGGGCTATTCGTGAGGATGGCCGCGCCGGCGCCGTCGCCAAAAAGAAACGCGGTGCGATGATCCTGCGCATTCGTGATGCGCGAGAGCAGTTCGGCCGTGACCACGATGAGGTTTTGCGCCGTGCCGCCACAGATGAAGGCCCGGCCCACTTCCAGGGCGTAGAGCCAGCCGGAACAGGCCGCATTGAGATCGAACGCGAGCACCCGGGGAATGCCGAGCTGGCGCGCGAGCGCACTGGCCATGGACGGCACGGGTTGGTCCGGGATCAGGGTCGCCATGATGATCCCATCGATTTGGTTCACGCTCATCCCGGCCTGTTTCAGCGCATGTTGCACCGCAATCGCCGCCAGGTCGGTCGCGCTGTCGCCGTCCGCCGCATAACGCCGCTCCTTGATGCCGGTGAGATGGATCATCTCCTCTTCCGTCCGCTGCGGGAAGGCTTTGAGGATTTCGCTGTTGGCGCGAATATTGGTCGGAACGGTATAACCCACTCCAGCGATGCAAACCGTGTCAGAAGTATTCGAATTCAACGTGAGGAAAAGTTTGAAGGTAGCGGCGGTCG
>CAMAUY010000241.1 GCA_945861565.1 Akkermansia muciniphila
GCACTCCAGGGTGGGCTAAACTTCAGCGGATGAGCCCGCCAAAAACTCCTCCAATCGGTCCTCGATCCGACCCCGCTTTTCGCTCCTTTTCAGGGAATTGAACTTCCACATCTTCTCAACCAATTTTGCCGGTTTTACTGAGGTCTGTAATAAACACAGTGGTGTCAGCCTTTTGGGACAGGCTCTAAATACCAGCACGTAATACGTGATCAGTCCTACGGATGTCCAAACCTCCGCCGAGAAGAAGTCCACGGCAGCCAAGACCTCGGCGTGGGTACGAATGAGTTCCCGCCACGTGGTTCTCTTTTCACGATCGGGTGCCGGCAACAGACCATGTCGCTTCAAGACGTTCGCCACCGTCTAATGGAGCTGTAACCGCCCTCTGATCTGGTTCTTGAGAATCGGGTTCTCCGTCACCAGATACTCGTTGCGCAGGAGGAGTTCATGATCAACCGAACCGGAGATGGTCGCCAGCATTCGTTTCCAATTCATCAACAAGACTTAATCGAGCCAACGGCCTGGGAGCAATCTCCTCATCGCCCTGCAAATCGTTCAATATTGGTAGGTTTGAGTTTTTTGACCATACGGGCGGGATTTTCGACCCTTTCGAGCGATCCAAGCGTGTATGGAACATACGGAGCGTCGTTCGCCCAGACTTCCGGCAGCCGGTCCTCGTCGCCAGCAGGGTGGGTGGCGGCGCCTATTGCCGCAGACGGATTTCGCAATGACTCAAGTCCGACAGGCTGCTAGCCGCGCACGTTGCGGGTGGTACGTTCAAGGAGGTCGAGACCGAGGCTGTTCTCCATGCTCTGCACTGCACAGCGCTCTGCGTAAGGCCGGCGGCTTCGGCGGCGCGTATGAAACTGCGGCGCTTCACGACCCGATGAAACAGATGCAGTTCGCAGAGATCGAACGGGATGCCCGACGGAAGCGATTGGGAACGACGATTGAGCGAGGCTTGTTAAGCGCGCTTCAATTCAATTCGTTCAGCAGAGTCGAATTGCGTCCTTTCAATTCCGGCCATCCGAGCGATTACTCGATGACTGCTATGAGCACCCGCCGCCAGTTCCTTTCCACAAGCGGCAAAGCCGCCCTGTTCGCCGGGTTGGGCGACCTCGCATTCCTGACGGGCCTGCCGCCGGTGGCGGCCGCCGAGGCAACCCTACCACCGAACAGCGTCCGGTTCGATCCGGCCATCGACCCATTGGTCCGGCTGCTCGAGGACACGCCCCGGGAACGCTTGCTGGAGGAGGTCGGTTCCCGGCTACGGCGTGGCTTGACATACAGGGAATTGCTGACGGCGTTGATGCTCGCAGGGATGCGGAACATCCAGCCACGACCCATCGGCTTCAAATTCCACGCGGTGCTGGTCGTCAACTCGGCTCACCTTGCCAGTCTCGCCTCGGCGGACTCCGATCGCTGGCTCCCGATCTTTTGGGCGCTCGATCAGTTCAAGAGCTCGCAGGCCGCCGACGTCCGCGAGGGCGACTGGACCTTGGCGGCCGTGGACCAGAAGGCGGTGCCTCCGGCCCATCGGGCACGACAGGCGCTCCTCGACGCACTGGCAAACTGGGACGAGCCCGCGGCCGATGCAGCAATCGTGGGGTGGCTCCGCACCGCGGGTGCACACGAAATCTTCGAACTCCTCTGCCGCTTCGGCGTCCGAGACTTCCGCGAACTCGGTCATAAACAGATCTATATCGCCAACAGTTTTCGCCTGCTCGAAGTCGTCGGCTGGCGACACGCGGAGCCGGTGCTGCGCTCGCTGGTTTATGGGCTGCTTGACCGGGTCGGTGACGCGAATCCGGCCAAGAATGACCTGCCGGCGGACCGTCCCTTCCGGCGCAACCTCGAGGCCGTGAAGGAAATCCGATCCGGCTGGCTGGACGGCCAGTCGGACCTTGACGCCACCCAAGCGCTATTCGAAACGTGCCGGGAGGGTTCCGCGATCGATACAAGCAAGAAGACCATCGAACTGCTGAACCGCGGTGCCGCACCGCAGGCGCTGTTCGACGCGCTCCACGGCGCGACGGGCGAGTTGCTGATGCGCGCACCCGGCATCGTTTCACTGCACGCCACCACATTCACCAATGCAGTCCGCTATGCCTGGGAGCGCGTCCAGGACGACGAGCTACGTCGCCTGCTGCTCGTGCAGAACGCAGCGTTCCTCCCGCTGTATCGAGGCCAGCCACGCAAGGAGGGCGTTCGCCTTGACGAACTCAAACCCGACGCCGACAAAGCCGTCGGCTCGGATGCTCTCTCCGAAATCTTCGCGGCGATCGGCAAAGACACCGCCGCTGCGTCCCGCAAAACGTTGGCGTGGATGCAGACCAACCCCGATCCGAAGCCGTTCGCGGACGGGGCCCGCCGGTTGATTTTCCTGAAGGGCCGCGACTCGCACGATTATAAGTTCAGCTCCGCGGTGCTCGAAGACTACGCCCGTATTGCGCCGCCATGGCGGGACCGTGTCCTTGCGGCGAGCGTCTTCAACCTGCGTGGCACAACGGGTGCGGACAACGAATTGGTCCAGCGCACCCGCGCGGCGCTGGACGGATAGCATTTGCTTGTCGCTCCGCGGCTAAGGCTTAAAAGTCATTCTCGGATCGGTTTTTTATGCAGCGGCATACCCCGTACCCGAACCGGTATCCGCAAGAGCAGAGCGATACCGGTCCGACGGCGAAACCTTTCATGCATCCGGTCTCACGGCTACTTCTTGCTCGCCGGAGCATTCGTGTTCAACCCACGCAAGGCAATGACGCGAACCTCGGCGGTTGGGTGATTAAGGCCTATTTCCTTGAGCCCTTCTGTATCCCGCATGGATTTGAGGGTGACAATCGCTGCGATTCGGGTGAGCAAGTTGGGACGAGCATAAACGACCTGTCGCACCTGGGGCAAGACGTCCACGCAACGAGACAGATCAATGACAGAAAGGATGCCTGCAACTTCGTGATCATTGCCCCTCTCCAGAACTTCGGCGTATTGGCGGGAGCCGGCTTTGCCATAGTTTTTTTGGAGCGCGAGCGTTGCCATTGCGTGGACCAGCTCATCTTCGTCATTGAAATATCGGGCAATGGCTGGAATGCCGATTTCCGGCGGGGTTTGTGCCAATCTGGTGATCTCCCGGCCTTTCGGTCCGGCGGCTATTTCTTCAGCGGCTTTGTTCAAATTCTCCTGGGGCGGATGGCACGAGGAAGCCGCCAATGAACTCACGAGCACAGAAAGGACGATCAACGACAGGAGGCATTTTTTCCCATGCCAAACCAGCAAGGCCCCAAGCATGAGTAACCGCGACTTGCTCCGACGAGGGAGCTTCGAGAATAGACTGGGCGTTCCGGTCTTTTGGAGGTCGGTGGTGTTCATAGAATTATGCTTTCCAGATTTATTGTTTTTTGTCGCCAACCCCGTCGTGGAGCCAGCTCGTACTCAGGGATACTGCTCTGCTAGCAGAACCTTACACGGCGAGGAAAGAAACCGTCAGAATACGAAGCAGCCACACGCCATCTGGGGCAGCCGACAACCCGGTTGGCGTCCGTCTTGGAACTCGGCGGAAACCGAAACGTTCCGTCGGTGTGAGGCACGAAAGGGCGGATGTGAGGGCCAGGGGGAAATGTAGCGAGACCGTTGACCGCCTCATTCAGTTCGGCGGGGGTGGATCAGGCGGGCGCTCCATCGAGCGCGGGGTACCGGGCGGAGGGTGTGGTGGTCGGCGTCCGCCCGGGCCTGACCGGTTGCGGACAAAACTTAAGTCCGAGGTGCCTTTGAACATCCTCGGAATGAACGGGAACCTGTCCGTCAACACGTAGTAAAAGGTGCCTTGGGACCGGTGCAAGCAAATCGCTTGCTTTGAATTGTCAACCGATCGCATTCACTAATCGCGGAGCGTCAAAAAGCGAATGCTTATCATTGATTTGAGGTGATGCGCAGGCTAGGAGTCCCAACGGGTTACGCCAAGGCAGCATTTGCCGGCGCGATCGATTCCGCTCGGTCACCCCGAGACATTCTGCCGAGTCATGGTTGCCAGAACGAACTCCGTCACCGTTTCCAAGTCTGCCGCCAACGCCTCCCGGTCGAACGGATGAAGATCCAGGCCGGCACTCACCCACTCCGCAAAGGAGCTAATGACCTGTCCCTTTATCCCTGTCCCTTTATCCCCACTGGAGGAAGTGGCGCAGATTGTTCGTCCTGAAACCCTCCTCGCCTGGCACCGCAGGCTTGTCGCCAAGAAGTTCGACGGGTCCAAAAACCGCTCACCCGTCGGTCGTCCCAATACGGATAACTCCCTAGAGGAACTGATCCTCAAGATGGCTCGTGAGAACCGAAGTTGGGGCTATCGCCGGATTGTGGGTGCGCTCAGCAACTTGGGTTACGAGGTCAGTCATCAGACCGTTGGCAATGTTCTCGAACGCCACGGCCTTCTTCCAGCTCCGGATCGGGAGCGGAAGACTTCTTGGCGAGAATTTATCCGATCACACACCGAGGTCTTGGCTGCCGTGGATTTCTTCACC
>CAMAUY010000242.1 GCA_945861565.1 Akkermansia muciniphila
CAGCACCTCGGCTGGCTGAGCGGCTGGCTGATGGTGATGCCCAACGCCTTGATCGCATTTTACTATGCGATCCGGCGGCGCGCCGACATCGTCTACGCTTCCCAAGTGGGCGACGGCCACATCTGCATCCCGCTTTGCATCGGGGTGAGCGCCTTGATCCACCCTCTTTCGATTTCACCGTTTTTCCTCCACGGACTCGCCGGACTGACGGCCGTGGCGTTGCTGCACATCGTGTGCGTGGGTGTGGCCGGCGGCTTGCCGCGCTGGCTGGGCTGGCCGTTGATCGCCGGCTACGCGGTGTTTGTCGGTGCAGGTTTGCGGGGCTAAGCAGGTCCCCGCCGCACGGGGATAGTGTCCTAATTTCAGCAAAGCGATGTCGGGTTCGTTCTCTTTCTCATCATCGTTTTTCGTTCTCCCGCTTGGGCGAGAACGATTCATGCCCCCGCAAATTAGGACACCGCCGCACAGGGAACGGCCTTGCACTGACCTGCCCCGTTTGACTGGACACCGCGAGTCTGGGATTTCGGGCGGTTAAGCGGTCGGGTTTTGGTTGCCGCATGGCTCACTGGCAAACTCGGCCGGAGGCCGATTTGCCAGTGAGCTGTGCGGGCGGAGATGGTTATGGTCGTGGCGCCAGTGCTCAAGCTTTTCGCGTGCGTCCGCGATGCTGAGGAAGACCTCTGAGTTGAGACACTCATCGCGCAGTTTGCCGTTAAAACTTTCGATGAAGCCGTTCTCGACAGGTTTTCCGGGACGGATGAAGTCGAGCTTCAGCTGGTGCAAATAAGCCCAGGCGTCCAACGCGCGGCCCGCAAATTCACCGCCGTTATCCACGGTGATGGATTCGGGCAGCGGCCGCACGGCCCGGACCCGCTCCAAGCTCTCAACCACATGGCGTCCTGTTAGACTCACCCCTGGCTCAAGGATGGGACACTCACGCGTATACTGGTCGATCAGGGTCAGGATGCGGAACGTCCGGCCCGTCTCCAGGCGGTCGGTCACAAAGTCCATCGACCAGCGTTGATTCGCGCGTTGCGCCGGCTCTGGCGTGGTTCGGAGATTAGCGGCGCGCTTGCGTCGTTTTCTCCTTTTCACTCCGAGATTCTCCTCGCGGTAGATCCGGTAGACCGCGTTGTGGCAGTTATTGATGCCCTCACTTCTGAGCAGCACCATGAGGCGGCGATACCCATACCGGACCGGGTACCAGCCAGTTCCCGCAATCGCCGCCGCAGCAGGGTGTAGTCCCGCGGATGGCCTTTGTGGTAGAACCCCGAACGCTGCAATAGGATCAGCCTGCATGATCGCAAAATCGTCACCGCGAAGGTCGCGCAAATCCACTGCGCGCGCCTTGCTTGGTATTTTCGCCTTGGCCGCGTTCGCAGCTCCCAACCAAGCCCTGGCCCAGTTCGGCTCCACCAAACTGACTCCGCCCAGCCAGACGGTCAACGTGGGCACGCCCTTCACAGTCAATGTCGTCTTTACCGAGCCCGCCGGCGGCTATGTCGTGAACGGCATTCAGGCGTGGGTCAAATTCGACCCCACCAAGCTGCAGGTTGCCTCGGTGGCCACCGGAGGGTCGTCCCCGTATACGAGCGTGTTCGCCAACCAGTTCGACAACACCCTCGGCACCCTCATCTACGGAGCAACCGGTGGCAGTCCGTCCGGCACCTTCACTGTCGCCACCATCACCTTCACGCCCATTGGGGCCGGGACCTCGGCCCTCTTCTTTCAGAATGTGAACGAATTCATCGTTGGGTATGGGCCCTTCGGGGTTAACGGCCTGGCGACCGGCGCCTCCGTCACGGTCAACAACCCCGCACCGACCCAGACGCTGACCATCCTTGGTGCCTCAGGTAATATCGGGGATGTTGCCGCAAACGTCGAATACTACAATCCCGGGACGGGCGACTGGCAGCCCGCTTACGTGGCGAATTACGCACCGTATGGGCACCCGGTGACGCACCCGTGGGGAAATGTCGCCGGCACCAATCATTGGGTCAATTACAGGACGGATGGAGCTTCCGACCCGCGCCCTCTCTTCGACACGAGCACCTATTGGTATCTCTACCGCGTGCGCTTCACGGTCCCCGCGGACGCCCAGAACGCCACGATGACGTTCTCGCTCAAAGCAGACAACCGTGCGCAAGTGGCAATCAACGGCGTCAATACGGGCCCCGAGATTGTGGGCCAGGCTAATGGCGTAAACGCCGACGCAGTCTTCTCCCAAAATCTGCATCCCGGCGAAAACACCATCACCCTCAACGTGGGTGACGAGGGCGGGTTGAACGGCTTCAACTTCCGCCTCGATCTGAGCGTGCAGTCCAGTCAACCGCTGGTGGTCGTCCAGCCGGTAAGCGACACCACGCCTCCCGTCATCACGGCTCCCATCAATATCGTCCGGGAAGCGACCAGTGCGGACGGCGCAGTGGTCACGTTCACGGCGACTGCCCTGGACGCGGTGGATGGGCCTGTCGTCGTCGTGGCGAATCCGGTTTCCGGCAGCACCTTCCCGATTGCGACGACGCCCGTGGGCCTCGCGGCCACCGACGCCGCGGGCAACGATGCGACCGCCTCGTTCCTGGTGAAGGTCCAAGACACGACGAAGCCTGTGCTCACGGTGCCTGCCGCCGTCACGGCCGAAGCGACCGGCGCCAGCGGCGCCACCGTTTCCTATCCCGCCGCAACCGCCACCGACGCGGTCGGCGTGACCTCGCTCATCTATAGCCAGGACTCCGGGACGCTCTTCCCGCTCGGCACGACGACGGTCAACGTTACGGCCAAGGATGCCGCGGGGAACACGAGCGACGGCTCGTTCACCATCACGGTCGTGGACACGACCAAGCCCGCGATTGCCAGCGTCACCCGCTCGAGCGCCACGCTCTGGCCACCCAACCACCAGATGGTGCCGATCACGGTGAGCGCCGTCGTCTCTGATGCCGTTGGCTCTTCGCTGAAAATCGTCAATGTGACCAGTAGCGAGCCCGACAACGGTCTCGGCGATGGCGATACGGCCAATGACATCCAAATTACTGGCAACCTCACGGTGAACCTTCGCGCCGAGCGCAGCGGCAAGGGCAACGGCCGCGTTTACACCATCACCCTCGAGGCGCGCGACGCTGCCGGGAATACGTCACAGGCGACCTGCACGGTCTCGGTGCCTAAAAGCCAGGGCGGAAAATAAGCCTCACTTAAGATCCCTGTTTCACACGAGCCCGCCGGCCACGGCGGGCTCTCTTTTTGGAGCGTAGTGGTTTGGGAATTCATCTCTCCGGGTAGCGAAAGCCGTGAGGCTTTCGTTCCGAACCCGAAACGCGCATCCCCCTTCGCCAAGCCTTCCGCCGTCGCTCGAAGAGCTAGCCTGGATATTTCACCCTCTCCTCCCCAGCGAAGCCACACCCTGTGCGAAATCTCGTCCCTGGTTCAGCGCGCTTTGGCATATCCGGGCTCACCCCAAAACCGCCGGGCGGTTTTGTTTTGGCCCGCATTTTCGATCCGTGGTTGACGAAGCCCAGCCGCACGCCGCTCGCGAACAGCCGCGAACGCCCTTCAGAGGATGAAAAATGCGGGCTAGACCGCCACCAGCGGATCGGCGCGAAATTTTTCACTCAGCTCGAAAAAGACCGCCTGGGCTTTCAGCCAGCGCGGATCGCTGCGGATGTCGGCCATCGATTTTGCGGTGTGATTGCAAACAAGGTAACTGGCCGGTCCCAGCTTCATGAACACGTCGTAGTGCGTCCCGCTCGCCTCCAGGGCAAATTCGATGTCGCCCTCGGTAAACGGCCGGCCCGAGGCGGCCACCCGCAGCGGTTCCGCATCCACGAGCACTTGCTGGCCAAAGGATTCAACCCGCGGCCCGGAGTAAGCGAGCACGCCGCGGTTTTTCGCCGTCAGGGAGAGAATCGCCCATTCGTCGAAGACCACTTGCAGGTAATGCGCCCGCATGCGTTCGAGGGCGGTCTGAATATGCCGGCGCGCGGTTTCAAGGTCCATGGGAGCGAGAAAGAAGAAACTGACGCCCATGGCAAGTTCGCCCGGGAAGGGCCCGAAACTGAATGTCACCTATTATTGAGGATTACCCAAAGAAGTGACTTCACGCCTGTCATTGCGAGGAGCGCAGCGACGAAGCAATCCAGCTGGATCGCCACGGCGCGCTTCGCGCACCTCGCGATGACAATATAGTCACTTCTTTGGGTAATCCTCAATAAGTGACATTCAGTTCCCGCCAAAAACATCAAGATGGGCCCTTGACGAGTTCTGCGCACGGCGAGTCAGGTAGGGGGCGAGTCGTCCCCGACGAACCGGGCCCACCGGACGGCTCATCCGGCCTGCCCTCCGTAGCCTTGGCGAAGGTGAGAGGATTCGCCCGACCTCGCCCACTTAAAAACCGCGCTTTCTCAAGGCGCCAGCCGCACCACATCGCCCGCCGCCAGGGGGACCGCCGTGCCCGCATAGCGTTTCGCGGCATAGACCACTTCGCCGGCC
>CAMAUY010000243.1 GCA_945861565.1 Akkermansia muciniphila
CAGTAAGGGCTTCGCTTCTTCCCGTCTTTTCTGAGTGATGCCATATGTCACAACTAAAGTCACAACGTCCGCAGTTGTGCAAGCATGTTCTGACAAGTCTTCGACTTCCGCTTTTTCTAGGGTAATTCAGCGTTTCCGCTACGCGGCGTAGTACTTTGGATACCGGTAGTAGTAATAGTCGGGGAGCTCGGTATCCACGCAGTTCATGATGAGGCCGAGGACGTTCACCTGGCGCTGGTAGAGCGAGTTCAGGGCGTTGCGCGTGAGGCGTGCGCTGGTGAAGCTGGCGCGGATGACCATGAGGGTGCCGTCGAAGTTTGGCGCGAGCGTGGGAGTGTCGTCGGTCGCGAGGATGGGCGCGGTGTTGAAGATCACGAGGTCGAAGGCGGATTTCCACTCGGCGAGCAATTTCGGGAGGATGGGCTTGAGGAGGAGTTCGCCGGATTGATTGGTGACCGGGCCGCGCGGGATGAGGCTCAGGCGTTCGTAGCCGGTTTCCCGGATGCAGTTTTGCCAGGGCACCTCGCTGCGGAGGATGTTGGCGAGTCCCTGGCGCCCGTCGGTTTCAAAAAGCGCGGCCAGGTCTCCGCGGCGAAGGTCGGCATCCACGAGGAGCACGCGGGCACCCGCGGCGGCCATGGTGATGCCGAGATTCGAGCAGAGGGTTGATTTGCCTTCGTTTGGAATCGCGCTGGTGACGATGAGCGATTTCAACTCGGGCTGGTTCGGCATGAAAATGAGCGAGCTGCGCAGGCTGCGAAAAGCCTCGGCAAAAACGAATCGCTCATCGTCCGGTTGCAAAAGTGGCAGTCCTTCGTTCGTGCGGCTCGCGGCGACATCCGGAATCTGGCCGAGAATGGGCTCGCTGAACTGTTCGATCATCTCCGAGGACGACGCGAGGCGGTCATCCGCACGGTCGAGGAGGAAAAGGATGATGAGCCCCAGGAGCAGGCCGCCGATGATTCCGGTGAGCGTGTGTTTGATGATCCCGCGATCCTCCTGCACGGCCCCGGTTGCTTTCTGGCGGATCGCGAGGATTTCGTTGCGGCTCGGCTCGAGTTGAATCGCGTCGAGATGCCCTCGGGTCTGGCTCACTTGCTCCTGGCGGCGGGTGACTTCGCCTTTGAGGCTGGTGTATTTCGCCGTGATTTTGCTGAAGTTGCGGGCTTTTTCCTCGAGCTCGACGATGGCTTTATCCTTGCCATCCACTTCCGCCTTGAGGCGCGCGAGCGCGGCGGCGCGGTCTTTGCCAGCCTCGGCTTTCAGCACTTCGATGGAAAGTTTCAGCCGGTCAATTTCATCAATGAGGAGCTGGTAGCGCGGGTGTGCGGGTTTCCAAATGAGGGCCTTGCGTTTGAGTTCCGCCTCCTTGATGGCGAGGTCCTGCTGCGCCTGGATCCACTTGTCCTGCCCGCCATTGCCGGCCTTCGTGTCCGGGTTGCCATCATTGCCAGCGCCCGACTTGCTCCCCTTCAGCAAGCCACCCTCATTCAGATGCTCGTAGAGCCGGATTTGCTGGGCCAGCGAGTCCCGGTCTTTGCGCGCCTGGGAGAGGCTCAAGGCGATCTCCGCAGCTTGTGATTCGATGAAGGGAACGTTCTCGGCGTCCACGAATTTATCGAGATCCTGCTGTGCCTGCGTGAGCAGGCCGCGCTCGCGCTCAAGCTGCTGAACCAGTTCCTCCACGCGCAACCTCACCGCGTCGCGGCCCTCCTCGCGCCGCATTTCCATGAAGGCCTCCATGGCATGGTCCACGTAAAAGCGGGTGAACTCCGGGTTGCGGCCGGTCCCGGTGACGGCGAAGAAGTAGGTATTCGGTTCGTTCACGGCGGCGATCTCCACGGTGCCGAGCAAATTTTCAAACGCAGGATTCTTGACGGTGGTGTTCCTGTCCGCCCGCTCACGGACCGCCGGGCTTTCGAGGATCTTGATGATTGTCCCATACCAACTCGGATCCATCGTGCGCATCCTGCTGTTATCATCGCCACCGGTCTCCACCACGCTCAGTTTGCCCACGGATACGTAGCGGGTCGGCTTGCTCACGATGACCCAGATTTCGTATGCGAGCCCCAGACCCACGCACAGGGCGAGCAGCCACCAGTAGCGTTTGATGATGCCCCGGTAGCGGTAGATTTTCACGCCAACGCGCGAACCGATTTCTCCCGAGGCTGATGTGGTCGAGTCGTCCATGGCTGGATTGGGCCGGGGAAGCGCCGATTAGTCGCTGCCGAACCGGATGCCAACCGGATCCACGTAAATCTGGTCGCCATCCTGCAACACGAGGTCGAGTTCCGTGCGACCGTCCTTGGTCATTGCACGAACGTCATGCACAGTCGTCTGCCCTTTCCGGGTGAGTTTCACTTTCCTGAGATCGGAATAGAGAGTCGGGCCGGCTTGGATGACGGCTTCACTGAGCTTCAGAGGTGCGGCCGCTGTGAAATACTGGGGCCCGGGCCTCCCGACTTTGCCCGCCAGCACGGTTTTTGCAGGCCGGATCGCGCCGACCGCCTTCTGCACGATCGTCATTCTCACGGTGGCCTTGTGATAGAAATCCTTCATCAGGTGGCGCCCGACCACCGACTCCGCCTCGGGCGCGGACAAACCGGCGACACGCACTTCCCCGAGGCCGTTCAGGTCAATGGTGCCCTGATCGGTGACGATCGTTTTTGTGCCCGGCTCACGATCCTCCTCGATGGTGATTGAAACCTGATCCCCCGGCGTCAGTTTTGCGTCCCGCCCGACAGTCGTGCCAGTTGCACTGGCGGTCGAGGGAATCGTTGACTCGGTGGGCATGGGGAGCGCCGCAGCAGAACCCGCGGGGCGGTTGCTTGGCACGGTGTTCTGCGCGCTGGCTGTTGGTTGGATGATCAAAGTGCCGAGGGCACTCAGAATTAACAGGCAGCTACGCATGGTTCGGGTCCGGTTCAGAATTTGTAGTAAAGTGACAAAAGCCCGAGGTTTTGCCGATAATCAGCCTCGGACAAATTCGAGTCTTTCATCAGAAAGCGATAATCGAGCCCGATGGTGAGATGTTCTGAATAAATATGGTGAAGGCCGATAGCGGCACCCAACCGGTACCCGTCCTCCGAGTTGGAACCGGATGTCTCGTACCACTCATAGAACAAAGTCGGTGAGAGCGAGGTGTTCTCGGCGATTTTCCAATCAATGCTGTACTCCACGTGGTAGAGATCGTAGTAATTCGTCCCATAACCAAGCTCCGTGGTCTTTGACGCCTCCAGGCGATGACGGAAATGCTCCGATGGGCGATGAACGATGGACAGCTTTGCGTAATATCCGCTCGTGTCCTCGGAATCCAAGCCTGCACCAGCAACTCCGGTGGCCGTGGGATCGGTAACGGTTTCGTCGTCGAATGTGGACTGCTGATAGCCGACTTCGGCATAGACATCCACGTATTCACTCGCCTTCCACTGAATGAAGGGACCGACAAGCAGAACGCGGGCATCAGCCTGAACATTCTGCCGGTAGTCCACCCAACTATAGGACACATTCAAGCCGGCTGTGACCGTCGGCGAAACCTGATAGCTCGGGCGGAGATAGATGGTGTCTATTCCGTGGTCGAGCGATTCAAACTCCTCGTCCTTGGTCCACATATCATACCGATCGTAACCCGCGGTGATTTTGGTGTACTGGCTGGCGTCCCAGTCCACCTGAATCCCCGCCTGATTCTCCCAGCGCTTGAAATTGGCGATGTCGGTCAGCGTGATGAGATTGAAGGGATCCTCCTGATACGAAAGGCGCTCGCGCACCGTGAATTTGAAGGCACCGGCCTCGGCAGTCCACCTGAGGGCCGATGTGGGCGAAACCAAGAGGCCGTCAGTATCGAATTCACTGTGATCGAGGTACTTTGCGTAGCCGATTCCAATGCCGATGTTCAGCTTGTTGGTTTCTGAAAAATTGAGCACCCCCTCGAAGTCGAGTTGGGGACGCAGGATGATGTCCGACAGTTTGTCGCGGTGGGCCAGCGTGATATTGTCGTTGAACTCCACGCTGGTACCGAACGCCACAACAAAATCAAGGTTCCCAAACCGCATATTGTAGTCGTCCTCCTGATTGATCTGGTCAATCCGGTCTTCAGGGGCCAGCGCGGAATTATTTCCGGTAAACACCTCGGTGTTTGGCGATAGGCGTCCAATGCCCCCGGAAGTCCGTGAGGTTCCGTATTCCCGGAAAAATTCCTGTGCATGGCCGGCAGTCGCCAGTGAGAGAATCCCGAAAATGGAGAGTTTGAGGCTGCGTGAGGTCGTCATGGTAAGCATGGAAGGTGGTGAATGAGGTGGACCCCGTTTTCCGGCCAGAGTTGATAGAAATTAAGCTATGGCGGAGAGGCGTGCGTTGGTGATGGATGGATGTGGTTTGGTGGTCAAGGAGGAAGACGTGACCGACTCGGGAAGCCCCGATATTTTTGCTCTGGAACGG
>CAMAUY010000244.1 GCA_945861565.1 Akkermansia muciniphila
GGCAAACTGACGGAGTTCGCCGAGCTGCCGAGCGGCGGCGACAACTCTTATCCGGGCTTCGTTCCCGTATCCTCGACCCGTGCCTTGGTTTCGTACTATTCCAGCCACGAGCAAGATGCCAATGGCCGCCCAATCACCGCCATTTACCTCGCGGAACTACAGTTGAATTGATGTCTATCGGACCCTTTATCCGCTTAGAACGAATCTCGGATTCCCTTTTTTTGACTGTGTCATACACTTCAACCGTATGAGCAACACACTCAGCGTCCGCCTGCCCGAAGACCTCGCGACTTGGCTGAAGCGGACGGCGGAACGCACGGGCCAGACCCAGGGTGAAATCGTCCGGCTGCAGTTGGCAAAGGCACGAGCTGCGTCCAGTGAAAAGCCGTGGATGGCGCTTGCCGGCAGCATCCACGGCTTGCCGCGCGACCTATCGGAGCGCAAGGGCTTTTCCCGTTCATGAAAGGGATCGCCGACACCGGTTTCCTGGTCGCCTTCATGAGCCGGCAAGACCGGCACCATAATTGGGCCGTGGGCTTGGCCGAACAGTTCACGGAGCCGTTGCTCACCTGCGAAGCCGTCCTGGCGGAGACGGCTTTTCACCTCCGCAATTGCGTTCCCGTGTTCACCCTGTTGAAACAAAGGCTGGTCGAGCTCGCCTTCGACTCCGAAGACCACGTCGCGCAACTGGAAGCCTTGGCGATCTGCTACGCCGACCAGCAGCCTGATCTGGCCGATGTGTGCCTGATCCGGATGAGCGAGCTGTTCCCCGAGCACCGTGTCATCACTACCGACCGGCGCGACTTCGCCGTTTATCGCCGCAACAAGCGCGACGTGATCCCGGTCATCTTACCGCCCGAGAGATGAGCCCGCGAGCCATTAAGACAGCAATGACGAACGCCCAAGGCAACGGCTTCATTTTATCCGCGTCCGTCCGTGTTCATCTGCGGTTCTTCCCCTCAGAGTCAGACGATGACGTGGACTTCGTCCGGTCGGCGGGCATGTTGAGCCGCCCCGGCATCCAAGGTAATAAGACGCCCTTTATTCTTCCTCGCCAGTTCAATTAGATAGGCATCCGCAACCGAAGGATTGTCGAATCGGCGCCGAATACATAGGCTTGACAACACAACTACCCTAGTAGTATTACCTGGGTCGTTGATCGCAAAATGAAACCATTCACGCACCGCCTCGGTGATCTCCAACTTCGTATTCTGCAATCGCTCTGGGCCAAACCGGATGCCTCCGTCGCCGATGTCCACGCGGAGCTGAAGCCCGAACGGGATCTCGCCCACACCACCGTCGCCACGATGCTGCGCAAAATGGAGGCGCGCGGCCTGGTCACTCACCGCGAGGAGGGACGCAGCTTTCTCTATCGAGCCAAAGTCGCGGCCGAAGAGGTCAGTCGCAGCGTCGGACGGCACTTCGTCGAGAGCCTGTTTGAGGGGAGCCTCGCTGACGCTGTAAGCCATTTGCTAACGACGCGCGACGTGAGCCGCGCGGAACTCAATCAGCTCGAAAAGCTCATCAAGGAAGCGAAGAAGAGGACACCATGAACGTCGACCTAATCTGGTGGGCCCGCCTATTCCTCCTGCTCGCTGCTGAAGGCCTGTGCGTGATCACGGCCGCGTGGATTGTCGCTCGCGCTCTGCATTCCCCGCAATCCCAGCGGACCGTGTGGCAGGCAGCCCTCCTCGGCGTCGCGTTACTTTGGGTTGCCGAAATCGTCGGCGTTCGCGGCTATCTCGCAAGGCTCTTCCCTGTTGAACATGCTCGGCGAATGCTTTCCGCCCGCGTGCTCGACCCGTTGCCTGCCAAGCCCATGAGCGAAACGGTTCCACAGGAAGTCCCAGGCGCGACGGCACCAACGGCGATCCCGCCAAGGCTGGTGTGGTGGCCGGGTGGGTTGTGGTTGATCGGATCCACCCTGCTGACGATTCGACTGTTGGTCGTCCGCGCAGGACTGGCGTGGTGTGTCCAGCGCTCGCGAAGCAGCCACCAGATGTCCGAGAAATCGCCTGAAACTCCAAGTTCCCCGCCAGTCGCAGCCCTGGAAGGACATTCGAATATCGAAATCTTGGCCGAGACTCTGTGCCTGCGTCTTGGGCTGCGCGGCGTACGCCTCCTAGTCTGGCCGCGGCTGCGCGGCCCCGTCGCGTTTGGGATGATACGCCCAACGGTGGCGCTGCCGGACGATTTTGCCGAACGGTTTTCTCCCGCACAGCGCGCGGCGATGCTCGCGCACGAACTTGCCCATCTCACGGCAAGAGACCCGATGTGGCTTGCGTTGACCGATCTTGTTTGTGCGCTCGGTTGGTGGCATCCGGCGATATGGTGGGCGCGGCGGCATCTCCGTTCGTCATGCGAATCCGCCGCCGATGAAGCCGCCGCGCTGATTCCCGGCGGACGAGGCGCGCTCGCGGAGTCGCTCGTCGTCTTCGGACGCGAGCTGGTTTCGCCCCGGTTTGCACGCGGCCTTGGCGTCGCCGGCGACGGCCTGAAGTCGCAACTTGCTCAACGTGTAAAGACGCTGCTGCATGCCTCCGGTGAATGGCGGGCGATTCGGCCTGCGCGATTGTGGGCGATGCGCACCGGCGTGACCTGTGTCGTCGCTACGTTATTGCTGACCCCATGGCCCGGCGGCAGCAGCGGAGGCCTGCCAGCCGTTTTCGCGGCAGCGCGTGGCGCCGAGCCAGCTGTGATCAATCAACGTTATCAGGACAAGCACCCGATAATCCAGGCGGCACCGTCGTCACGGACGAATTCGCAAGCTCAACTCCGCGCATTGCCGGAAATTCCAGCCGCTGCTGTGCTGCGGACAAACGCTGCGCCCAGTGACACCCGTCCGATCATCTCGCTGGAAGTCCAGTTTGCCGAAATCACCGAGCGCAGTTTGAATGATCTCGGCCTTGATTGGCTATTCGGTCAGTCGCCGACCAACAATCCCGTGCTGCAAAGGGGCGCAGCCACCACCTTACTCACCGAGCCTGGTGCGCCGCACGGACAGAACCTCCGGGTCGACCTGCTTTGCAGCAAAGGCCAGTCAACCACATTAACGGCAGCGCAATTTGCGGCGCTTCGTAAACGACTAAAGGAAATTGGCGGGGTGGATTTTCTGGCCGCGCCGCAAATCACCACCCTGTCAGGCCGGCAAGCGAGGCTTGAGATAAGCGAAGTCCAGACGATAGTGAACGGGATGGAATCGACTCAAGTGAGCGCCACGAACACGACTGGCATCAGCTACACGACGGAAAACATCTCGACCGGTCCGTCGGTGGACATTTTCCCGTGGATCGAAGGCAACGCGTCCCGACTCGCCATCATCGCAAACGTCACGGAGTTCCTCGGATACGACCAACCATCGCCCGGCCAGGACGCTCAAAACCCACCTCCCGGCGGCAAACCGTCGAAGGGCACTATTCCTCGACCGCGCCTGCGAGTGCGAAGCGTAGAGGCCGATGCGAGGATTCAATTTGGAGACACGATGGCACTGCGTGGGCCGCTGGTGGACGAGACGTTAAAGACGAAAGGCCAAGTGCCGATATTGGGCGCCATTCCCCTCTTAGGCCGACTGTTCCAAAGCGAAAGCAAAACCACGATCCGGAAGCGTCTCTACATCTTCGTGACACCGGTGAAGCTCACGGCCACGGCCGAGAAGCAGTGACCGTGACTTATCATTACTATTGACCGACCCCCTTGGCGAAGTCGATCCAGGGTTACCCTCCCCGTTCGTTCCCTTCAAATCTTCTGAAGCCAACAAAGCCACTGGAAACGTTGCGTTGAATTCATTTTCTGCCACCCATATCCATTCCGAAAGCTCGCACGTGCAGCCAAGCGTGGCTACCCTTGGCCCCTCCGGTCAACCAGGCCTTGGAATTGGAAGGGGCCTACCGGACCGCCAAGCTTCCAGTGCAACTCGAGGTGATCCGTGGCGCGGCTCATGGCGGCCCCCAGTTCTACGATGAAGAGCGTTTCGAAATCGTGCGCTCGTTCTTGAGCCGCCACTTTCGGACTGTCCCGGCGTCGGCCGTCGGCCACCCATCCATACCCCTCTCGCTGGGCTACACGCAGCTCGGGACGGACCTGGCCAAGGGTCACGGGGCCATGTGGCCCCACTGGCGACCCATGCAGACCGTCGCCGCCGCCCCCCAAGTGACTGTCACTTCGGTGCGGCGCGTCTTCCATAATGGCGAACACAACGCGTTCACCGACCTCTGCCGTTACCG
>CAMAUY010000245.1 GCA_945861565.1 Akkermansia muciniphila
TCAATGCTCATGAGCAGAGAAGTGTTCCAAAGAATGGACATGAATTTGGACCATGAACAAGAGCACTTCTCGCTCCCAAATCCGCGGATAAGGAAGCCGCGAAGAAGAACCGCGGATGAACTCGGATTGACGCGGATAGAATAGGCCTGGAATCTGCGTCGATCGGCGTTTATCCGCGGTTCCCACTCCCCGTTTGTCGGTGGCGACGAATTCAAGACTCATGGCAAGCACTGTCTTCTGGGAAATAGGGCTGCGTGCCCGTGTTCAATACAGCATAGATAACAACTGCACGCGGAAAAAAGGCACCGTCGAGAGCATTTTCTCTCATTTTCAGATTCCTATCCGCGGATCAGGGTCGCTCCCAGCCTGCGGCCGGTTCATCCCGAAGTTGTTGGTAGAGGTTGTCGCGCTGCGACAACCCCGCCCGCGTTCAGCGGGCGGACAGGGCCGCTGGAGAATCGCCATATTGGGCGCGTGAGTCTTGAAAGGAAACTCGGCACTTAGCAAAGCCGCGGAGCGGCGTCAGACCTTAGCCCACGGCGTGAGCCGTGGGGTCGTGTTGGCGCAAAACGCAAGCCCCGTCAGGGGCGACAGAGCCTGAGGAGAATGCGCCATATTGTGGCGATATTCTCTGTCGCCCCTCCAGGGCTCGCACACCCGCCGCCTGCAATCCCACCACGTGCGTATGGATGATTGGAGACTGTGCTCCAGTCCACTCCTGTCGTTCACTACGGCGAAGCCCCCCCCCGCGCAGCGGCTTCGTTCAACCATGCGCTCCACCGAATGGCGGCCACGCCACGCAATTTGGCAATTCGGGAGTCACTGAGGGGCCGCCATCAGTGAGCTGATCGTTCGGCCGGTCCAATCTCCACGTTCAACATGAGCGCCAAGTTTTCATTCGTGTCATTCGTGGGCACACCCGTATTTTCTTTTGCCCACGAATCACACGAATCACCCGAATCACCCGAATGCCTGAGCCGATTGATGCTGGAGTTCTTCGAGGTCCGGAGGCCGAACCACCCAAGCGGGATAGGTCGAGCGGATAGAGGCTGATTTCGGGCAAGAATGTGACCGCTTGACTTATTTCGCGGTTGGAGGAAGCCGCGGTGGAGGCCGCAGCCCTATAGGTAAACTACCCCGCGCCGGATGTCCGAAGGAAACTACTCCGGTAGAATATCCGGCTCCATTCGTAACCAACATATTAAGCCTGTCACGTTTTCCAAGGCCATTGGATGCACCGCCGAGCAAACGTCATGACGGAACCCGGGCAACGCCAACTCCTTCGTTCTCGTGCCACCGCCAATCGTGTCCCCGGCCTCGATCACCAGTATCTTCCAACCGTTAATCGCGAGTTGGACTGCTGCCGCCAACCCGTTTGGGCCGCTGCCTACCACCACGGCGTCGTAATTAATGTTCACGGGCAGAGAATTTCTCCAATGCTGGGACATGAATTAAGACCATGAACCCACGCGGCCCCCCCCGGGCTCGCGGCGGCTACGCATCGAGCAGTTCGCGAATGCCTCGGGTCAGAATTGCATCCACCTCGTCCGAACAGTGCGCCACGCTCACTTCATAGCCACCCTGCGGATAGGCTTCCTTCACCGGGATGTACCAAGGTCCGCCATCGCCATAGCCGGCGGCGGCCACGAATCGGCCAGGCCGCAACTGCTGGGCGCGAAGCTGGTATTCAACAAAACATTCGGCCGGGAGATGAAGCATCGAGATTCCATCCACGTCCAGTGCGCTCAGAATGATCGGCGTCCGCTGCTCCACGCGCTGCATCCAACTCAACACCATCGCGGGGCGGATGCGATTCGCCAGGTCGTTTTTCTTGTTCGCCAACATCTCACGGAGCTTGTCGGCGGCGAACACCGGATTGGTCGGCGGCAGGATTTCACGGGTCCGCCACGCCACCTTGCCGATACGCGTGGGCTTCAGCCCTTTTTCGGAAGCGACGATACCGTCATAGACCCGCTGCGTCAGTTGCACCCGCGCCTCGGGTGAACCGTCGTTGTATTTTCCGGCGGCGATATTCCCAGCGCAACCGGTAAAATATACATGGGTGCAATCCGGCTCTTCCTTCTGACGACGCTTTCGCGCGAGACCGGCAAAGTCGCTGCTCACCCGGCCCTTGCCGTAATGGCTCATTGGGTGCGTGGCATAATAGTGACAGGCCAAGACTTTCTCACGGCCATCGTAGAACGCGACGGTCTTGAGCAATGGATCAATCAATCCTTCCGGCAACGCGATGAGTTCCGCGTCACGACAGGAACTGCCTCGCATCTTGTTCACCTTGCCATCGGGTCCGAAGCCGACTCGGCGATTCGACGCCACTTTCTCCACCCGTCCTTCACCATGCGCCACGTGGGTGATCGCACGAGCCGAACGCTCGGCCCGCTGCGCTGCCTCACGCGCCCGATCGAGGCACCCGGCGAAGAATTCCCTCTCCACGACGCGCATCCCATCGAGCTGCTCCTCCACCAACTTCTGCGCATGCAGACACACAAACGGTGCATCATGCTGATGGACGCACTGCACCGCCACCCGATCCGGCGTTGTCCCGACACCCTCCGCGAGCGCCGCGCGCCACGCCCCATGCGCCCCGTTGAGAATACCCGTCCAGTCCACGGCACAGATCACGATCGGCTTCCCCGCCCCCAGCAGCACGAACCCAATCGCCTCCAACCCGTCGTCGACGCCCACCACCGGTTTAATCCACCCGCCGCAGAGTGGATGACCAACCGGCGGTGTCACATCAAACCGAAACGGCGCAATGCGGAGGCCCGTAGACGATTCCGCCGCCTTTGCCAGGGTGGCAACGCCGGCGGCACCGGCGGCGACCGACGACTTAAGGAAGCGACGGCGGGTGACGTTAGTCATACGGGGGGGGCACCAAGGCCGCCGAGTCACTATTTTGGGCCGTCGAACAAGAACGTATAGTTTAGCCCGGTATGATAGCTGGGGTTTCGTGGCGTTGCGCGCAAGAAATCGAGGTGGCCATCGACGAAGGTGACGTTGCCCCAGCCCAGCTGCTTCTCCTTGTGCCAGTAGGACGCCTGAAAGGGTTGATCCACAGGGCCGGGTACCTCCGCGGTCCAGCCGAAACAACTGAACGGATAGCAGTTCGCTAGCACGCACTGGGACGGGGAACGAATATCGGTGCTTCGCCTGCCGTGCAGGCCTTTGTCACCGTTCGAATTACCGCCCGAGTTGTAAAAATAGCTGTTACCAAAGGTGTCGAACAAGCTGGGCTTTCGATCGAAGCCCCAGCGAGCTCGGGTGGCCCCTTTATCCGCCGGACACTTGAAGACGCGAAAGACCCCTTCGTTGTTGTTGGTTTTAACCCTCCCTTCAACGGTGACGTAGCGATTGATGAACCGGAGCTCTTCCGTGTATTCGGTTCCCTTTTTTCCCGCCCAGCCGTAGTAGGATAGCACGGGCCCGTCGGAGTGCGTCGGAAACCGATCCTTAAAGTCGTCCATGTAGAGGGAATTGGCGATCCCAAGCTGGCGTAGGTTGTTGGCACAGCCGATGCGCACCGCGGATTTCTTGGCATTGGCAAGCGCCGGGAGGAGCATGCCTGCGAGGATGGCGATGATGGCGATAACCACCAAGAGTTCGATGAGTGTGAATGCAGATCGAACCAAGTTGGCACGGCACCTGACAGAACGGGGCATGAATTTGGGAGTCATAAGAAAAGAACTATCTCACGCGTGGTCACCATGCCGAGGCACGAACAGCTTTCAAGCATGAAACGTAGCAACGCGTCGAAATAAAGGCCCGGAGAAGCAACACACAATAGCGCAAGTCCCGAAGGGACGGCTGGGTGTCGGCGCGCTGTCCGACCTCAATTTCCATTTCCATCCCATGTTCATGCACAAAAAACGGTGTCCCCTGCCGTGGGTTTGATTTTCAGCCGTCCCTTCGGGACTTGCTGGGTTTGTCCTGTAACCCGGCGTTGAAACGCCGGGCTACTGTCGATCGTCCCTCCGGGACATACGCGAAATAATGTCCAATCTCCAAGGCGCGGAGCGCCGCCAGACCGATAGGGTAGGGATGGCCGATGAGGCCACCCCTCCCTCCAAACTGGACGGGCGGATTTCCCGCATCCAGCTTTCCAGTCAGTGGTCTTCAGGATTGCTCCGTCCAAGGATCGCTTCTGAACAGCGTGAACAATCCTCGTTCCT
>CAMAUY010000246.1 GCA_945861565.1 Akkermansia muciniphila
AGCGCTCAAAGCCGCCGGGTCAGGCAAAGAAGATCCAGGAAGAAGGAAGAAGAGATCTGTTGAAGTGTTTGAAGAAAATCCATCAAGAAAACTGTGCGGTTTTCAGACCGGTCGTTTTGCACGGTTTAGGTCCCGGCCTCCGCACCAGCTGTCTGGGAAAGCCCGGTTCTCAGGATATCGCCATCCAGCAAGTACGCGGCCCGCCCTTGATCGAAAAGAATCCGCTAGAACGGCACTTCCTCATAGCCTCCCCCAAGTACATTGGTAAGTGCAGCGAGGATGGCAGGGATCTGCTGCTTGGCACGCGGCCACGAAGTGGACATCAGCACCACGATCCCAATGCGCCGTCCACCGAGATTTTGCTGGTAACGGATGCTCTGGTCGGTGGTGATGAAGACTTCGCAAC
The DNA here is from genome assembly GCA_945861565.1 of Akkermansia muciniphila. Classification (GTDB taxonomy): domain Bacteria; phylum Verrucomicrobiota; class Verrucomicrobiia; order Limisphaerales; family UBA9464; genus SIBK01. The sequence continues at coordinate 407 of CAMAUY010000246.1, forward strand.
CTTCGTCCTCAGCTCGTTTGAGCAACTCGCCATTCGTAATAGTGGACCAGCCACGCTCCGCTGTCGTGTCTACCGGATAAGGGCGCAAATGTCGCCGCAAGGGCGCCGGAGTTCCCTGATCAAATAACACCCTCATGCTCAGGTCGACTGGATTAAACTGGCCTCCGCGTATCTCAACACGGATTCTACCTGCAAGCGCTGCACACCCGGAAACCATTCCAGGAAGTCATCGACGGTGGCTCCATCCTCAAGATTCTCGAACAACGCTCTCACCGGGACCCGGGTACCACGAAACACCCAAGCACCCCCGACGCGCTGAGCGTCGCGCTCTACCGCTGCACAGTCTCCCCAATCACTCATGCCAGGATAATAGTCGCATCGCGCTTGCTTACAACCACGGCCTTCACTCCCGTTGATTGCGTTCTCGCTGCAAGGCATTCTCCACAAAACGTTGAAGCCGTGCACAAAGGTCACAAAGGTCAAGAAGTGGGACACCCTTTGATCCACCGGGCATCAAAGTAAGCTGCGGAGCAGCGTTAGAGCTTAGCCCATGGCGCAAGCCGTGGGACCGTGTTCGCAAAGGATCCAAGCCCCGCCAGGGGCGACAGAGCCAGAGGACGGCACGACCCTCGCGTAAATCTTTCGCCCTCTGGGGCTCGCGCCGTGGGCGACGCTCTGGCGGCGCTCCGCGCCTTCAGAGTTACCCCCTTTCTCCTTCGTGACCTTTGTGTCCTTGGTGTGAGGCATTCCCCACTCAGCGTCCCGCTCGCAATCGATTTTCGATAAACTCCTGCAATCGGATCAAACATTGCTCGATGCTCTCCTGATCCGTACGGAATTTCAGTTCGGGATCCACGGGTGGTTCATAGGGCGAACTGATGCCAGTAAAATCGGGAATTAAATTCGCCCGCGCCTTGCGATAGAGCCCTTTGACATCGCGTTGTTCGCACGTTTCAACGGGTGTGTTGACGTACACCTCGACAAACCGTCCGGGGGGCATCTTGGCGCGGATCTGATCGCGTTCGAGAGCGAAGGGCGAAATGAACGCGGCCAGCACAATGAAGCCCGTATCGGCCAAAACCCGGGCCACTTCCCCCGCCCGACGCACATTTTCACGGCGATCGATGATTGAAAACCCGAGGTCCTGGCAGAGACCCGTTCTCAGGATATCGCCATCCAGCAGGTACGCGGCGCGCCCTTGATCGAAAAGAATCCGCTCGAACTGGGTGGCCAGCGTGGTTTTCCCGGCCCCGCTCAGGCCGGTGAACCAGACGACCATCCCCGGATGCCCAAACCGCCGGGTCCGTTCCATTGCCGAAACCGCTACAGAACTATCGCTTCCCATATTTTTTAAAGTCGTTTTGAAAATCCGCCCAAGGATTCTGTCGGAAGTGTGCCGATGATCAACCATTTCCATCCGCACCCCATCAATTCTATCAAGCGGTTTGCCATCCCTGCGGCCACGGCCACTGCCGTGAAGGACTTTGCCATCGCCGGGGTAGCGTGCTGCATCAAAAAATCGCTTTCAACCTTCCGCCCATCGGGCCAAGTATCGCCGCCTATGACGGTCGTTGAAAGCAAGGCCGGTTTGGCTGGGAGTTCCGCCGGCTCTCCACTGCCGTTGGAAAGCGGGGAGTGCTTGCACTCCCGTGAATTTCTACGTCGCTACGCACGGATGTCGCGCCTGAAGAAAGCGGAGTTGATTGAAGGAATTGTTTATATGGGTTCACCCGTCAGTGTCCGCCACGCTAAACCTGACAATTTGATTCAATTGTGGCTTGGTGCCTACGCCAGCCAACATCCGGGGATTGAAGCGCTCACCAATGCGACTGTCATCCTCGATGCCGAGAACACCGTGCAACCGGACGCTTTGCTGCGCCTACTGCCCGAACACGGTGGACTCAGCCGTGTGAACGAAGACGGCTACCTCGCCGGCCCGCCGGAACTAATTGTGGAAGTGGCCTCCAGTTCCGCCTCGATTGACCTGCGGGACAAACGGGGAGCCTACTGCCGCAACGGCGTGCGAGAATACCTGGTCTGGCTGGTGACCGAAGCACGCTTGGAATGGTTCTGCCTCGAAGACGACGAATACCGCTCGCAACTGCCCGACGCGGACGGCTTGCTTCAAAGCCGCGTCTTTCCCGGCCTCCGCGTGTCCGTCGCCTCGCTGCTGGCCGGCGACACCGCCAAGGTCTTGGAGGCATTGACGGGCACGAACCGCTGAGCATCAACTATGCGCCCCAACGGCGGCGCGATAATCGTCAACGGCCAAGAACATACCCGACGATCGCGGCCCTTCAGGTCGCCCGATTGGTTGGCACGAATTCCCAGCCCGTTGGGCTGGGCTAAGGAATTGCAGCCCGTTGGGCCGCAGAATGAAAATGAGTTCAGCTCCAAATCGCTAATCTCCAGGGGCTGCTCTGCAGCCCCTGGAGATTGGCCATTTTCCGCAAAGAAATCCCAAAGGGATTGGGCGCATCCCGAAGGTGGTAGAGGTTGTCGCGCTGCGACAACCCCGCCCGCGTCCAGCGGGCGGACAGGGCCGCTGCGCGGTTCGTGCCGCGCCTGAACGGCGCGGGGACGCCGCAGCGCGGCGTCCGCTACCGTCTCCAACAACTTCGAGATGCGCCCGTAGGCCGCCAACGCCGCCATTCATGGTTGCATCACGCCACAAAAGCCGGTAGTTAGCGCGCATGCACACGGAATTTGCGCCCCTCTTCAAACTCGGACGCGCTGAGCGTCTACAGCTTGTTGAAGACCTCTGGGACAGCATCGCTCAGGAGGACACGCAAACACCTGTCCCCGACTGGCAACGCGATGAGCTTCGCCGACGCAAAGATCGCTATTTGCAGCATCCAGCTTCCGGGCGCACTTGGGAACAAGTCAAGGAGCGGGCGCGGGTGGCGCATGATTGAGCGTGTCATTTACACCGAGGAGGCTGGCGACGAGGTAGCGGAATCCTACACGTGGTATGAAAGCCGCGGAGCGGCGTCAGACCCTAGCCCACGGCGTGAGCCGTTGGGATGAAGTTCGAGCAAAAAGTAAGCCCCGTTAGGGGCGACAGAGCCGGGGGATAATGCCGCATTGTGTGGCGATATTCTCAGTCGCCCCTCCAGGGCTCGCGGACCGCGCACCTGAAATCCCACGGCTCACGCCATGGGCTAAGTTCTCACGGCGCTCCGCGCCTCGAAGCCCAGGGTTGCGAGGTGCGAGCGACCCTGGGTAAATCGAGGTCCACACCGCAATCCCAACGGGGTTGCGACCCACTTTTAAGGGAGATTTATGCCGCTCTTCCCCGTCACCCAATCGCGTCCACTCGCAGATCCCGCATCACGCAAATCCCCGGTAACGGTACACCCCGAATCGGACGGGCTCCGTCTTTACGACGCGCACTGAATCGGTCCCCGCTCGGATTGGATTAAGATCAATGTAAGCCGCCACCGTCCTGAGCACCGCCGCCGAGTCTTCCACCACGACACTCGTGAATCGTTCCGCCCAGAGAGTCCCAAGAAGAATGGCGTGTCAAATGAATTAAACCTGTCACTTTTTGAAACCCCAACGGTGTCCGTACGGCAACTTAAACTAGTTTTTAAAATACCGCCAGCTGCGTCGCAGTAGGCCGGTGGAATCGTTAGCATTGGGCTGCCGCGTTTCGCAATGGTAGAATCGCCCACCGAGGTTCTCGATGTCGACTCGCCGTTGCA
>CAMAUY010000247.1 GCA_945861565.1 Akkermansia muciniphila
GCAACGGCGAGTCGACATCGAGAACCTCGGTGGGCGATTCTACCATTGCGAAACGCGGCAGCCCAATGCTAACGATTCCACCGGCCTACTGCGACGCAGCTGGCGGTATTTTAAAAACTAGTTTAAGTTGCCGTACGGACACCGTTGGATCTGCATAGCGACAATCGACTGCCGGAAAACTGGACGGACAGCGATGAGACGGCGAAGGCGGATTGGACTACAGTCGAATTCACGGGCCAGATCGACAACACCGTCACAAAGCCAAACGCCTTGGAGATTTATCTGATGGGCGCCGGTGAATGTCTGCTGGACGACGTGGAAGTCATTGGCCCCGCAGGCGTCAATTTGCTGGCCAATCCGTCCTTTTCCAACGGTCCTGCACCTTGGTTGCTCCAGGGGAATCACGAAACTTCGTTCCTCCAATCAGCGGGTGGCGTCAACGACGGCGCCTGTCTGCATGTGCGGGCCGCCGGTGGCGGTGACCCGGCGGCAAACCGGATCATGGTACCGCTAACGGCTAGCATCCCCTTGAATACAAACGCCACGATCCGGGCCAGAGTTCGCTGGTTACGTGGACATTCCGAGATTCTCCTTCGGTTGTACGGGAACGGTCTGGAAGCCTTTGTTTCCCTGACTCTGCCCTCCAACCCCGGCACACCGGGCGCGCCCAACACCCGTGCGATCGCCAACGCCGGTCCAGCCATCTACGACGTGCGGCACGAACCGGTCCTGCCCGCGGCTGATCAACCGGTGATAGTGACTGCGCGGCTCAACGATGCGGATGGTGTGGGAGCGGCGGTGGTTCACTACCGGATTGATCCTGATACGGACACGGTAATGACGGTACCGTTGCTGGATGACGGCACTGGCGGCGATGCAGTGGCTGGCGACGGACTTTTCAGCGCGACTATCCCCGGCCGGCCGGCTAAGGATCTGGTGGCGTTTTATGTTCAAGCCAGTGACAACGCACATCAGCTCGTGTCCCGCACTTTCCCCGCCGATGCTCCAGTGCGAGAGTGCCTGATCCGTTTCGGCGACGTTCAGCCGAGCCTTGCCTTTGGGACTTACCGAATCTGGCTCACCAAGCCTACGTTCACTCGTTGGTCAAGCCGCCTGAAACTGAGCGACCAACCGCTGGATGCCACTTTCGTCTATGGCGATTCCCGCGCCATCTACAACGTCGGCGCGCTTTACGCCGGTGCCGGGGCTGGCGCTCCCGACTACACCACTCCCGCCGGCGTCGCCTGCGATTACAAACTTGTCTTCGCGGAGGATGGTCGATTCCTCGGCAGCGACGAAGTGACCATTCTTTGGCCCGGGTTGTCCGGTAACCGACCCTACGATCCAACCCTCCAGCTTGAACAGACCGTCTATTGGATGGCCGCCTCCCTGGGGCTTCCCTTCAATTACCAGCGTCACGTCAACCTTTTCGTCAACGGTGTGCGGCGTTACTCGCTGATGCTGGACACCCAGAAACCCGGCCGCGATTTGATCCAGCAATGGTATCCGAGTGACGCCGACGGTGATCTGTTCAAGATCCAGCTCGCACGTGAATTCGGCACCAATAATGTCGCTGTCCCCGGGGCGTCAGCCAAGCTTGGCAACTTCACCACCACCGGCGGAGTCAAAAAAACTGCCGCCTACCGCCTAAATTTCGTGCCGCACGCCGCCGTAAGCCAGAACCGGTTCAACGACCTCTTTGAGCTCGTGGACGCCGTCAACAGCCCCACCAATACCTACACCGCCAGCGTCGAGGCAGTCGTGGACATCGAACAGTGGATGCGGACCTTCGCCGTTGAGCATATCGTGGGCAACTGGGATAGCTACGGCTATGGCCTGGGCCAGAACATGTACACCTACAAGCCCAGCAACGGTCGCTGGAAAATGATTATGTGGGACGTTGACGTGGCCCTGTTGGACCCGCCCACTACAGATCTTTTCAAGCTTACCAATCCGCTCTTTCCACCAGTCAACGGAGACCCGGCGGTGGTGGGCAGGATGTATAAGGACCCGAAATTCGTGCGGGCCTATTGGCGGGCGGTGCAGGATGCCGTCAATGGCCCGTTGCAGAGCACCAATCTCAACGCGTTTCTGGATCTCCGATATGCTGCGTTTATCGCCAACGGCGTGCAGGTCGGCGGCGTGCGAGCGTCCTCGCCCAGCGGCATCAAGTCTTATTTCAGCCAACGCCTGACGTATTGCCTTGGCCAGTTGGCCAAGGTGGGGGCGGATTTCAGCGTGAACACGCCCGACTTCGTGAGCACGGACAATTCTGTCGCGCTGATCTCGGGAACCGCGCCGGTGGCCGTACGCGACCTGGCCATCAATGGCGTGCCCTTCCCAGTGACGTGGACGAGCGTGACTTCATGGACCGCCAGAGTGGAGCTTCGCCTCGGAATGAACAAACTCGTCCTTCAAGGATTGGATCGACAGGGGCGCGTCCTCGATGAAACGCGCCGGACCAACACCGTGCTCTACACCGGCTCGGCAGTCTCACCCAACCGCGCGGTGTTCATCAACGAATGGATGGCCAACAACGTCAATCCAGGCGGATTTCCCAATCCCGAGGGCGGCGGCTACGACGATTGGTTCGAACTCTACAACGCGGGTTCGAACCCAGTAGACCTCGCCGGCTATTCACTGACGGACAATCTAGCGGAGCCGGCTCAGTTCCGCATTCCATCAGGCTATGTCATTCCACCCCATGGCTATTTGTTAGTCTGGGCGGACGGTCAACCCGCGCGCAACCGAACCGACAGTCCTGGTCTGCACGTGAACTTTCAACTCGCTAAGAGCGGCGAAGCCATCGGCTTGTTCGCGCCCGACGGTCGTCCAATCGACACAGTGGCGTTTGGTCCGCAGACCAACAATGTCAGCCAGGGCCGTTTTCCCGACGGCAACTCGGCGATCTATGTCATGACGACGCCCAGCCCAGACACGGGAAATGGCCAGCCCGACATTTCTTCCATCGTGGCCTTCACGAAAATCGAGATGCTCGCCACTGGCGATCTGGCGCTGACATTGCGGACAACCGGCAGCAAGACGTACCGGCTCGAATACAAAACCGATTTGAATGCGCCGCAATGGTTCACGGTTGGCGATTACCCTGCCAGCGGGTCTGTCCTGACCATCCCGGACCAGATCGGAGCTGCGCCGCAGCGCTTCTATCGCGTGCGGCAATTGGAGTAACGGTCAACGAACGGTCGATACGTTATGAATGTCGCCGCCTCGAAGGAGAAAGTGGAGGGCAAGCCGCCATGAACCCCCTCTCCCGAAAACACACACGCTTACCCAGACAGGGATCGGTCTCGGCTCGGGGATCGATTTTGTATGTTCCTGGCAGTGGAATCGTTCGATCCTCATCCGCGCAGCGCCCAGTAAATGCGAGCGCATGGACTCCTTGAATCCCAAAAGTCGTTGCAAATGAGTCAAGCCTTTGGGCGGATATTTATCCTCTGGTCTGAGGCGGTGCCTCGCTGGAAAGTGATTACCTGCGTTCTCTGGCTGCACTGGCCTGACGAACGTCACGATTGGTAACAGCGTCACCGATATCGGGTACCTTGCGTTCTTTGACTGCACCAGCCTCAGCGGAATCTATTTTCGCGGCAACTCCCCCGTAAAAGGCAGTTATTTGTTCGAGGGGGCTCAGAGTGTTGTCGCATTCCACCTGCCGGGAACCACGGGTTGGGGGGCGACATTTGGGGATCGCCCAACCGCTTTGTGGATGCCGCGGGCGGAGGCGCAGGACGACAGCTTTGGGGTGCGCGCCGATCAGTTCGGATTCAACATCACTTGGGCCAGTGGCCAGGTCGTCGTAGTGGAAACCGCCACCGAGTTGCTCAATCCGGTCTGGTCGCCGCTGCAAACCATTACTCTCACCGGCGATTCTGTGCGCTTCACTGATCCCGAGGGGTCGAAGGAGCCCACGCGTTTCTATCGAGTTCGGCCGCAGTGAACCTGTAAAACGCAGTTGATTTGCACAGAAGATAACGAAGGAAAGGAAGGGAGAAGGATTTGGCGGGATTTTCCCGGTCTCTCAGATCTCACCCACAGCGTGAGCGATGATCGTGGGAAATGGCTGCCGAAGTAGCG
>CAMAUY010000248.1 GCA_945861565.1 Akkermansia muciniphila
GCTCGGTAAACATGCCCCCGAGGGTAACGCCGCCCGAGTCGGAAGTTCAGGCTCAATCGGACCCAAACCGCGCCCCGCTCCGCGGCACTCCAGGGTGGGCTAACCTTCAGCGGATGAGCCCGCCAAAAACTCCTCCAATCGGTCCTCGATCCGACCCCGCTTTTCGCTCCTTTTCAGGGAATTGAACTTCCACATCTTCTCAACCAATTTTGCCGGTTTTACTGAGGTCTGAAATTAGATTTTTGGTTGGAGGCACAAAGGCCATATTTTGCCTGCGAGTTCCACTATTAACCCACTCGACCGGGCGCGTCAACGCTCGCCGGGCCATTTCAGAGTGATCGAAGCGAACACCGCGTGCGCCGTATAGTCTTGCGTCGTCCCACTCGTCGGTTCCTGGTACTGGTAAAAGCCATACTGCACGTTGCTGGAGATGCCATGTTTGAAACGGCGCGTGACCCCCGCCTGCAATCCATGCATCGTATAGACGATTCCGAGAGGCAACCCTTCGCTCTCGTTGCGCTGGCGAAAGTCTGAGTGCGAAAAAGAATACCCGGTGTTCAGATCCGTGGCTGGATTGAGCATCAAGGTCCCGCTGGTCATGAGACTGTACGTCCCACCGCGATACGGCACGACATAGCTGTCATTATTGACCCCACTAACCGTTCGCGAATCGCTGTAGGCAAACGTCGTCGACGAATACCACCGGGACCATGGCGTGAGCGTGGCGTTCAGACTGTAAATGTGACCATCGGAATTGCCCGCGAGAATCGTACCACCCGGCGACGCTGAACCGGGCACGGTCACCTCGCTCGCGGGATCGGTCGCCGGATCGGTCGTAGTCCGGAAGTCACTGGCAACGATTTGGTATTTCAGGGTCGTCTTCATCCACCTGGCTGGACGCAACACCAGTTTCGCTTCCACGTCGTCGCTCACGAGGTCGCGCGCTCGAATGAACGCGGGATAACCGTTCGCAGGGCCTGGAATGACGTTGCCTTCCGCATCCACACCGCCGATTCCAGCCGCCGGAGCGCCGTTCTCATCGAAACCGCCGAAATCCTGCACATGGTCATAATCAGTGCTTCGGTCGCGATGTCGGTAGTGGGCATTGAATGAAACCCGCGGCCACGGCGAAACGGTAAACCCAACGCGATGATCCTTCCGATTGCTCGTGGCGTCAGTATCCCGCTGAAAGCCGAAGTAGCTGTGCGATCCGTCCTCACCGGCCTGATCGGCAAATTGCCGCTCGAACAATCCGTAGTCCTGCTGCTGAAAGCGTCCCTCCACGTACAGCACGGTGAACGGAATCGCGGTGTAACGCAGCGCGACATTTTCCTCCACGGCGGTCTTGGACGAGTTGCCCGTCAGACTCGTCGGCACCGAACCGAACGCCAGCAATGTGCCCAAGCCCTCCTGCTGCGTCCATTCCGGCTGGACGCCCGCCGAAAACGATAGGCCCTGCCAAGGTCCGAGCAGCGCGTTTGCGTTGAAGACACTCGACTCACGGCTCAGCACGATTTGCTTTGCTTGATCCTCGAGGAAAAACGACGGCGAGGCCGATCTCAGGTCAATGATTTCGACCTGCGCGAACGTCGCGTCCGCGTTTAGCTTTGAATACAGGTAGCCGCTCGAGACGAAAAGCCAGTCCAACACCTGTTTCTCCAACCGAAACATGTTCGCCCCCTGGAAGTGTTGGTACCCTTCCTGGTACCGCATAAAATTGTCGTGTTCCGGTGAGATGTAGTTTGCATTGAGCCGCGTGGTTCGGAGGTCATAAAACTCGCCGCGAAAACTGTCCTCGATCGTGACCCCGTGAATCTCATGCGTCAGATCGAATTTGAGAATGTGCGTCTGTTCGTCAATCTCTTTCGATGCCGGATAGATCCCGCGAACGACGGACGGATCCGTCCCGAACGCAGCCTGCCCCCACTGGAGGGTAGGCTTGGCTCCGTTCTTGAACTGATACTCGTAACCCACGACCATTTGCGGCACGTCTGGCAATGTCAGTCCAACGTCGAACCACGCCCGCCCCATCTTGAGCGATAAATCACGATCGAGCGCAAATGAGGAAGGCGTGAATGGCTCGTAGTAACCGCCCATGTCATCGTAGTACTTCCGATACTGTTCATAGCCGCCATGGACGAAACCCACGTCCCGCTTGTCGCCGGCCAAGGTGACCCGATAATCGTCTTGATTGCCGATCGCCCGCCCTTCGATGCGCAACGTTTCCCCTTCGGCGCGCTTTTCCTCGAGCCGAAAATCCATGACCCCTCCCGACCAACCTTCTCGCGTCCAGGAATGCTCGCGAAACTTGCGCTCATTGCCGCTCACGCTGATCCATTGCATGAAGGGTGTGAGTGAATAGGTTAGTTGGCTGGTTGATCCGTTCGTCGCTCCGGACCACGGCGCCCCCTGATCGATCCACGCGCGCAACAAGCCGATCTGTTCGCGCGTCAACGGCTCGCCTTTGCCGGACGGCGGCATCTCCATTTCCTCGACCAATCCCGCGACGTAATGGATCAACGGGCTGGCAGCACTCCGACCCGGCAGGATGTCCACGCCGTTCTCGCCGCCCTTGAGTGCGGCGTCGCGTTGGACAAGACTAAACTTGCTCTTCGGTTTCTCCGGCCCGTGACAGCGAAAGCAGCTCGTTTCAAAAATAGGTTTGATGTCGCGGTCGAAGATCACCTCGCCCTGGGCCGGCGGGGGGAGCTTCGACTCGTCGGGTTCGGCTGCAAACGCTTGCGGAGAGGGGAGCACGCCAAGGGTCAAGCAGAGAATACAACACGGCCATACACCCCGGTAGGGCGAACGGGACTGAAGGGCAGTGTTCATTGATAGGCGCGGCCCGTGAACGCCTCGCGGCGCGAGTGATTTTCAATAAAGCAGCGTGCGATTCACGTTCGAGCCGTGGACGGCTGTATGGCAGCCGGCGGTCGAGCACGAGCCGATCCGCAGCGAGGTGTCGCCGCGCGTGGTGTGATCTGTTTTCCCGATGAAGATGCGGTTGCCGGCCCCCTGGACCTGCACGTGGCAGCGGAGGCAGAGGTTGTTATCCCGTTGGACCAGCAACTTCGCGTTGATGGATCCGTGGGGGTTGTGGCAGATGGTACATCCTTCGCGCATCGCCTCGTGCTCGAACACGAACGGCCGCGACTGGTCGCGGTGACATTGCGCGCACGCCTGGTTGAGTCGGGCCATTGCCAGCCCCCCCGCCGGCTTCATGATGTCGACACCGTGTGGATCGTGGCATTGCGTGCAATTCATCCGGCCTTCCGTCACAGGATGGTGCTGGGGCAACTTGAACTCCGCATGCACGTCGAGGTGACACTGAAAACAAGTCGCTGGATCCTGACGGGGATTGACGATGAACCGGCCACGCCCACCGCCGGATTGGACGTGTTTGCTCGCCGGACCGTGGCACGATTCGCAACCGCTCTGCCCCGCCATAGGCGAGCCCTCAAAATGCAGGCGCGCATGCACGCTGGCGGAGAAGCCGCGCGTAACCGTGGCGTGACAATCCGCACAGACCTTGTTCCCTACGTACGTCGCCCCTTCAATCTCAGGGGGAGCGAGCACCGTCCGCTGCACCGAAGCACACGACGACAGGATCAGCTCGGCAAGAACCACCGCCCCGCAAATCCCCACCCAGACAATCCATGGGCGTGGCTTCATACCGGGGTGTGTTCGATCTCGCCCTGCGTTGCCCCGTAACCGAATAAATCCAAGCGACGGCGGATGCCAATTCCGAAACCGAAAACCGCCAGTCGAAACCCACCGAACAAGCGAAATATGAAGACGCTCCACCTCAACGCATTCGTGTCGTGCCCAAGGAAAACGTCAGGGGTTTTCGGATCGCCGGGGTTCAAGCACCCTCGTTCTAGGGCAAACGCACGGCTTTTTGTTTCACGACCGGAAGTTGCGTTGTTTGAGCCAAGTAAGCCCCAGCTCCAAATGGTCGGCGACGTTTTCAAAAATGACTGGCAGCGGTTCTTTGACGGTTCGTCGGAGCAGCGCTTGCAGTCCGGTTCGGATGAGG
>CAMAUY010000249.1 GCA_945861565.1 Akkermansia muciniphila
GCCTGCCTGCTGCTGGAAAGCTCGGCCAGCTCCCCAGGGGATCAGTGGTCAAACGTTGGTGAGTTCAGTAGCGCTGTAATTCATTGATAGCATGCAACTTCCATCTGAGTACATTCAAATTGTACCCACAGATTCTGCTGAGGAGACGCAATCCCTTTGGGATTGAGAAACCGGCGTGGACTTGTGGGTAATGCTCAAGGAGTCCTCTACGGCGTTTTTTTCCTTCCTCAAAAACTATTTCAAAACTCGTGGCGTGATTGGGCGGCGGAAAGCGCCTTGAACCGGTGACACGACAAATCAGGCGCTCGTCGCCTGAGTAACAAAAGAAATGCCAATTAAACCAAAAGCACTCCTGTTGACCTGCTTAATCGGACTCGCTGTCCCCATGGTCGGCTTGGCTCAACCGACCATCACCACCCAACCCCAAAGCCAGGCCAATGCGCTCGGAAGTACCATGACTCTTTCGGTCGAGGCCGCGGGTGTGCTGCCGCTGGTGTACCAATGGCGCAAAACTGGCGTGCCGGTGGCTGGTGCTACGAATGCCGCGTTGATCTTCACCAATATTCAATCCCCCCAGGCGGGAAATTACACTGTGGCCATCACCAACGTGGAGGGTGCCGTCACCAGCGTCGTGGCCACCCTGACCGTGCTGCTCCCGCCGAGCATCGTGCCCTCGACGTCACTACAAAACAAGGCCGCGTACGTGGAAACACTCGCTTCGTTCACGGTCACCGCCACGGGGACCGCGCCGTTAGGGATCCAGTGGCGATTGGACGGGCGTGAGCTTCCCGGCCAGACCAACCGGATCCTCACGTTCAACGCCGTCCAGCCGGCGGATGAAGGCGATTACACCGTCATGGTCACCAACGTCGCTGGCGCAACGGCGAGGAATGAGATCGACCCTTGGGCCGTGGCTTTCGATCACCAACCCGACCCAGGGGACCATCTACATGACGAGCGCGACGAACCTCAATCTCGCCGGGTCCGCCGAGGCACCTGGTCCAGTCGTAACGCCAGTTACGTGGGAGAACCTGGCTAACAACGTCAAGGGTACCGGCACCGTAACCAACGAGTGGAACGCAATGGGCATTCCACTCCAAGCCAACACGACCAATCTCGTCGTGGTGACCGCAACAACGACTAGTTGGGCTCCTGCGTTCGGAGGCAACACAACGTTCAACGACACATTAGCGGTGGTCTCTTTGCCGCTGCTCGTTTCCATCGACCTTATTCCCACCGGTGTCCGCCTCCGTTTCACCGGTGTCCCCGGCCGCAGTTACAACATCGAACGCGCCCCCGCCGTCACCGGCCCTTGGAGCACCATCAACACACACAACGCTCCTGCGTCCGGCCTCTTCGAAGACCTCGATACCAATTCTCCCGCGCTCGCCGCTGCCTTCTATCGAACGCGCGAGCCATGAATCCCGCCGGAGCCAGTTGGGAAATTAACAACGGAAGCCACTTCCCGGTTTTCACGCCGAACTTTGCGAGAGAACTGGTGAGCTGGTTGCCCAACCATCCGAAGCCCTAAATCGCTCGCGGAATGAGAGCGTTGAAGGTCGCAACGGGTGTCAGTGAATGCTTTCGAATTTACCGCCGATAAATGTCACTACTCGCGTGTCTTATCTGTCGGCCCCATGACCCAATGGAGCGGTGGGCGAAGTCGAAAAAGGAGACCATGCAGCCATAAACACGAGCCGCCCCGATTTCAAAAGCGCCAGAGGACTGGCGCACTCCAAAAACCTGGCGGACTTCCCAACGGCTCCGGCAATCGCGAAGCGTCTTGGACTACGGTAGCCCTCTACCGCTTTCGGACCGAGGCGACACACTCGCACCCGTGAGCCGCAACTCACACCGACCAATCCTCCACGTCCAATCCCGGCACCGCTCGCAGGTCGCTGTCCTTCGTCACCACCACTGCATTGCTCAGGGCCAGCGCGATCGCGGCTACTTGAATGTCGGGAACCTGCATCAGTCGCCCGATCGAGCGCAGTTCCGCATAAAGTCTCCCGTATTCGTAAGCCGCTTTCGCATCGAAGGTCCAAAGGCGCAGACCGGCGATTTCTTGTCGGAGCCGCTGCAAGTGTTTCGGCGGATCGTGGCTGGCCATCACCCCGCCCACTAGTTCGGCGAGCACCGGAGTAGCGATTCCGATTCGATTCCCCGCGCGAGCCGCCTCCATCACATGGCTTCTGACTGGACCGCGCGCATTGACGAAATCGCTCGCGATTCCCGAGTCCAGCAAGTATCGCTTCATTCGCGAAACAACGCCGCCACTCGATCACCGCGCCCGGAAAGCGACGGCACTTGTTCCCGGCGCATGTCTTGTATCCGGGTTTCGAAAGCCCGCCTCTCCACTTCATCGTCGAACAGCGCCGGCAATTCCTCAATCCGTTGGCACCATGTTTCTACTTCCGCCTTGGTTTCCGGCCACTGGTTGCCGTCGGCACAGCGATCATCCTCGTCCACGACCAGTGACAGATGCTCTCCATTCGCCACTGCGAGGGGTTGGTCGAGCACGATGCTTCCGTCGAAATATGTCCCAGTGACAATCATGCCGGAGAAATTCCCATAGGTATCGCGCGCTGCCAACAACGGAATTTCCGCAAATTCCCGGCAAAGTTCCTCCTGGATTTCCCTGCTTCCTGGGTGAATCACCATTTTGCCGTCCATTCCGCCCCGCCGTGCGCCGGCCCTCCACCGCTTTTCCTCTGAGCTTGATGAGGCTGAGAACCGATTTGGAACCCGTATGGTCAAAAAACTCATGCGGCATCTCGGTAATAAAATTTCAAGAGGCCGCCGAGGCGTTCGCGAGTCTGGATGTCCCCTGCGATTTCACCGATCCGATCCTCGGGCGCTGGAAACAGGATCACGTTGCCCTTGCCTTGGTGATTTCGTTCCGCGTGGAAGTGATTCACGTAATTCTCAAGGCAGTGGCGCAGAGAACTTTCTCCGAAAAGAATCATTTTCGACAGGAGCTCGGTCTTTACCGATCGAATCCAGCGTTCGCAATGGGCGTTCAGATTTGGACTCCGCGGCGGCAATGCCACCGCTTTGATGAATACCAGCACGTAGTAGGTGATGAGCCCGGCGGAGGTCCAAACTTCGGCGGTGAAGAAATCCACGGCAGCCAAGACCTCGGTGTGGGTACGAATGAATTCTCGCCACGAAGTCTTCCGCTCCCGATCCGGAGCTGGAAGAAGGCCGTGGCGTTGGAGAACATTGCCAACGGTCTGATGACTGACCTCGTAACCCAAGTTGCTGAGCGCACCCACAATCCGGAGATAGCCCCAACTTCGGTTCTCACGAGCCATCTTGAGGATCAGTTCCTCGATGGAGTTATCCGTATTGGGACGACCGGCGGGTGAGCGGTTTCTGGACCCGTTGAACTTCTTGGCGACAAGCCTGCGGTGCCAGCCAAGAATGGTTTCAGGACGAACAATCTGCGCCACTTCCTCCAGGGCTTTCATGCCAAGACGCTGGCCGATCTCGGCCAAGCTGATTCGCTCCGGGTCCGTGAGCTGTAACCGCGCTTTGATCTGGTTCTTGAGAATCCGGTTCTCCGTCACCAGATACTCGTTGCGCAGGAGGAGTTCCTGATCAACCGAACCGGAGATGGTCGCCAGCATTCGTATCCAATTCATCGACGAGACTTAACCGAGCCTACGGCCTGCGAGCAATCTTCTGATCACCCTGCAAATCGTTGAATTTTACGAAGGTAAGGTGGAATGGTCACCCATTTCCTCCGTGGGGGGAGGGTCAACAAATATTCGTGTACTTGAGTGGGTAGTTTTCGAGCAGCGAAGTAAGTTTCAGCCTGTATTGACGGTCGGTTTCTGACTTTTAGAGAGCTCACAAACCTGTTTCGATACCGGGATGGCAAGATTCAAGCGCAGGCGACTTCGAGATGCGTATCGATTTCCTGGGTTCGTTCCTCTGGCCGCGGTGCAGGGAGTGTTCGGCGATCCAAAGGCCATCATCGTTAAGTTGAGTCGTCGTCGAAAAAAACGGCGTGCGGTCGATG
>CAMAUY010000250.1 GCA_945861565.1 Akkermansia muciniphila
ATCTCGAAGTCGCCTGCGCTTGAATCTTGCCATCCCGGTATCGAAACAGGTTTGTGAGCTCTCTAAAAGTCAGAAACCGACCGTCAATACAGGCTGAAACTTACTTCGCTGCTCGAAAACTACCCACTCAAGTACACGAAGAGCCTGAAACTTGTAGGCCGCGCTCGGTGGCCGGGCGAGGACCGGTTCGTTGTCGAGATGCCGCTTCAAGTCGGCGGCGAGACCGTTGGCCGTGTCGTAGCGGCGCTGACGGTCCTTCTCCAGGCACTTCATCACGATCCAGTCGAGATCGCCTTGGAGCTGGTGGACCAGCGTCCGCAGATGCGCTGGGAGCGCCCGCGTCTCGTGGGCCGGTTGAGGCGTCCCGCCGAAACCCTCGTTCAACTGACTTCCTTTGCGTGATGACGAGATGGATGGACGGGAATCCGGCGCGACGCCGGATTCGGCACGCGGGACGCGTGCGCTCCCAGGACCGGAGCGCTGCCATTCCTGCGTCAGCCGCGTGCTCGGACGCACCGGTTCCTTCTCGCGGATCGTCTTCCGCATCGCGTCGATGCCTTGCGACATCAGTTCTTTCGAGTCGAACGGCGTGCTGCCAGCCAGCAGTTCGTAGAGCAACACGCCCAAGCTGTAGATGTCGCTGCGCGTATCGATGTCTCCCGCAGGCGCGGGACTCATCTCCGCCTGCTCCGGACTCATATAGGCCGGTGTGCCGATGAACTGGTTCAATTGCGTATAAGCCGTCGCGTCCGTCAGCCGGCCCTCCGTCGCCTTGGCAATGCCGAAGTCGATCACCTTCGGCACTCCCGCAGCCGCGGGATCGTGCAAAGTGACGAGGATGTTCGACGGCTTGATGTCGCGGTGAATGATCCCCTTCTGGTGCGCGTGCTGGATGGCATGGCAGACCTTGATGAACAGGTCTAGCCGGCTCGCGAGGTCGAGCTTCTCGTGCTCGCAATACTCCGTGATGGAGATGCCTTCCACCAGATCCATCACGAAGTAAGGCCGGCCCGTGTCGGTAGCCCCGGCGTCCAGGATGCGGGCGATGTTCGGGTGATCCATCTTGGCCAGGGCCTGCCACTCCGCCTCGAAGCGGGCCACCACTTGCCGGGTGTCCATGCCCAGTTTGATGATCTTCAGCGCCACCCGCCTGCGCACCGGCTCCTTCTGCTCCGCCGCCCAAACCTCGCCGAACCCGCCGACGCCGAGTTTCTCCAGCAACTTGTAGCACCCCACCTGGGAACCGACTTGCTCCGCCGGTACGGGTGCGTCGTCGAATCGCAGCCACTGGTTAGGCCCGGCGAGCGACTCCGGCTCATCATGCGCGGCGAGCAGGGCTTCGAGGCGTTGGCGCAGGTCCGGGTCGCCTTCGCATTCGGCGTGCACAAAGGCGGCGCGTTTCTCCGCCGGCTTTTCCAACGCCAAGGCAAAGAGGGATTCTTCGCGGGATGGGTTTATGTCGTGAGAATGTGAGGCGTTGCCTGCTCCGACGGGGAAGTTTGAAAACAGTTTCGGAGGCTCAGTTCCGGCGCATTTCGACCTTCAGCCAGGCGCGGGCGTACTGCCACCAGCGCTTGGCCGTGGTTAGGGAAACACCCAAGGTGCTGGCCGTTTCTTCCAGAGACAGGCCCACGAAGTAGCGCAGTTTGACGAACTCCGCCTTCTCCGGCTCCACAGCCGCGAAGCGATCCAACGCCTCGTGCATGGCGAGAAGGTCCTCGGCGTCGTTGGTCGGCGCGGCGATCTCCAACTCGTCGAGGTCGACCCGCTCTTGCCCGCCTCCGTGCCGCTGGCGAAGCCGTCGTCGGGCGCGCTCCACCAGAATGCGGCGCATGGATTCCGCCGCGGCCCCGAAGAAATGCGCGCGGTTTTCCCACGTCGGTTGCTCGTCGCCGCCCAAGCGCAGCCAGGCTTCGTGGACCAGGGCGGTGGGTTGGAGGGTTAGGCCCGCGTTTTCCCGCGCCATCTTCGCTGCCGCCAAGCGCCGCAGTTCCTCATAGACCAGCGGCAACAACTCCGCGGCGGCTTGTGTCTGGCCCTCCTGGATGGCGTGCAGTATGCGCGTCACTTCGTTCATGATCCGCCGGGTGGCGTGGCGGGATCATGGGGAACTGGGTGCGGCACATCCACTCAAACCAGGCCAGGATTTTCACCGGTGATCGTGCGGTAAGTAGTCCAAGAACTGAGCGAAAAAGGGGTGAGTTCTTGGTATTGGCAACTCGTCGGCCTGGCGCAAATGCTTTTAGGGCAGCCAAAGTGAACAAAACCAAGAACTGATTCCTTTGCGGAGGCGCCGAAGGCGATCTCGGACTGGAGTGGTATGCGCGCGGCGCATTCGTGTTCGATACAGCATATATAACATATGCAAGCGAAAAAAGCACAGTAGAGAGCTTTTTCTCTCATTCTCAGATTCCTATCCGCGGATCAGGGCCGTAGGTGAGATATTGTGCAATCGGCCGGAGTCGGCTATCCATCCGGCCATGAGCAACGCCACTGAAGACTTGGTGCAGGTTTGCGACGCTTTGCCACCGGAAAAGCAGGCCGAGGTTGTGGATTTTGCCCGGTTCCTGCTCGCGCAGCAGGACGATGCAAAATGGGAACGCTTGATCGCCTATCCCAAGCCCCGTCCCAAGCTCGATGCGTTCCTGCGCGAGTCAGCGGCGGAGAGCGAGGAGACCCTGAATCCCGAGCGGCTGTGACATCGCTCACCCGGCCAAGTTTCTGGCGGATGTATGCCGGCTTGGACGAGAGCACATGCCGAGCCGCGCGCCGCGCTCATCAGCTATTTCTCCTCAATTCCGGACATCCCTCGCTGCGTTTCAAGAAGCTGGGCGGCTACGAGAATGTTTGGTCGGTACGGGTCAACGAACAATACCGCGCGGTCGGTGAGCGGCGAGGTGACACCATCGTCTGGGTGTGGATCGGATCACACAACGATTTTGACAATCTCTTCGGTTGAGCGCTGTTGATGTTGAAGGGACTCGGCAGACACCTCCATCCTGATTAGCGCAGATTAGCGGTTTTCCATTTCGGAAACGCCGGCGAGTTTTGGAGTGCGCCGGCAAAGCGCAGCGGCGACGGCGCTTTGGATTCACGGCCTTCGAATCGTCTACGCTAAGCCCGCAGGAGGGGCGTCCTCCGACCCAATCCAAAGCGGCGTGGCTCCCGCCGCACTCCAAAACGCTGGCGCCTCCTCTTTTGCCAAGGAGAAAAAGTGACAGGTTCAATAGGTTCAATTGAGTTGATGGAGCATCGAACCTGTTACTTTTTGTCACTTTTTTAAATGAAGCCCGAGGCAAGCAACCGCTCCGCAACCCCAGCGATAATATCGGTGTGAACTCCGCGTGCGTCGGCTGCGATGAGTAGGACAGAGTGCGACGAAGGTGATAAGACACGCTCAAGCTCGGCAAAGTCGGCAACTGACGCTGAATACAGCGGGCAGTCAGTCGCTGGAGTGATGCCGTGTCGGTTCACAGGAAACGCGAGGAAACGTCTAACGCTGCAGCTCAGTGATGCGCCGCCGAGGGCATCCAGCATGGAACCACGACGCAACCGGCGAGCTCACTGGAGCAGCCTGGTTCAGCCTCCGGACCTCGAAGAACACCAGCGTCAATCGGCTCAGGCATTCGTGTGATTGGTGTGATTCGCGGGCAAAAGAAAATGCGGGTGTGCCCACGAATACCACGAATACCACGAATCAAAACCTGGCGCTCATGTGTATCCGTCCGGTGAACCCCATCTATGGTCGATAGACTGATCGGGGTAGGATCAGTGGATGCGACTACGCATTCCGAGCACCGGCGCGGGCGGCTTTCCAAGCCAGCGGCGTAAGTTCGCCAACCCGTGCGGCTGGCCAGGATCCCAGGCGCGGCAGCACGTCATTGAGGTATTCCCGAATGTTGAT
>CAMAUY010000251.1 GCA_945861565.1 Akkermansia muciniphila
CATGAACTGGTTGGTGACCGAGAGTTGCCCGTCGCTGACCACCACTCGAATTACGGCGCTGCCGTTGGCATCCGCGAGGGGCTGCAACGACAACGATCCGGTCGCGTCGGGCGTCGTGTACGAAACCGTCGGATCGGGGATCAGCGCCGGGTTGTCCGATGTCGCGGCGACCGTCAGCGTCTGAAGTTCGTTGGTCGCTCCGGACGTAATGTGGGTCAGTGGGACAGTCTGTTTCGGCGCCTCTTCCGCAAGGGCGAGGTCTGGCAACGCGTCCAGCGTCGGCGAATCATTGACGGGGACGACCGTGACCATGAACTGGTTGGTGACCGAGAGTTGCCCGTCGCTGACCACCACTCGGATTATGGCGCTGCCGTTGGCATCCGCGCGGGGCTGCAACGACAACGATCCGGTCGCGTCGGGCGTCGTGTACAAAACCGTCGGATCGGGGATCAGCGCCGGATTGTCCGACGTCGCGGTGAGCGTCAGTGTCTGAAGTTCGTTGGGCGCTCCGGACGTAATGTGGGTCAGTGGGACAGTCTGATTCGGTGCATCTTCCCCAAGGGCGAGATCTGGCAGCGCGTCCAGCGTCGGTGGATCATTGACGGGCAGGACGGTGACCGTGAACTGGTTGGTGACAGACAATCCACCCAAATCGGTGACTCGCACACTGACGGTCGCCGAGCCAAACTGGTCCTTCGCCGGAGTTAGTTGGAGCGCCCGATTTGTTTCGAATCCACTCAGGACCGTATTGCTCAGCGGCAGGAGGGAAACATCGGATGAGGCGACACTGACTATCAGATTGGTGGCCGGAGTCTCGAAGTCCTGCACAAAAAAGTCGACTTCCCTAGACGGGGAATCCTCATTCATGGACTGATCGGTAAGGCCGGTAAGGATTGGCGGTGAATTTGGATTGGCGACCGAGAAAGCGATCGGGACCGAAACTCCCGCGATCCCACGGCCGTCGACGACCCGCGCGGTCAGGGAATAGGATCCCACCGGGACGTTGGTAATGGTAAACTGATAAGGCGCCTCGGTGGATTCACCTATTTTTAAGCCGCCTTGAAAAAACTCCACGCGAGTCACTGGCACGCCACACGCTGAGGCATCTGCCGCCAGGATAACATCCGTCGGTGTAACAAAGGCACTTTCAGCCACCGGGCGGGTGAGGGTTACCGATGGGGGAGTATAGAATGGTTTCTCACTAAATCCGCGGTAGACAACCATGCTCTGGGAGACATTGTAAAATCCGAACCGACCGGAAGTATACGTATCATCATAAAGCGATATGATGGCCAGCAAGGTTGGACCGGATTTTATTTTCAGCAGAAAATGTCCCGGCAGAAAATCGAGCGAAAACTGGTAGTCGGTGTATTCCTGCCACGGGATGGGATTGTGATAGATGATGCGGACACGGCTGGGATCTGGACTGCCCATTGTAATGTCGGTCTTGCCGAGAGGGCTGGCGGAATCGATGACCTTGACGCTCATCCCCGCGGGGGCGAGTCCAAAGAATGGATCGAACGGACTTCCGCTTTTCCAATCGAACAGGTAGAAATGTTGAGGGTCACGGTATCCAAAAACAAACCCGATGAAATCGTCGTCGATCGGATCGTCCACCCGCAGCGTTCCGCGCACCCTGCTATCGGTGATCTCGAAATCGCTCAAAAAAACGGAAGCGTCGGCATTGAAAATCTGCGTCGCGACCGAGTTGTCGGGACTGATCGACCAAACGGCATCGCCTTGGTCGACGAAATCGAATTGTTCGACCGTCCATTTTCTCAGATCAACGGGTTTGGCTGGCTCGTTGGAAAGGCAATCCGATTCGGTCAGAGTGATGTGAACCGGCGGGGATGTCGCGGTTAGCCCGGTATTATCAAACATCCGCGCCGTCAGGATGTAATCGGCGGTTGTAAAATTGCTCCACGTGATGCCGTACGGTGCGGTGGTATCGACGCCGATTTGCGAGGCGCCTTGATAAAATTCAACCTTGGTGATCGTCTCGTCCTGGTCGCTGACCACGGCTCCAACGGCGAGGCTGGTGGGGGAAGGATAGATTCCGCCATTGACCGGACTGACGAGTGCGACGGTTCGGAGGCGCTGGACGACGAGATGCGCCGTGTGGCTTTGCAAGGACGCGAAGCAACGAGTCAGGCGGACGTAATAATCTCCACCGTCCTCCTTGCGAACAGGCGAAATCCTGAGGGAACGATTGGTCGCGCCCGGGAGGGCAACGCCATTGTGGAACCATTGATAACCCGGATCGCCGTCGACCGTGACGTTGAACACCGCCTCTTCGCCGGCCAACACCTTCTGATCTCCGGGTTGCTGAATGACGTCGAGCCCCATCACTGGACATTTTCCGGCCCCGCGCGCCTGGTACAGTGCCTTGATCTCCTCCACCGCAAGAGCTCGGCTAAAAACGGCCAACTCATCGATGAGGCCGTGCCAACCGTAGCCACCCGGCTCGACGGGATCATCTCCCACCGGAACGCGCGGTTCATTACCGATCATGAATGGAGTATCTCGATTGAAGGTTGTCGTGATGAGGCCTGAGACGGAAGTGCCACCCGAGAATTTGCCGTTTAGGAATACCCGAAGGTCAACGCCGTCATAAACCATCGCGACGTGTGACCATTCATTGAGCGGCAACACGGACGAGCCAAACACTACGTTGGCGGACCGCTCCGTCAGCCGCAACTGCACCTGCAAGCTACCATTTAACACACGCAACGCAAACCCGTGGGAGTCCAGTTTCGACAGGAGTGTCCGGCCAAGACTGGGTAATTCGCCTGAGCCGTGACTGAGCGGGTAGACCCAGAGCTCTGCCGTCAGTTGACCGAACGGGCTGGCGAGCGTCGTGGAAGGCATCAGCACCGCATCCCGACCGCCGCCAAAGGAGAAGGCCTGCCCGACGAGACCCGGGGCGTACGCGGCACCGCTGACGAGTTCTCCAGAAATTCCGAACACTTCCTCCTTCGTGTTTCCTTCACCACGCCACCACGCTTCCATCCCACTACAGAAGGGAAGACACTCGGCGGGGGCGCTCAGCGTCGCACGTGCGATTGAACGGATTTCCCCCAGTCGCCGGGGAGGTTGCATAAGCCAATATAAATCCACATAACGACAGTGCCAGGCATCGCCGCAGCAAGTAATGGCTTCCGACCTGAACGATGACGTTCACACGCAGAGGATGAATCATTTGAACATCCGTGAACGATAAGACATATCACGGCTATTCCAGGCTAGCAGATTCAGGAAATTGAGCAACCGGACCGCGTGGACCATCGCCATCGTGACGCACCACGGGGAAAATTCGTGCCGGGGGTGCCTTAACGAATGCGACCTCACGAAGGTAGACGGGGGCCAGCAATTCAGCGGCAACCCACGCATCCGTTTCGACGGCAAGCTGCGCGACCACGGCAGCCTGAGGAAAGGCGTCCATTCCCCCGACCTTAGCCTGGATACCCGGGCCGTAGACTCGTTGGCCGCTATCGAGGCGGCCGCGCAACTCGAGCAGCCGTTCGAGTCGAATGGGTTCGACCAGGGCCCCGGCCTCGGCGGCAGCAACCGCGTATTCACTCCGTTGGGCGTCCACCGCGAGCAACACACGTTCCTTCACTCCGAGACTGGCGGCCAGGGCAGCCATACTACCTACCGCTGCCACTCGGATTCCGGTTGTCAACTGCCACCCTTGGGCCACTGAAATAGCCAGGCGCACACCGGTATAACTTCCCGGGCCGAGCCCGACGGCAATGGCATCCAATTCCCCGCGTGCAACGCCGGCCTGGCGAAGAACCGCATCGATCATTCCAATCGCCAGGGTGTGGCGCCCTTC
>CAMAUY010000252.1 GCA_945861565.1 Akkermansia muciniphila
TGGATGGAGTCCAGCACGATCTCCTTGTTCGCAGGCAGGACGGTCTCGCCGATGTGCTGATGCTCGGCTCGCAGCGAGGCGACAGCGTCCACTGGTTCGATCCGGAGCTGTGAATCCGGCCGCAAGGTCAGGTGCTGCGGAAGAGACATGATCTGGTCCCAGTCGTCACTGTGCCGTCCGTCGTTGATGTTCAGAATATTGATCACTCCACCCTTGCCGTCCGCGGCGGAGGAGGGCGCGTGAACGCCTCCGGGGGAAACGGTTCCATGATTAAAGCGACCCATGGCGTATGGCTTGAATCGATGGCGTTGCTGGTTGTAGTCACCAAGAAGGTACTGACCGCCCGTCGTATGGCTGAAGGAAAGGAGCAAGTGCTTGTTGCCGATCGGGACAAAGTTAGGGCAGGCCCCGGCGTCACCGAGCGGAAAGGGATTCTCTTCCAGAAACCCACCTTGAGCCGTCCAGTCGACCAGGTTCTTTGAAGAAACCAGGCCATTGGCGCCCACCAGTCCGAAATAGGTGTCCTCTTCCTTCCATATGCACGAATCCCCGACTGGGCTCCTCACGGGATTTGCCTCGAGTTTTTCCCAGTTCAGGAGGAGTGGATCCTTGGAAACCGCGACCATTTGTCCCGCGTTGATGCCGGGGTAGAACGCAACGACCCGATTCTCCTCCACCACCGTGCCGCCGGAAAAACACATCTTCTCGGTGCCCGGATAGATGGCGTAAGGCAGATCCCGCCAATGGACCAAGTCATCGCTGACCGCATGGCCCCAATGCTGCCGACGTTGAGGGATGTCTTTGGGGTTGGGGAATTCATCGGGCGGATAACCTTGGTAAAACATGTGCCAACGGCCCTTCCAGAAGCACAGCCCGTTTGGATCGTTCAACTGGCTTTCCGGACTGACAAAGTGGTAGGCCGGGCGATAGCCGTCGTCGGCCAGTTTTCTGCGTGATTCCGCAAAACGAAGCATCTGTGCGTTCGTCTTTAGCTCCTGCTCCTGGTCCGCCAGTGTATCGGAGAACAACTGTCTCGGCACAGGGGACGGAAACCTTTCCAGCCTAGGTTGCCTCGGCGTGACGCTCAGCGGGGCATTGGCGCTAGGCACGGAGCCGACGACAACGGAGTAAACGCCTGCATCGGTCATTTTCACGCGCCTGATTCGATGGCTCGCATTCGTCGCGCCGGGAATGAAAATGCCGTCCTTGCGCCACTGGAATGTTCGCGCGCCCACCGCCGGGACGCTGAAGGTGAAGTCGCTTCCGGCCACAAGGGTGCCGCCGGAAGGCCGGGCTGCCATCGCGCCCGCCGGCACGCCTGGCACTCCATTGATGGAAATATTCGCCAGGCTGATATCGCCGCCTGGGTCCCCGCAAGTATCGAACCGGAAGAACAATTGATCACCTTGGGCGACGACGATTCCCGTCAGGCCGTTAGTGAGGCCGCTGCCGATGTTATCCAAGGCTACAACTTTCGTCGTGACTCCACCGATGCGCTTAATGATCTGGTATCCAATCCCGTTACCCTGATCGGCGCCGCGGCCGAAAACATAGTGAACGTCAATTACCAGGCTGTTGGGAGCCGTCCAGCCAACGACCAACCCCGATGGGGAGGCTCCGCCTTTGGGGTGAAACATCACTTCGCCCGGCACCCATCTCGTGCCATTCCTGGTCGAAAATTGTTCCTTGCCACTGGTGTTCTTTCCAATTCCCCAGTAGCCCGTGCTGTCGCTCCACATCATCGGTGGACTGGGAAAATCCGAGCCCCACAGCGCGTTGGCGTCGCGGTTGATCGAAGTCAGGAGAGGAAACGTGGGAGGGTCATTGGCGAAGTCGTCCATTCGGTATGACCAGGTACTGGTGGCACGGTTGTCCGTGGATGAGAAATCGCTGGCCAACGAGAAGGTCGCTGCGCGGGCGGTGGCGAGGAGAGTGAAAACGCCGGCGCAAACGATCACGGCAGGGAGGATCTTACGCATTGGAACTGTATGCTTCATGCGACGTTGCCCTCCCAGGTATCTTTCGGCATGCGCTCGCGCCAGCTCACCAGATGCTGGCGCATCGCTTCCGCCGCCGC
Organism: Akkermansia muciniphila; assembly: GCA_945861565.1. Taxonomy (GTDB): domain Bacteria; phylum Verrucomicrobiota; class Verrucomicrobiia; order Limisphaerales; family UBA9464; genus SIBK01. The sequence goes on from CAMAUY010000252.1 coordinate 2,078, forward strand.
ATCCCCGTCGCCCGACTGGAGAATTTTGACGATCTGGACATGGCCTTGCACCGTCAGTTGCTTGGTTTCCTTCGGGCCTTCCTCGCGCCGGTGCAGGCGCGCCTGCCATACCCGGAGCAATGACCCCAGATTCCCCCAGCACACGGAGAGCAGGCTGTGCCGCGCCGACTGCATGATCAGATCGTGAAAGTCCACGTCCAGCAGCGTCACCTCCAGGAGGCTTGAGGTCTTGCGCATCCGCCGGATGTTCTCGGTCAGCGCGGCGACGTCGGCCGATTGCAACCGGCGACACGCGAGCCGGGCGGCCATCGGCTCCAGCGCCAGACGCATGGTGAAAATCTCCTCGAAATCTGCCGCGGTGAAATTCCGCACGCGCGCCGCGCCGCGCTCGTCGAACTCCAGCAACCCCTCGCGCTCCAGCGTCATCATCGCTTCGCGCACCGGGACGCGGCTGACGCCGAGCTGCTCCGCTATTCGCGTTTCCGGGACATGGTCGCCGGGGGCGAAGGCTCCTGCGACAATCGCCTTCCGCAACGTGGTCAGTACCTCATCCGTCAGCGCCCGGCGAACGACCTGTTCGAGTGGTGCTTTGCCGGTGAGAGGCGCGAACACGGCATTCTCTGCCTTTTTGCTTGAAGGGATCATGTGAGTTGCTGTATACCGTATACCATGCTCCCAAGTCAAGCCGGTTTTAATGATAAGCATTCGCTTGGGAGATAAAGGGACGAGATAAAGGGACAGGTCAATAGGCCCCTCTGTACTGAGGCTCAACTGTCAGATACATTGTTAATTGTCATAAACTTTGTCTGTTGACGGACTTTTAACAAATGTCAGAGTTCAGTCCATGAGCACTGCAACCAAGACAGATTCCGTTTGGTTCACCACCAAGGGCCAGGTCGTCATCCCCGCCTGGCTGCGGCGGCAATTTCAAATTGAGGACGGCACCAAGGCCGTCGTGCAAGCCACCCCCGAAGGCATCCTGCTCAAGCCGGTCACGCGCTGGGCCATTGATCGCGGCTTCGGACTGGTGAAGCGCAAGCCGGGCGGCAAGTCCTTCCATGAAGAATGGGCCGAGCACAAGCGCGAGGAGCGGGAACTGGAGGATAAATAAATGGCCGCCGCCGTTCTTGATGCCCACGCCCTGCTCGCCTTCTTTCGCGGCGAAGACGTCGGCGTTCCCGTGAGAGAACGGCTCCACAAGGCCGCCAGCGCGGACCGCCCGCTGCACATGACCGAAGTAAACTACGCCGAAGTGAAATACATGCTGGTCAAAAAAGACGGTGCCGAAGCGTGGGAACAGGCCGCGGACGTTCTGAAAAGTCTCCCGATGGAATTTCACCCGGCCACGCGGGCAATGGCCGACCTCGCCGCCGACTTCAAATCCCGTTTTAAAATCAGCCTGGCCGACGCTTTCGCCGCCGCGCTGGCGAAGGAGAAGAAAGCCGAACTCGTCACCGGCGACCCGGAGTTCAAGGCGCTGGAGAAGGAAATCAAAATCAACTGGCTCAAGTAGGGGCTCCTTCCATCGATACTCCTATGACAACAACGGTGTCCGTACGGCAACTTAAACTAGTTTTTAAAATACCGCCAGCTGCGTCGCAGTAGGCCGGTGGAATCGTTAGCATTGGGCTGCCGCGTTTCGCAATGGTAGAATCGCCCACCGAGGTTCTCGATGTCGACTCGCCGTTGC
>CAMAUY010000253.1 GCA_945861565.1 Akkermansia muciniphila
GCCCTGGCGGAGGCGACCGCGCAACAGCGCTGGCTGCAGTACCGCGCGGTGCTGACCTCTCCGGATGGGGCGAACTCGGCGGTATTGAGCGAGGTGGAAATCATCTGTTCCCACCGCTAATCCAGCTGTTTTTTTAATCGAATTCAGGGCGGGGCTCCGGCGCCGCCCTTTTTTGTGGGTAAATGCAACGGAGGCTTGCGGCCGACGACGGCTGTGTTGAGAGTGGGATCCTCCTTCGGCCATGACCATTCCAGCCGAAGTCCACCGACCGGTGGATCCACCAACCCCCGCATGCTGGCATGAACTCCCCACGTAAACCCCGTTTGCTCAGCTGTTGCCTTGCACTGTTTGTGACCGGAACGGGTGCGTTGCCCGCTCTGTGTGCCCAGAATTCTGCGACCACCTCGATCATCCAAAAAGGCTTCGAGGGCTTCAAGCGGGGCATGTTCGGGGATGCGGGCGCGAACACGTATCTTTCGGCGAAGGGAAATCTCCAGACCGTGCATCGCTCGGACCTGAACCATGATGGTGAAATCGATCTGCTGTTCGTGCAGGACCACAATCTCGATTTTGCCCCCGATTCGATGATCTATTGGGGCGGGGCGAACGGTCCGGACTCGCTCCTGCCGGAAATGTCCGCCTATCGACCACCCTACACGCTGCTCAAGCACGCGGAAAACGCGCAGAAAAGCATCACCTGGCTCCCGAGCCTCGGTGGCGGCCGTTGCGTGATCGCCGACTTGAACAAGGACGGCTACCCCGACCTCGTGTTCGGCAACACGATGCACAACTACCGGCAGGACATGCCGGCCTACATTTATTGGGGCAGCGCCCAGGGATATCGGGAGAGTGACCGCACCATTCTGCCGGGGTACACCGTGACGGGGGTCGCGGTCGGCGACCTTAACGAAGACGGCCTGCCCGACATCGTGCTCTCCAACCTGGGTTTTGAAAAAGGCTGGGACGTGCGATTCGGACCGATGACCCACCACTTGGAATCCTACATCTATTGGAACGATGCCAATGGATTCGACAGCTCGCGGCGCACCTCACTTCCGACCGTCTCGGCGGAAGACGCGGCGATCGGCGATTTCAACGGGGACAAACACCTCGATGTCGCGCTGGTGAACAGTTCGGTCAAGGAGCCGAGTGTTTATCTCTATTGGGGAGACGGCACGGGGAAATTTTCCGAAGCGTCCCGGCAGAGAGTGTCGATCGCCGATACGAAGCCGGCAGAGGGGGAAAAGGCGATCGAGATGACGACCTTGCTCGCGAGCGACCTGAATGGCGATGGCCTGACGGACCTCATCGTGGCCGGGAATCGCAAGGCGATTATCTTCAGCGGGACCAAAACGGGACTGAGCGCCGACCGCACAGCGGAGTTGCCGGCGGACAACTGCGGAGGCATGGAGGCGATGGATTTGAATCGCGACGGTTATGTCGACCTTGTTCTGGCCAACACCGGAGCCGAAGGGCGCCGCAAGAATCCGCCCGCGTCCGTGATCTACTGGGGCGACAAACAAGGCTACAAGGCGGACCGCAACACGCCACTGCCCACGCTCGGAGCCAAAACCGTCAAGGCCGGCGATCTCAACAAGGACGGATCTCTCGATCTCCTGTTTGGTAATTTCAGTTCCGATGGCAAAAACGTGCCTACGCAGATTTTCTGGGGCAGTGCGGACGGCTTCGCTCCTTATCGCCGGAAAGAACTGGAGGCGTTTGGTGTCGTGGGTGCCGGGTTGGCCGATCTCAATGGCGACGGCAATCTGGACGTTTTCCTGATGAATCACCTTTCTGGAGGCGAGAAACTGCCCGCGGTCATTTACTGGGGCAACAAGGAGCATTACTACTCCAGCGGATCCGTCACCATCCTCGAAACGGCGCTCGGAGGAATGCAAACCGTGGCCGACCTCGATGACGACGGCTTCCCCGACCTGGTGATGGCTCCGGACAGCCAAACTCCTGTCATTTGGTGGGGCAGCGCTTCCGGTTACGATTCGAAGAACCGGACCGAGGTTCCGACCAAGGCAATCGGCGGGAAAAGAATCCACGGAATGGCCGTGGCCGATCTCGATCACGATGGTTACCTCGATCTCGTGTTTTCCGGCCGGAAGATGGTAGACGAAAAAGACCAGGGATCGGCGGTCTTCGTGGTCTATGGGAATGGCCAGCGTTTCACCGGCAACCGCATCACCACGCTTCCGCTGGATGGGGCCGCCAATTACGCGGGAGCTCCGACGCTCACGATCGCTGACCTCAACAAGGATGGCCATCCCGACTTGATTTGTCCGCTCATGGACACCGGAGTCGCCCTGATTTATTGGGGAAGTCCGAAAGGGTACGAAGCCGGCAACGTCACGAAATACGAAACGAATGGGGCGGCACACGCCGCCGTGGCGGACCTGGATAACGACGGCTGGCTGGATGTTATTTTCAGCACCAGCGGCATGGGTCGGATGAAGGAAGGCCAGGTGGTCGTGGGCGGCTCAGGTGTGATCGGGAAAACCCGCAACAGTGAAAGCCTGATTTTCTGGGGCGGCCCGGAGGGATTGAAGACGAAAACCGCGATCCCGGCGTATCAGTCCCAGGACACGACTGTCGCGGATTTCAACCGTGATGGGCATCTCGACATCGCGATCTCGAATTACATTTCGGACACGACCCGGGAACTGCCGGCGATCATTTACTTCGGCGACGGAACTCGCACGGGCTTCAAGATCCAGCACCGCCAGTTCCTCGATGCCGCCTCGTCGCTGGCAATTGATGCCCTGGACTTGAACCGGGATGGTTGGCCGGAACTGTTGGTCACGAACCACCAGAAGAATTTCAGCCACAGCAGCGGTACGAACATCTATTGGGGTGGGGAAAAGGGTTATTCCGTCTCAAATCGGACCAATATTCCCACGATCGGCGTGCATTACGACACCGGGGTCGACTCGGGGAATATTTACACGCGAAAGTACGAATGGGATTACGTTTCGGCGCCCATCGAAGCGGCGAAGGACATGGGATTCACCTCCCTCAAGTGGAAGGCCGCGACTGAACTCGGGACTGGAATTAAATTCCAAGTACGCAGTGCGACGACGCAGGCCGGCCTGGCGAAGGCAGGCTGGACGGGTCCGGATGGCGCCACTTCCTACTATACGGCCTCGGGTTCACAGTTGGCCGGGGTGGGAGCGAAAGATGTCTGGCTGCAATACCGGGCGGTCCTGACCTCCCCGGATGCGGCGAACTCGGCGGTGTTGAGCGAAGTGGAGATCGTTTGTTCGCGCCGTTGAGTCTGCAGAACTCGGAAAACGAGGGCGAGGCTTTGGCCTCGCCCTTTTTTGTTCCGTGTATGCGCAGGGAGAGACGCTCTGATGCGGGTAAATGAGCTGCGGAATTGTCCTCTGTAATTTCCGTAATATTTACGCCGAAAACGCGCGGCGCGGGATACAAGACTTGCCGCAGATGGCGGGAGTGGAGATCCTGACCGTCTTAAGAAGAGGGATCATCCCTCCACAGTCCGCTCCCCATTAGCCCGTATCAACCCCCGCAATCACTATGAACTGTCGCACCTCAAATCGTTTGCTTGGCGGTGGCCTCGCGCTTCTCGCCTTGGGATTGGCCCCCCTGCCGGCGATGGCCGCACCGAATTCGGACTCCGTTTCAATCGTCCACAAAGGCTTTGAAAGCCTGAAGCACGGTTC
>CAMAUY010000254.1 GCA_945861565.1 Akkermansia muciniphila
CCGCAGAAAACCTAAAGCCCACCCGGGTTGAGTGGGGGGAAAACGGTCTGAAAACCGCGCCGCCGCGCGCCTCCGTTTATCGTCACTTTCACGGAATTGAACTTCCGCGTCTTACTATCCGATTTTGCCGGTTTTACTGAGGTCTGAAGATACTGCCGGCCTGCACCATCCGAATCATCTCGTGAATTTCTACCGCGTCGATCAGCGACAGCTTTGGATTCCCGAGACCGTCGATATGGGCAAAGGTCGCCTGATAGTCGTTAAACAATCCCTGGAGCGTGGAGGTCATCAGCCAGCGGGCGATGGCATTGGTACCCGGAGAGATATTTCCGAGGTCGGCCGTGAGCGAGGGCGCGATATTTCGACCGGCCACTTCGGTGGCGATGATTTTGAAATCAATCAACAGACCTTTCTCGTTTTCGATGATCTTGGGTTGAGCGGACGTGATGCGGAAATTGCGGGCGGAACCGGCGCCGGTGTTTTGCACCAGGACTCCGAGACTGAAGGGCACGCTGGGTTCGATGGCCTCGGTGTAAGGATCATCGGCAAAAACGTCACGCTCATGGAAATAGCGAACCGTCAGCCGAGGCGACGGGAGGACCGTTATGGAGGAGGCGGCGAGCGGCACGGTGATCAAAATGTCGTCCTGGCGGTAACTCAGAGTGCCGCCGACCCGGTAGTCGGTCGCTTCGGTCGGAGCCGCATCGTTGGCGGGTACGAAGGTATAGGAAATGCGGCCGGTGGTGCCGGCGGCGATGATTCCATTTCCGGACACGGCGGTGACGCCCGACAGCACGGGCGGTTGGATGCCGAAGTAGGATGCGCTCGCTTCACCGGCCCGGTTAGTGATCCGGAGTTGGACGGAGACGGAGTCGAGGGGCGATCCGGTGCTATTTTCAATCTCCAGCGTAGCGTTAAAGGCGTCGCGGGTAATGACTGCCTGTTGTTCCAGGCGCAATCGGACTTTGGCACAAACTCCACCAGAGCCGCCGTGAACCTCCGTCACGAGATTCTCGATGGCGGTCCGCCAATGCCCGGTGATGTCCGTGACGCCCTCGTTGATGTAGGACTGCAGTTCTAGGGTGGAAGACTCGAGGGCGGCTTGCCAGGCATCCATAGCAATGAAATCTGTGTTCCCCGCAACCGCCTGATCTCGGCGGAAGATGCCCGCGGTGTAATTTGACACACTGCGATTCCAGCGATCGAGGAATGCCGTCAGATCGGAGGGCATCAGCGGTGCAGGCAGTGGCACATTGTGCAGGGCGGTGCGCTCGGAGAGGCTGACGGACTGAGCGTCGGGCGAGGCCGGGATAGTGGCTTGGGCAAATTGATCGAGCAGTACTTGCAGGGAATCTCCGTTGGTGACTCGCAACCAAGTTTCGTTACCGAAATAATAGAGGAATGGATCGAGCACGCGCTGCATCCGGTCCGCCGCCAACAGCAGGGGGCCCAGAACGGAATCGCCGACGCCCGAATACTCTGCGGTGCCCGCCTCCGCCCGGACGCCACTCTCCGCCAACAAACGCACGCTGCCACGGCGTGCCAGAGCAAGACCGTCGGTCGGCTGGCTCAGGCCGCAGACGCCGCTGTGACCGGGCAGATCTTCGCAGGCGTTGCAGAGACTGTCGGCACAACTAATCGCCGTCAGCAACTGGCCCAGGAACGGGATTCTCTTGGCGAGCGATTTGCCCACACTGCTGCAGTCCAACAGAACGCCAGCACAACTCGTCGCGTTACCGACCGTGAGCCCCTCCTTGACATTGCCTCGGACACAATCGAGTGAATTTTTCAGGCACTTTTGGGCGTCCGGCGGCGGCAAGGGCAGGAAGTCAATCGCGCACGAGACAGCCGCGGCGAGTCGTTTCTGAAAACAGGGATCGCACACCGACGGCAGTGACAGCGAGGGCAGATTGGGGACTATCTCGGCGAGATCGGTGATGATATCCAACAGATCCTTGAGGCGGCCATTCCCAGAACCAGACTGTTCGCGATTTCCGCCGCCGCCGCCACCGCCGCCACCTCCCCCGCCGCCGCCCCCTCCACCACCACCGCCGCCACCACCACCGCCACCCGGACCGAGTGGGGGACCGTCGCACGCGATCGCATTCGGAAAGGTGAGTGGAGTAAGTTGGGTGGTGTCAATTAACCCGCATTTTATTGAGTGCCTACCCCGGCCGGATGCCGTGCAGCTGATGGGGACGATGTCCTGAAGCCGGGCGTTACCGGCGAGGCGGGCGTTTTCGCGTGGAGAATGAGCGGAGGACCCGATCAAGTTGGCGGACGTTCCGGAAATTCGGCGGATCGTGAGCGGCACCGTGAACGAGCTTCGTGGCGGGAGTTTTCCGAGTGCGCTGACAAGCGGGGTGAACGTGTAGAGAGGGTGGGAATCGAACTCGAGCCGAAAATCGTCTGCGGCGATCAACCCGTGATTCGCAATCGTGAGATCGACTTGCATTTCGGCGCCCACCATGTCGGCGAGGTCGATGACCGACGGTTCAATGGTTACGACCGGGGCGGGCACGCTCGCCTCAAACTCGGTTTCCACCACGATTCGGTATCGGTCCTCAATCTCGGTCGGCACGACCGTCCAGGTATAACGAACAGTCTGTCGCGAGAGGAATGCGGTCACCTCATTGGTCACGCCGGGCCGCACGAAATGCGTGCCCCGATAGGTGGTGTGCTTATCCGCGGTCAGTTCGATATCGTAGTAGCCTTCCGGTAGTTGAGTCGCGACGAACTGGCCGTTGCGATCGGTTGCTCCTGGGGCCAACACCTCGCCGCTAATCGTATCACGCACGGTCACGACGGCCTGAGTCAAACGGGGTGACCCTTCCGCATAATAGGTGTACTCGTCTTCGGCGGTGATGCGCAGGTCCCCCTTCGACTCCGACACGGCGCGAAATTCGAACGGTACCTGCAGCGTCGTTTCACCCGCAGCGAGTTGGATGCTGCCGGGGTAGGTCCCCAACGCCAGGTTGGCGGCTGGCATCAACCGCAACAGGAGAGTGTTGGTTGCACCCGGTTCGATGGAAGCCTGGGGATTGGGCGAGGCAAGCGTCAGCCACGGTGCGGCGGGTAGTCGGATGGAGACGGGTCCGGTCGGGGCCCCGCCAACATTGACCACGCGGAGTGACACGAGAGTTTGCCCGCCCCGCCGCATTCCCGTCACGAGATCCGACGGCAGCGCCACGAGGTGGGGACGCAATTCCGGCACCTCCACCAATACGGGCACCTCCACAACGGCGCCCTCCGCACTCGTTACGCGCAGCGCGAACGTTGCTCCGGACATGCCGATATCGGGCGCTTCGATCACATAGGTCAGTAGATTAGTCCCCATTCCGGCGAGCGTGTTGGTTCGCAGCGCGACGGAAACAGCCACGGAAGCGGCATTACCCACGACGACGACGGACAGGTCATTCAGCGGCAGGTTGCCGGGGTTGCGGAGCGTGATCACGTTCGTTACAGCGGAGTGCTCCGGCACGCGAAGGATGAACGAGCTCGGACTGGCTTCCAGGCCATGGAGGGTGAAGCTATCCTCAGACCTCAGTAAAACCGGCAAAATTGGTTGAGAAGATGTGGAAGTTCAATTCCCTGAAAAGGAGCGAAAAGCGGGGTCGGGTCGAGGACCGATTGGAGGAGTTTTTGGCGGGCTCATCCGCTGAAGGTTAGCCCACCCTGGAGTG
>CAMAUY010000255.1 GCA_945861565.1 Akkermansia muciniphila
GGTAAAGCCATCCAGCGCGTGGCCCGCGGCATCGCGCAGTTCGACCAGCACCTCGCCCACGGCGGAAGCGTTGAAATTGAGCGTGAGTTTTCCACCGGTGAAAATCACCTCGGGCGTGACAAATGAGCCGCCCTTTTCCTCGGCCTCGACCGAGACGAAACCATCCAGGCGCTGGCGGGTCAGCATCATGCCGCCGCGGTTGCGCATCTCCGGTAGACCTTCGTAGGCGCCATGACTCCAGTCGTTGCCGCCGTAATACTGGTAAATCTCGCTCCCGCGACGCAGCATGCCGATGTACATGTACATCGAGCCGCAATCCCGGTCATTCGGGAGACCCAGCTCGATATAGGGAAAGCGCGAGGCGGCGTGGAATTTCCGGCCGTCGCGGCTGACTGCGAGCTGGATGTCGAGCAGGCCGTCGTTGCGGTACTTGCTGACGGGTGGTTCGGGGAAATGGCGATACGGGCTGGGAAACATCAGGTAGACATCCTCGGCCCAGGGATACTTCACGACCGCCGAAGTATAGTGGTCGGTATTGGGCGGATCCTTTTCGTCCACGCCGTACGCATCGGGGATTTCCCGCGAAGGCACCGTGATCGTGCGCGCAAATTTATGCACCCCCAGTTCGCGAGGCGGGGCCTTTTCGTCAAAAGGCCAGGGCTTCAAAATATCGGGGATTTCGACCACCCCGACGCGGCGCTGGTCGCCGATCCACGTCCGCACGAAGGAAAGATACTTGTCCGTGCGATCGTCATACAGCGCGATGTTGACGGTATCCGGGTTGAACGGAAACAGGCGCGTCGGGTTCAGTTCCCAATGCAGACCGTCCGGCGAAGTGTAAACATACAGACCCGAGCCATTGGGCGCGTTGCCGACTTGCGGATCGTGGCCGGGTTTGGCCAGGGCTTTTTCCGACAAACGAGCCAGCAACTTGTAGCGCTGGGCCGGCGGGGCCTTCGGATCGAGGAAGATGCCGCCACCGTTCTCAATATTGCTGTCCATGATGATGTTGTTCGCCTTCGAACCTTCCCATTCATAGATCCCGAGGTTGGGTTTCACCCAATGGATGCCATCGGTCGACTCGGCATAGCACAGCCGGAACGGCGCCAGCGGGTGACCGGAAGCCGGACAGGCGGTGTACCAGACGCGGAAACGTCCGCCGTCCTCGATCACCGTCCCGGCGCCCGTGACAATGCCATTCTCCCATGAATTGGTGCCGAGCAAAACGGCGCCGTGCTTCACCGGGGGATTCATCCGCAGATTCACACCTTCGGCCTGCTCGATAAACCGGCCATCGATGAACAGTTGTTTGCGGCCACCGATGGAATAACTGGCCGCCAGGATCTGGCTCGTCGCGCCGAGCAAAACCAGCGCCGGGATAAGTGTGCGAAAACGTTTCATGGGGATGGGGACTGGGGTAATGGACGCCACGCGCCCGCGCTGACTGGGGAAACGCCAAGCCACTGCGCGGCCACGGGGGCGGCTGCGCAGTGGCAGGCGACTACAGACAAACTATGAGACCTACCATTTCAAACCGGCGGTCAGTTTGGCGCTGAGGGGACGCGCCGTATAAACCGAGAAGTTGGCTTCGGAACCGATGATGGCGTTCTTGATGTTGGTCAGGTTGTCGATGTTGAGATAAAACATCCAACGCTTGAAGGAATAGCCGGCCATCGCGCTATAGAGAGTATAACCAGGTTCGATCGGAATGCCCGTGCCAACCTGGCTGCCGAACTGGGACATACCGCCGCCGAAGTTGAAGCCCTTGGCCGGGCCGCTCTTGAAGTCATACTTCACAAAGAGCGTCGCTTTCTGAGCCACGACCCGCGCAGGCTTGAGGCCCGAAGCGTCTTTGGGATCGGCGTCGTAGTAAGTCGCATAGCCCATGATCTGGCCCGGACCGGCGTCCAGCAGCGTGCCAAGGTCGAATTCATAGCCCTTGTTGGTCTGCTTGGCCGTTTGAATATTGCCGTACACGGACAGACCCGTCCGCGGATCGGTCACCTGCACTTGGGTCACGACCGGATCGTTGAGAATGTCGAAATACGCCACCGAGCCGAACAGCCGGCCGCCAAACGTATTGAGTTTGATACCCACTTCCTTGCCCTTGCCAAAGATGTCCTCGTACGGCCGGCCCAGAATATCAACGCCGGACAGGGGGTTGAAGGACTCGGCATAACCGCCATAAAGCGAGACGCCTTCGTTGATCTTGTAGATGATGCCATAGCGCGGAACCTTCGCGCTAACTCCCTTGGTGGTTGCACCCTTGGGCACCCAGCGCAGGCCCCCGACGAGAATGAGGCGGTCGTTGAACAGCGTGACCGAATCCTGGACATAGGACGTCCAGCCGCTGGAACGGACAAACGAGTTCGAGATTAAATACGTCCAGGTCGTGATCGCAGGCATCGCGGGACGAGCAGAAAACGGCGCCCCAATCACGATGTCAGCCAAGGGGGCCGTCAGGAGATTCTGGTAACTGGTCGTATAAACATTCGCCCAGCCCCCGGTGAGACGGTTCTTAAAGGCATTTGTCTTCAGGTTCCACGTTACGTCCGCCTGCAAGTCCTGCTTCAGGTCGCGCAGGTCGAAAGCGAGGAAGCGCTGCCCGATCGTCGCATAGTTGGGATATTCGGCAGCCCTCAATCCCGGCGTCGGCTGTGGAACGCGATAATTATACCAATTCTCGAAACTATTCCCGAGCACGCGGGCCGTAATATCAGCCGTCGGCTGGTAAATCGCCTCCACCCGAAAACGGTTGTTGCTGGTCTCGACCTTGCTCCAGAGGGAGCTCGTCGAGAAACCATCGGGGAAGGTGGCAAGCTTCAGCGTGACCGGATTAACGAGGGACCGGTTGGAGTCGCGGCGGGTGTTATCCGTGTAAGCATAATCAAAACGCATGACCAGCTGCTTCGTGATATCCCAATCGACGCTCAGACTCGCGGCGCGGATATTCTCATACTCCTCCTCCTTGTAGCCATCGTATTGCTGTCCGCCGCCCGTGATGCGGTAGCGTACCTTGCCTTCCTTGGCGATGGGACCGCGCTGCGTGACGTCAGCCGCGTAGAACCCGTCGGTGCCGACCGAAAAATGCGCGTCGCCCTGGGCGGTGGCGGTGGGACGCTTCGTCACGTAGTTAACCGTTCCGCCAATCGAGCTGAAATTCCCGTAAACGAGCGCGGTGGGGCCCTTGATCACTTCGATCCGGTCCACGTCATAGAAACCGTTGTTGCCATAGCCGGTGTAGGCCACGCCATCGCGGTTGACCTGCTCGCGAAATCCGCGGATCGAAAGGTCATCGCGATAACTGACGCGCTGATTCACGCCGCTGCCGGCAAAATTAAGCAGCTCGGTCATGGTGGTGGCTCCGATGGTCTCCATGAAGTCCCGATTGATGATCGAGATGTTGATGGGAACATCCATGATGTTTTCCGCCACGCGGCTGCCGGAAAACGTCTGCTGGGAATTCCACGGCGAACGCTTGGTCTCTTCGACGGTG
>CAMAUY010000256.1 GCA_945861565.1 Akkermansia muciniphila
TCCCAAATCTTCGACTATATCGAATGCTTCTATAACCCTCACCGTCTACATAGTTCCCTAAACTTCAAATCGCCTGTTGACTTCGAAATCAAAAACAACTAACTAAAAAGCTCCTCTTTCTCTGTCCACTTTTTCGAAGCAATCCCAGCGTGAAGACCCTCGTCGAGGCGTGCCGCCAGTTGGACCGCGGACAGGGTCTATTCCTGTTCACCGACGCGGACGCCTTTCGCGCCCACACCAATCCACTCGCTCTGCCGTGGATCTCCGCCCGAAGTGATCTGCCTGAATCCCTTCTCGATTCACTTTCACCCGCTCAATCGTTACGGCAAAGGCTGATCTGATTCGACGTTGCGATGATTCATCCGCGAAGTGCGATGTTTCCGACCAAGGCAGGCGAGGAGTTTTCGAGAACAATGCGGGCATCGCTCTTCGGAGCAGTACAGGAGATGATAGCCACCGGGGATAGCCCTGCATTTACTGCACTTCGTTTTGCCTTCGCGTGGTACCCGAGGATACATCTCGGCGTCGCAGCTCACACCTTCCTTGGAACATGGCCTAAAGTGTCCGGGCAAGACGCAGAAGAAATCCCCGTGCTTACAGATGAGCTTCGCAATCGCCGTTGATATAGTTTGAGGAATGTTGAGTTTCATGTACTTGGTATACCATAAGATGGTTCTGAAGTGAAGGGGTCTAGGTTCATTTGGCTAGCTGTTCGGAAAGAAAGTGCAGGGCGTTAAAGTTGTCCCGCCCCGGATGTTCGCCAACGAGTTGGTCAAGCTCGGCTGGCTCTAGCGCGTTCCAGCTGGACACTTCCCTCTTTTCGTTGTCTAACCCCGCCGCACCTGGCGGGGCGTTTTGTTTTCATGGTAGGATACCCAATTGGAGGTGGCGTTCGCGGCATTCGTTCTCGAACCCGCCATTTCACAGCACACCAAAACCAAAGGAGTATCTATGTCCAAGAAGAGCAAGCTCGTCGATTTCCGAGCGGTCAAGGAGGCCGTGACGATGGAAAATGTCCTGAGTCACTACGGTCTATTGGAAAATATGAAGCGCAGCGGCGACAACCTCAGTGGAAGTTGTCCGATTCACAAGGGTACGAACCCGACACAGTTCCGGGTGAGCGTAAGCAAAAATCTTTGGAACTGCTTCAGCGAATGTAAACGCGGCGGCAATGTCGTGGACTTCATCGCCCGCATGGAAGACGTGAGTCCCTATGCTGCGGCGCTGAACGCCATCGAATGGTTCAAGTTAGATCCCGAACGGGTCTATTCCGACAGCGACCGCGCTGCGGCAAGACCTCAAGAGCCGCGCGAATCGAAAGAATCCGCGTCACCGGCAAAGCTTGACGCAATGCCCGCTCCCCCACCGGAAGCAAAGCCTGACGGCAACGCTCCGAATGCCCCGCTGAAGTTCCGTTTGGATAAACTTCAACGCGAACATCCCTACCTGATCGATCGTGGCCTGACACTGGAAACCCTAGTGGATTTCGGTACGGGCTATTGCGAGAAAGGCATGATGGCCGGACGAATCGCCATCCCAATCCACAACGTGGACGGACAGGCGGTTGCCTATGCTGGGCGCCATGTCGGTGACCCGCCGGAAGGCATACCCAAATACAAGCTCCCGCCCGGATTCCGGAAATCACTGGAGCTGTTCAACCTTGACCGTGCGAAGAAAGAATCGGGGCCACTCATCATTGTCGAAGGATTCTTTGACGCGATGAAGCTGCACCAGCTCGGGCACCGGAAGGTTGTCGCACTCATGGGCAGCAGCCTCTCGACCGCGCAGGAGCAGCTGATTCACGAACACACCGACCGTCGCAGCCAGATCCTCATCATGCTCGATGAAGACGACGCCGGACGGGCCGCCCGCAACGACATCGCTGCACGATTGGCGCATTTCGCCTTCGTGAGGATCCATGTCTTCGAGGAGGAAGGCCAACAACCGGAACATCTCACTGCCGCGCAGGTGGCTGATGCCTTATGAACGCCGCAAAGTTTCCCATGGGGCATTTGGTGGCGACACCGAATGCACTCGCGCAAATTGCCCAAGACGACATCACGTCGGCATTGCGGCGGCATCTTTCCGGTGACTGGGGCGAATTGGACTCCGAAGACCGGGATGCGAACGAACAAGCGTTGATTCACGGAACTCGTCTGCTGTCGACGCATCACGCCGCGAACGGAACCAAGTTCTGGATTATCACCGAGGCAAACCGCTCGGCGACAACTCTGTTAATGCCCGAGGATTATTGATCCTCCGCCACCTCACCCCTCCCCGGGGGAGGTTTTCATTCCCCGCTGCCTTCGCAGCCTTCTCCCCGTCGGAAAAATTGCCGTCCACGCGTCCGGCGAGGAGTAACCATACCCAATGCGACCTGCGCAAACACGCGGACGGCAAGGAGTAAACAAGTGGAACAGCTCGAATTGTTCGATGCAAAAGTTCGCCGACGAAAGCGTGGACTCAAGTCGCCGCAAGAATTCAAGATCGTCGCCTTGCGAGACTGCCCAGTGGGCGACCGCCAGACGGTGTGCGACACACCAAAGCGCGCCGTGGATTACTGGCGGTGCCATATTGAAACGGCAGCCGACTATCGGCCCGACCAGGAGTGCTTCGTGGTCTTGCTGCTCAACGCGCGACTTCGCATCCTCGGTCATCATGTCGTCACACTTGGACTGCTCGATACCGTGCTTGTGCACCCAAGAGAAGTTTTCCGCACCGCAATTTTGGCCCGAGCGGCGTGCCTGATTTGTATGCACAACCACCCATCGGATGACGTAAGTCCATCCACAGCAGACATTCAAGCGACTCGTGAATTGGTGCGGGCAAGCCAAATCATCAGGATTGTCGTCAACGACCACATCATCGTAGGCCGTAGCCGCCATCAATCCATGCGCGAGCTTGGTCTTATAAACTGAACCAAACCCAACACCACCCCGTCCGGCATTGCCGAACGGGGTTTTTCGCGAACGCCTCCATCACCACTTCCCCATTTTGGCTCAGGTCTTGGGCTCCACATTCGAAGAGGTCATGCAGAATCCGTTGGGAAGCATTTGGCTTCGCGTGTTGGATCTGTGCGGGGTCCAGCGTTCGATGGATCCAAACATGGTTCAGCTCAACCCAGAGGAAGAGCCGGCATCGTCGGCTGGCTAAATTATTAATTCGGAGTCACTGCAGCTCATGCAGCCGTGAGACGAAGCATGTGGAACTTCCGCAGAAACCCTGAAATCCTGATCCTCATACGGTTCTTTACCCTGCGACCTCGTGTCGCATGTGAGGACCTACAAAACTCGAAATCCTCGAAAATCTCCCCTGTGGCAATGTGTTCATCGCCACCATGACACGTTCATAGCCATTTATCCCGACGCCTATGAACACAAACACGGCCCCCTTCGCCCCGTAGTGACCGATGTTTTCGGGAAATTCCTCGACTGCGGCACACTGGAACGTGG
>CAMAUY010000257.1 GCA_945861565.1 Akkermansia muciniphila
GCGAACCGCGTGCGGTGAAGCGCCGTCCGAAGCCATTTGCGTTACTGACAAAACACCGGCGCTGTTACCGAGAAACACTCCACCGCAACAAGTGACCGAAAATGGGCATTTTCTTCGCATTGTGGGCTTTCGTTATCTTAGCGCCATTCTGATCAGAACCAGCTTTCCACCAAGGAACGGCTCGATCTGTTCATCAAGGTCTGCCACGCCATCCAGCACGCGCACCAGAAGGGCATCATCCACCGCGACATCAAGCCCTCGAACATCCTCGTCACGCTGCACGACGGAGTGCCGGTGCCGAAGGTCATTGATTTCGGCATTGCCAAGGCCACGCAGGGCGAGTTGACCGACAAGACGGTGTTCACGCAGTTCCAGCAGTTCATCGGAACGCCGGCCTACATCAGTCCCGAGCAGGCGGAGATGAGCGGACTGGACATTGATACGCGCGCGGACATCTACAGTCTGGGCGTGTTGCTCTACGAACTGCTCGTGGGCCAGACGCCTTTTGATACGAAGGATATGATGCAAGGCGGCCTCGACGCGCTGCGGCGAATCATCCGGGAGAAAGAACCGCTGCGGCCAAGCACCAAGCTGACGCAAGCGTGGCAACAGGGCAGCGCGCGCGTCTCGCGTGCCGAATCCGGCGTCGCGCCGGATTCGGGTTCCTCTGATTCTTCATCTCGCGCAAGAAGTCAGAAGGACGAAGTTTTCGGCGCGACGCCGAAAACCGCACGCGGGACGCGTGCGCTCCCGGAACACGTGCGGAAGCTCGTACATCAGCTTCAGGGCGACCTGGACTGGATCGTGATGAAGTGCCTTGAGAAGGACCGCACGCGCCGTTACGACACGGCCAACGGCCTGGCTGCGGACATCCAGCGCCACATGAACAACGAGCCGGTCGTGGCGCGACCGCCTAATCCGGCGTACAAGTTGCAGAAGGCGTGGCAGAGGAACAAGCTGGTCTTCACTGCCGGGGCGGCTGTCGCGGTGGCGCTGGTGGCTGGCATTGGCGTCAGCACCTGGCAGGCGGTGGTCGCGACCCAGGCCAAAGGCGTTGCCGTTCATGCGCAGGCCAAAGCCGAGACCGAACAACAGCGCGCCGACGCCCAGGCGCAGAAAGCCTCCGAGAGCGAACAGAAATCACGTCGGTTCCTCTACGCCGCTGACATGAATCTCGCCCAGCAGTATCTCAAGTTGAACAATTTCGGCCGAGCCCGCCGGTTGCTGGACCGGCACCGGCGGCAGCCCGGCGAGGAGGACCTCCGCGGATGGGAGTGGCGTTATCTGTGGCAACTGACCCGCGGCAACGCGCCCGTCACGCTCACCAACCGGCCGACGCAAGGATTCTCCGTCAGCTTTTCACCAGACGGCAAGAGACTGGCTGTGGGTTGGTGGGACGGACGCGTGGACTTGTGGGATGTCCCGTCCAGGCGATGGGTTCGTGCTTTGACGGACCGCGAGCGTCCCCACCCGGGACGGGTGGCCTTTTCGCCGGTTCGCAATCTTTTGGCGGCCACCTCCGAACCCAATGTGGTCACTCTGTATGATCTCGACTCCGGCCGGGAAACGATCCTCTGGCGGGGGCCCGACGAGGCCGAATGGGAAGTCCGCGACCTTTCGTTTTCGCAGGATGGTTCCAAG
This sequence comes from Akkermansia muciniphila, assembly GCA_945861565.1. GTDB lineage: Bacteria > Verrucomicrobiota > Verrucomicrobiia > Limisphaerales > UBA9464 > SIBK01. The sequence goes on from CAMAUY010000257.1 coordinate 1,642, forward strand.
TTGGTCATTTACGCCGGATCAAACTCCGAAGGCGGCGACGCAGTCTGGGTGGTGGATGTGTCCTCCTGCCGGATCGAAAACCGCTATCCGGCCGGCCGCAGCCGTAAGGAATGGGCGCATATCGGAGCCGCCCGGCTTTCCCCCGACAATCGGAGTCTGTATTGGGGCCGTTCTGACGATTGGAACGGTCGTATCCAGTGCATCGACCTCGGCACGAGCCAGGAACTCTGGCACACCGAATCGCAGGGTGAACCACTCATGTCGTTGGACATCTCGCCGGACGGGCGGGTGCTGGCTTCGGCTTCGGGATTTAGAGATCCGACGATCCATATCTGGGATGCCGCAACTGGCGACCTTCTCAAGCAGCTCGACGGACACACCGCCTGCGTTTTCGATCTGGCGTTTACCCCGGATGGACGACATTTGATCTCCGCGGCGGCCGATCAAAGCATCCGCTTCTGGGACACGAGTGCCTGGACCGAAACCCAAGTGCTGCGCGGCCACACCGACGAGGTTTGGGCGATTGCGATCTCGGAGGCGGCACAACTCATCGCCAGTGCCAGCAAGGACGGAGATCTCATGTTGTGGCCAAAGGACGGCAAGCGCGCTGCTGATGGATACCGGCGTCTCTCAGAGAGTCTCGGGCGCCATGACGTCCAGCCGCTGGACCACTCACGCGTGTTGTTGCTGCCCCATGGCAAGCCGCCCGAGTTGGTGGATCTCAAGCACGATTCCCCTCCGGTGTCGCTGCCCCGGATCGGATCTTCCGCCAATGTCCTGGGCTGTTTTGACACCAACCTCCTTTGCGTCTGGAACGGAACCAACCAGATCCTCGTCGGCGAGTTGCGCGGTGCGGAGTTCGTTCAACGCGAAGCCATCACGCTGGATTCCGGCATGCGCCCGACCGGGTTGGCCTACAACCCCGCGCGCCGGCTCCTGGCGTGGAGCGAAGGAACTTTCTCGAGATCGCTTTACCTGGCCAGCCTGGGCAAATCCAATTGGGCGCCTGACCGTCGAATCGAACTGAGGAGCGATGTTCCGGGGCTGGTTCCCTTCCGCTTCAGTGACGATGGAAATTACTTTGCCGCGACGAGGGAGCGGGAGACCCTGCGCACCTGGAACGTCGAATCCGGGCAGATCGTGGCGTCGATCAACCAGAAATTCAGTGATGCCTGCTTTGCAGCGAACGGGAGTGTGCTCGTGGTGGCCCTCCATCACAGAGTCCGCGAGGAAATCGAATTTTACGATTTGGCCCGCCCCGACCGAGTACCCCAACGTGTCCCCGGAGGATTTTTCGCTACAAAACTGGCGGTTTCACCCGACGGCGGACTGGTGAGTGCGTCCGCGGAGGAGGGTCAGGTTCTGCTGTTGGATCCCGCAATGGGAAAGCTGATTGAGTCCCTCGACGGACAGTTCCGCTCGGCCACGGGCAGCGCTTTTTCCCCGGATGGACGTCGGTTGTTTTCTATTTTTGGCGGGCAGGAGGCCGTCAAGCTCTGGGATGTCGGCACGCGACAGGAACTGCTGACCTTGCCTGGCCTCGACGCGGTTGTAGGCGTGGCCAGATGGAGTGGCGATGGGAACGTGATCCTCGCCGGCCCGCCGTGGCAGGCCTGGAGCGCGCCGTCCTGGGAGGAAATCGAGGCGGTGGAGGCGAAGGACCGTATCCGTCCGGTGAACCCCATCTATGGTCGATAGACTGATCGGGGTAGGATCAGTGGATGCGACTACGCATTCCGAGCACCGGCGCGGGCGGCTTTCCAAGCCAGCGGCGTAAGTTCGCCAACCCGTGCGGCTGGCCAGGATCCCAG
>CAMAUY010000258.1 GCA_945861565.1 Akkermansia muciniphila
ATTAACCCGGGCCGAACCGTAGCGATCGACGCCGTTGTAGCTCAGAAACGGGCCGCAGATCAAAAATTTGCCATCGGGCTGCCGTTTCAGGCCGTTCGGATAAACGCCGGCGCCACCAGCCACTCCCACTCCGTCTTTGTTGAAATTAGCGTCGAGTGTGCCATCCACATTAAGCCGGGCCAAGCTGCCCGCCGGGACGTCATCATAGGTCGTGAATGAGCCACCAATGACGACCTGGCCATTGGGCAAGCCAACCACCCCATAAACCACATTGTCTGCCAACGGGACCGTTTTGGTACCACTATCCGGGTCAAACGCAGGATCCAACAAACCGGCTAGCGGCTGCCCGAAGGCAATTGGCGCGGTCAGACAACTCAACCCGAACAAGCATGTAAGCATGCGTCGCCGAACGAATTCCGATGAATAGGTGGAGAGACTCATAAGTTTTTTAGGGAGGGAGGGCGTGCAGGTTTTTGCAGGGGGGATGATGAGCCGGCAGCCGGTAGAACGTCTTGGCTTAAAGCGGCAAATTATGGTATTTTTCCGGCATGACCAAACGACAGCAGGCGTTGAGATTTCAGCGGGAAAACTTCGAACGCCTAGGCGACGCCCTACAGCTTGTCGGGATCTTCACCGCGCTGCCGATGGTAACATTCGCAATCAAAGACCGACAAAGTCGCTATGTCTGCGCCAACGCGCGGACGCTGGAGATTCTCAAAGTTCGGCACGAGTGGCAATTGATCGGCAAGCAGGACCGTGACTTCTATCCAGTGGAGATCAGCGCCGGCTATGTGGCGGAGGATCAGCAGGTGATGCGCACGGGCAAGATGCTCAAGAACTACGTGCAGATGGTGCCTGAGATTGGAGGCCCATTGTGCTGGTACATCGTATCCAAAGCCCCGCTGCGCGACGCTGGAGGACGCATTTGCGGGGTGGCTGTTGCGATGTATGAACACCACGAAGTCGGCAGGATGCCCCAACCTTTCCAGCGACTGGAACCCGCGCTGCGTCACTTGCACGCGCAGTGCCGTGCACCGATAGAAACGAGGCAACTCGCCGCGCTCACGCACGTGTCCGAAAGCCAGTTTACCCGCCTCTTCCGCAAGTTCCTCGGCGAGTCCCCTATGCGTTACTTGATCCGCCAGCGTGTTCACGCCGCCTGCCACGACCTCATCGCCACCGGCGACACGATCGGGGCCATCGCTCTGGAGTGCGGTTTCTACGATCAAAGTGCCTTCACTCGCGCCTTCCGAGCCCAAACCGGCCAGACTCCGTCCGCCTACCGCCGGCGACATCTCGGTAAGCTGGAATTACCCCAGGTGGCGGCAACCCGGTAAGCTTGGCGAGGCACCTAACCGGGAAAGCGGATCAAAATTGGGGTCGGGAGAAGAATTTTGACAAACTCCAGTCGGGAGGCGGTTTCGGGTAATACCGCGTCAGGTCCGCATTGGATTTTTCGGAGCGACGTATCACGTGACGTGCGACGACTCCGCCACGCTCGCCCTCGCCGCGGCCGACCCGTCCGGGTTCATTCGCAATCTCATCGGCCCCGTCATCCTCGATGAAATCCAGAAGGCACCGGACCTATTCCCGGCCATTAAGCTCGCCGTCGACCAAAACCGGCAGCCTGGCCGCTTTCTGCTGACCGGCTCGGCCAATGTTTTGACCTTGCCGCGCCTTTCGGAATCGCTGGCCGGGCGCATGCAGAGTTGGAGACCTGTCACGCCCTCCTCACCATCCAGTCGGCAGATCAGAAAGAGTCGCCTTGAGCAGAGTCCGGAGGGTCTGTTTCTCGGCTGCGGGCAGGTATGCGTACTCCGTGTCCGGCCGTCCCGGATTCAATGCGTCACTCAAGCTCTGATACACGCGTTGCTTCATTGCCAGGGGAAGGCCAGTGAACACCGGGCTATAAATCATGTAGCTGCACCGGTGCTTGAACAATCGCGTGCGCAGATCAAAATCCTTCAGCGAAACCCCCTCCGCATTCGAGCGTCGGTTTTTCAGAAAGGCCGTCTTGTAGTCGGCGTCTCCCTCCACACCGCCCAACGGCAACGGCGCCTCATCCGCGAAGAGCAGATAGCGGGTGACAATACCCGCTTGCTGATCCAGTTCTGTGGTCTGAGCAGGAGTGAGCTTGCCGTCGCTGAGATGCAGCGCTGTGCGCGTCCGATAGGAGGCCTCCACGACCCGGTTCACGAAGCCCGCCTGATGTTCATGGAGGAGCAGCGGCAGAACGTCGCTGGTTGGCACCGGGTAGTTTGCATCACGGAATCGCCCTCCCGGTGGATTCGGAATCGTGATCAAGTTTCCCGCCTCAAATCGACCGGTCAGGTTGCCCCAATGATTCGTGAAACTGTGCCGGCCGGTCACGTGCCAACCGCCAAAGCGCTGATCGAACGGGATGGCATGCCCGGATTGCCCGAGTCGATAAGCCGTGAGACTTCCGCCCGCGGGACCGGGGACGACAGATTTGATCACCAATCCGGGAACATGCCCCGTATCCTCACCCGCATGACAGTTCATGCACCGCTCGGAACGTTCGACGCGGATAGGCTGGGTCTCTTTCGGAATGTCGAAGATGTAAAAGATGGCGCCGAGTTCTGGATCCAGGGACACGATCTCGATCCGCCCGCCCGGCACGTAACCGAGATAAACGTCCTCATTGAAATAGAGAGCCCGGGGATTCGACGGTGAGATCAAGCTGAGTTGAAGGCTTGTCGTCGAAAAGACCAGCATCTGCGAATGGGGCGAAATCTCCAGGGCCTTCAGAACGCTCAGGACAAAAGCCTTCTCGCTGCTGCGGTCGAGCACAATCCGCCCCGACTCGAAGGCATCCTTCATGCGTGTGAAACGATCTTGCGGGACGCGCTGCCGGTAGCGGTGCGGCAATTGGTCAATGTCCTGGTAGCTCGACTGCGCCAGCATGCCGGTGGCGCTGGCAACTCCGAAAAGGATCGCCCACAACCAAAAGTTCATTGCGTGAGAAAGGCGGGGTAACACATCGCGGGAGGAGGCTAAGGAATCCGAGGTGATCTGTCTGTCGAATATTCAAGTGGAGCGCGGTTGAGTTAGATTACCTGCAGGGGTGCATCGTGCTCATGAATTGTGGACCCGTGAGCCATGCCTGGGAGCGCCGGCATCTTGCCGGCTTGGGAATCGAAAACCGCCGGCAAGATGCCCAATGCCACTCAGATTTGGTCAAAGAAGTTGGGCATTAGCGGCCGCTCGTGAGCCGGTAAACGTCGGAAATTTCTGAGGGTGGTGGCGAATTTTTCGAATTTGGCCAGGTCGCGGTTTCTTGCGCTTCGGCAGT
>CAMAUY010000259.1 GCA_945861565.1 Akkermansia muciniphila
CGACAGATTTCCCGGGCCAGATCGTGGCGGCTGGGCGCCGGGTCGCCGCGGAGCAAGCCCTTCACCCATTCCACATTTTCCGCTTCGGCGAGTCGTTGCTTAATCGATGCGGCAAATAGCATCGGCCTGAATTACAGGATCGCCGGGCGTTTGTCCCGCTTTTTCTTGGGGGGCAAGCGTAGGGGTAGCTCGTCCCTCGCAACCCATGGGCTTTGGGACGGAATCCCGTTGGGATTCCCATCCAGAGATAGGACGGCACAGTTCCTCTGCCACTCTCAAAAAATGTCCAATCTCCAGTGTCGCCGACAGGCGACTCATCAGCCCGTCGCACTCGCCCGCACCGCCTGGATGAAGGCCTGGACCCGGTTGGAATCCTTGTGACCCGGCTCGGACTCAACGCCACTGGAAACGTCGACCGCATAGGGACGCACCCGACGGATCGCCTCGGTCACATTGCTCGAATCGAGGCCGCCGGAAAGAATGATCGGACGCCCCAGCATCTTGGCTTCCATCGCCAAACCCCAGTTGAACGTGTGGCCCGTGCCTCCGCGCTTCCCGGGGACGTAGCTGTCCAACAGCCACGCGTCGGTCTCGTACTGCGTCATCAGATCCAGCGATTGAGCATCCCGGACACGAAACGCCTTGATCACTTTGGCAACACCGGCGAAGTGGCGGCAGTACGCCGGGGATTCATCCCCGTGGAATTGGATCGTGTCGAGGTTACAGGCCGAGATGACGTCCCGGACATGCTCGATCCCCGCATCCACGAAAAGACCCACCCGGGCTACAAACGGAGGCAGGCTTCTCGAAATCTGAGCCGCCACCGCCGCCGCAAGATACCGGGGGCTGGAAGAATAGAAGACGAAACCCAGGGCATCGGCCCCTTCCTCCACCGCGAACCGGGCATCACTGAGACTCGTGACGCCGCATATTTTGATGCGCACAGGCATTTACAGTCGCAGAGGATCAACGACCTGGGAGAAGATTGTCGATTCAGAACCGCCGCTCCCGACGAAATAAATGGGGCGGCGTTCGAACACTGCGTTCCCACGAACTGCTATTTTTCCACCGTACGATAGAATTTGCCTTTTTCCTGGGCAATCTTGATCGCGTAACCCGTGCGGGCCTCGGGCACACGGATCCAGGGGCCGGCCGGCGTGTTTGCCACCTCGAGCACCGAAGTCTGATCGTCGAAATCGACGACAAATTCCAAAGGAGCTCCCGGTGTTTGCGGTGGCTTAACCTGAATCCCAACACGCTTCCTGCATTCAACGGTGACATTAAAGCTGCATTCCAACGGTGCGAGCCCGGGACGGGGGAGCCGGCAAGTGACCTTCGTTGTGCCCCGAGGGAAGAGACTGCCGGAAGGCGGCTCACATTGAACGGACACCGGCGTGCATCCGCGGAGACCAACGACTTTGTACGTCACAATGGCGCCATTGGTGCTTTGGCAAGATACGGTGCGATCCTTCGGACATTGCAGGCTATACTCTCCGTTTATCTTGCCATCGAGCACGATGAAGTCGACATAGCAGTAACCGATGTTCCCGGCAGCATCCGTGACGCTCAACGTGATGCGATTCGTTCCGACACCCACCGTGGAGGCCGAGCTAGGCTTTTGGACAACGTCCGTTGCCTGCAGAAAACCGCAATTGTCAGTATAGGTCAAGCCGGCGACGAGATTGGGCACAGGGACTTCGCACGAGTCACTCTGTGGGCTGATGGTTGCAAATATCCGATTGGTGGAACAGTGGATGACCGGTGGAGTGGTGTCGCCAAAGCTCAAGCACGACGACCATGCAAAAGATACGTAAGGGTCCCAGCCGTAGATTGTGACTCCAACAGGTTGAGTCGCGGTCAACGTGTGGGCACCACGGGTAATCGAGACGGTTGCGGAATGATAGCCGCTGGTACCGACATCGGTGAAGGCGGGCAAGAGGGCCACGCCATCCAGAATGATTTGGGTCACCGATACAGGCGCAACCACACCGATGTAGTGGGCGCTAAAAGCCGAACCGGGTGTCGCGAAACTGTGCGAGACCGAGAAATGGGATCGTCCCGGCACAATCACCATGAAGGGGTCCGCGTTCGTCACGCCGTCGAAATCCGAGCTGTTCGCGAATTGCGCCACATACACCGCCTTGTCCGCGAGAATGTGAGTCGGCTTTTCGAGGTTTATTTCGTAAACGTCCCCGCGATTTGCCAATCGGACCGTGTCGGTATCGATCGTCACAGACGTATCGTCTCGGCTGGCGAGAATCCGGAAAGTGTCGCCATTGAGCCGGGTCGCGAGGGGAGAGGTGAAGAATTCGGCCGCCCAACGATTGACCGGAGGCATTTGTTCCACCAGGTAGTCGCAATAGAACAGGCTCCGAGAATTGATGTTTGCGCATTGATGCCCGCTGAAGACCGCAACGGGATGATCCGAGGAGATAATCGTTCCCGTGAGGTCGGCGGGCGCATCGTTGGTGTTCCGCAACTGATAACAATCCCCGGCATTGGCGAGCACGACGCTATAGGGCACACCTCCGATGCGAAGTCCGGTCTCGATCGAGGGCGTGATCGTGACGGTGGTGTTGTCGGAGCTAGCCACGATGGCGAATTGCGAGCCATTAACTTCGGGAATGCCGACGTGCACATTTGGATAGGCGGCAACGACGTATTCCGTCCCCGTAACTTCCGTCGGAAACGCCGTATAGCCGTCGCTCGTATACTCCACTTTGCTCAGGGCGTGGAGAACGATGGGTTGGCTCGCGGTGACGTGGACTCCACGGTTGAGAGCAGCGTCGTTCAGATTTCCCAAATCGACGCCCGCCGGAAGGGTGATTGTGGCGATACTCCCGACCAGAGTCGTGGTGATGTTTGAAGAAAGGCCAGGCATGCGGACATCGACGGTTGTCCCGGCGGAGCCGACAATCCGTAAGACGGGAACCACGGGATTGGCCGGATCGGGCGCGTAGTTTCCAGGAAACGTCAGCCAGAAATCCATACCGGCGCAGCTAAGGTCACAATTTTCAGCCACCGTCAGGTCCACGGCATAATCTTCCACTTCTCCATCCGAAGCGGGACCCGTGGGTTCAAGTCCACCCGCAGAGCTATAGCGGAATCGTGCAAATGTCCGACCTGTTTTCGCATCGCTCGGCACGTTGAAGCTGAGTGTTTGGACTCCTGCAGTGACCGGAACGGAGGCGAATATTCTTTCATCGCCATTACGCCAAATTGAATTCTGGTTGAAATCGATCCAGGCATCGAGCATGCCAG
>CAMAUY010000260.1 GCA_945861565.1 Akkermansia muciniphila
TACGATCTCGCTGACCACCGATGAGACGGCCGGCACGGTGACTTTCACCGATACGGGGGTGGGCATGACCCGCGATGAATTGGTGCAAAATATCGGTACCATAGCCCATTCGGGAACCAAGGCGTTTCTCAAGGCGCTGGCCGAGCAACAAAAGCCAGACACCCGCCTCATCGGCCAGTTCGGGGTCGGTTTTTATTCCGCATTCATCGTCGCAAAACAGGTCACGGTCTTTACCCGCTCCCACCCGGAAAGTGCGGAAGGCTGGAAATGGTCGAGTGAAGGAGGCAATGGCTACACCCTCGAACCCGCCGCAGACCTGCCGCGCGGCACCCGGGTCGTTCTCACGCTTAAAGACGATGCCAAAGACTTCGCCAAAGCGGACACTCTTGAACGCATCGTCAAACGATACTCCAACTTCGTCGCCTTCCCGCTCGAATTGAATGGGACACGCGTCAACACCGTGCAAGCCATCTGGGCCCGATCGAAAAACGACGTGACCGAGGAGGAGTACAAGGAGTTCTACGAGTATTTGGCGCATGACAACGAGGCACCGAAGTACCGTCTCCATTTCACGACCGACGCGCCCATTGCCATCCAGGCCCTGCTCTACGTGCCCTCGCGCAGTTTTGAGATGCCCGGCATGGTGCGCCAGGAATCCGAGGTTCACCTTTACTGCCGGAAAGTGCTCATCGACTCGAAGCCCAAGGCGCTCCTTCCCGAATGGCTGCGATTCATGCGGGGCGTGGTTGATAGCGAAGATCTTCCGCTCAACGTTTCCCGCGAACGCATGCAGGATTCGGGCTTGATGCGAAAGCTCAACAAGGCACTGACCAACCGCTTTCTCAAACAGCTGGCCGAGATGGCGGAAAAGGATCCCGCGGCCTATGATCAATTCCACGCGGAGTACCACCGCTTCTTGAAGGAGGGGGCCCTGAGCGATTTTGAACATCAGGCCGCCATCGCCCGATTGCTTCGATATGACTCCTCCACCACGGAAGTGGGGAAGAAGACGGCGCTTGCGGATTACGTCAAGCGGATGCCGGAATCTCAGAAGGAGATTTATTACCTGGCCGCGCGTGATCGTGGCGCGGCCGAAGCCAGCCCTTACTTTGAAGTGTTTCGCGAACGCAAGTTGGAGGTCCTTATTATTGACGATCCAATCGATGAATTCGTGATGGATCGCTTGCGGGAGTTTGATGGCAAGAAGATTGTCGCGGCGGAAAAGGCCGAGCTCGAGATCGAGAATGCTTCCACGGAGGGATCGCTTTCAGCGGATGACGCCACGGCCTTAGCCGGTTGGCTGAAGACCGCGCTGGGCGACGGTGTTCATGAGGTGCGTTCCTCGAAGCGTCTGGTGGACAGCCCGGTCGTGGTGGTGGAGAGCGACAAGTTTCTGACCGGTTCGATGCGCCGCACCCTCAAGATGATGGGGCGCGAGGCCGATGCGGGGTTGGAAGCAGCGCCGGATCTCGAACTCAACCCCCGCCATCCCGTGATCGTAAAACTCCAGCAGCTGCGCCAAAGCGATGCGGCTCTCGCGGAACTCGTGGCCACCCAGCTTTTTGACCAGGCGCGCCTGGCCGCGGGCCGCCTGGACGATCCGCGCTCGATGCTTCAGCGGATGAACACGCTATTGTCGAGAATTGTCGGGGTCTGAATCTAGGAACCCGCCCGCAGGAATCGCTGAAATGCGGCTCCGAGCAGTTCCGTGACGTCCCGCTGAATCTCCGCGTCGGTCACCCGCCAACCGCTCGCGCCGAGCGCTTCGTAACGTTCCGCAAGACATTTTGCCAACTGTTCGCGCGTATGGCGCCACTTATAAATCAATTGATCGAGCACTCGGGCATCGGAATGTTGCGGCGTAAAACTCGTTCCCAACAATTCGAGTCGCATGGTTGTGACCTCGCGCATCAACTGCGGTGTGTTGGTAAACCACCAGCAGCCGAAGGGATGCAAATTCCGGAACTTGCGGGCCAGCACCACCAATTCATGCTGATTCTCACGCGCCAGGCACGTGGCCAGAAATCGGTTCTTGGAATTCGCCGCGCAAAGATTCTGCAGTGCCGCCAGATCACTACCTCCGACGCCGTCGCCGGCCATGCGTAGTGCGGGATTCACCGCGCGTTTAACCCCCAGCATCAGGGCAAATGCCTGACCCTCATCCCGGCAATGCGGAAGCACCGCATGCTCGATTAGCCAGGCAGTCTCGGTATCCGCCGGATAACGGAAGGACGGCGGGAGTGACACCATGCAATAGTGGGCCGAGAACTGGTGAGTCCAGTCGCGCAGAAACCGGCGGACTTCGCCCGCGGTTCGCGCATTAAGGCTGGGAGTCACCGCGTAGCCCCAGGCGCGGAGCTGCGGCACAGCCGTCTTCCAAGCCATGAGGAGAGGATCGATTCGCAAGGCTGCGAGAAATCTTGGATCCCGCTGCAAATCCGGCTTCCAGTAGGCACGCTCTTCGTCGTCGAACGGGGAATTGGTCATGCAGAGGGTCTCCACCCCCGCAAGTTCCAGCACCCGCTCGATGTGACGGGCGGGTTTTTGGGCGGCAAACCATTTCCGGAGGGAAGGCAGATCCCGTCGGCGGGCATCGAGACCAAGGCACTGCAAGGTGGTTATGATCCCTCGGCAGGCTTCCGAGACAGGCGAATGATCTTGAAACAGACACTGCCAGATCCGCGTCGCTTGCTCCTCTTTTGAAGCGGCCCAAAAGTGTTCGTACGGCAGGTCCAGATGCCGGAACGATTCGCTGACCAGGTAATGGTAGACGAGGAGATCGTCGATGCCCCGTAGGAGCAGTGAGCCAAATCCCGGATCGTACAAGTGAGTGTGCAGATCGTGGATCGGAGTGGCATCGACGATTTTCTGTACGCGATTCAGCAGAGGCATCGGTAGCGGGGTAAGTCCTTGGAATTGATGATTCGCTGCACCCCATGCCCAAGGGTCGGTTGAGTGTCAACTCAATTGCACCTCGAACGACCGTGACGCAGGGCAGTTTCAAGAAAAGTGGATTGGCCGGATTGGTTGAAGGATGGACCCGCGGAAGAACAATAGGCAGGCGGGATATTGAGAACTCGGCTGATTTTTCACAATGGCCACGCTTGAAAGTAAGCGCATGGCTTCTTGAAGCCAT
>CAMAUY010000261.1 GCA_945861565.1 Akkermansia muciniphila
CCGGCGCCACCACGGGCATCGACTACCAGCCCGTGGCCGAAAACCTCTTCGGTAACGCCACGACGCTTTCGGAATCCCGCATCGCCGGCCAGGCGGCCGTCCGCTACGCCCTGACCCCGAAGCTCACGGGCCTCGCCGGCGTGAGCGCCTACAGTGGTTTCGCAGATTTCCAGAGCGTCTGGATCAACGAATTCTATCAGCAGTCATTTGCGGGACTGCCCGGCCTGGAGGAACCCAGTCCCGGCGGCGCCAGTGGCAGCCTCGGACTCCGGTGGGAGTACCAGGCGGGAACCGGGTTCATCGAGAGCTCGGTGACGCGCGCCCACGACGTCATCGCGCCGGGCTACGACGAGGTCATTGACCCGGATGAGGGTCTGGTGGGCGTGGCCCCGCTGCGCGACCAGCTCAACACCGTGGGCTGGTCGGTGAAGTTCGAGAACGTCCTGACCCCGCGCCTGCGCAGCCAGCTCGAGTTCCGCCTGGCGGGCCAGACCGAGTCCGGGCTCCGGCTCTCCGGGCTGGCGGCCCTGAACTGGGCCATCGCGGAAAACTGGGTCGCCCGCTTCGATACGGGCTACACCACCGAGTCACCCTACGAACCGCTGCAGACGACCCGCTTCCGCGGTGGCTGGGCGGCCGCTACGCTGGACCGCCACCTCGGCGAGCACTGGTGGGTGAGCGTCGGAGGCCGCGGCTATTCGGACAACGGGAAGGTGCAGGACAGCATCTCGTTCTCGACGTCTGCGCCGGCGGTCACGGCCTGGCAGGCCAGCGTCGGCATCCGCGGCGTCTGGGGCCGGCATTCGGTGAAGCTCTCGGGCGGACCGTACTTCACGGACTACGCCTCCGTGGATTTCAGCACACTCTTCTTCGCCAACCTGTACCGCGACCGCACCTATGGCGTCGTCCAGGCGGCGTATCGTTTCGAATTCTGAACCGATTACCACCCTAGCCATGAAACCGTTCCGCCTCATTGCCGCCCTGTTCCTTTCACCGCTGCTTTCGCTGGCCTCACAGGCAGCGACTTACAAGGTCGGCGAAGTCGTCACCGAGATCACCAATCTCGTCGACCGCGCCACCGGCCAACCTGTGCCGGTGTCGCAACTGGAAGGAAAGATCCTGTTCATCGATTTCTTTGCCCATTGGTGCCCGGTCTGTCAGGCGGCAGCCCCCCAGATTCTCACCGAGATTGACCAGTGGTATGACACCCGGGAGGGTAATCTGGACGGGATTCCCGTGCTGCACATCGGTGCCAACCTCCAGGCCGACAGCAACACCGCCAACCGGAACGCGACTACGACGTTCATCCAGCGGTACAAGTTTCCGCTCACCATCCAGGACACCTCCCGCCGGCTGCAGGGCCGCTTCGGTCCCACCAGCGGACAGCCCACTTTCGTGATCATCAACGGCGTGACGAACTCCGCCACACACAAGCCCTGGGAACTGCTCTACGCACGGTTCAGTTATCAGGATTCGACCGGCTCGCGCCCCATCGACACATTCCGCGCGGCGATTGACTCAGTCCAGGCCGGCCCGCCGGAGCTTCGCGATTTCACGATTCTTCCGGGAGGCGGACTGAAGCTCTCGGTCATCGGCGGCCCGCCCGCGCGTTTGTCGGTCGAGTGGAGCACCAACCTGAACCAATGGCGGGCGACCGGCACGACCATCCCGGCCGACGCGATGTTCCCCTACGAGCTGCCGCCGCTAAACGCCGGACCTTCGGCCTTCCTTCGGGTCCGGCGCGTCAACTGAGTTCGCCAGGTTTCTGGCGATATGCGGTTTTTCGCCATGACGCTCTGCGCGCCGATGCGGGAAATGTAAAATTCAGCCCGGACCGTTGACAAACCACGACAAATAGAAGTTGTTTGTTTCATACGGCTGGCCGGCTAACTGTGAAGAAGTTCCTTGTAAATCTCGGCCACCTGATCCGCAGCGGTTCGCCATGAGAATCGCTCGGCATTATTGTATCCTTTAACCACCAACTCCTCACGAAATGAGCGATCCGCCGCGATCTTAATCATTGCCGCAGCAACGCCTTCATAATCGTCTACCGCGAACAAGAGGCCCGCCTGACCAACGACCATCGCGTCTCAATATTGCCAAAAACACCTTCACCAGCCTCCATTTTCCCCTCTTCCGGCCTCAACCCCCTCTCCAGCCTACCGCTTGTCGGTCGCCAGCCACTCAATTCACTTGCTACCGCCCACAGACGGGGGAAAGTCATCGAAATTCGCGAGATTCAATAAACCAAATCTCCCTAATCGCGGAGCGTCAAAAAGCGAACTCCTATCAATAATTCGACGCCACGTACAAATCGCGCACCGTCAACCTGGCGGCCCTCGATGACCTTCCGTTGGTGGATCTGCTAGGCCATGCCAATGACTGGCAGGCGCGGACCGCCCGCCGACTTCTGCAGGAACGGGCTCGAAACCGGCCGATTGATCCGCAAGCGATCCATAAATTGCGGGTCCTGACCCGCACCGCCACCGATCCTGTCCTCCGCCTGCAAGGCCTTTGGTCATCCCACCTGATCGGCATTCTGGATGAAGAGAGCCTGCTTTCAACACTGGCTGATCCCGACGACTATCTGCGTTCCTGGGCCATCCAACTGGCGGGAGACAATCGCGCCATGACTCCACGGGTGCAACAACGCGTCGCCTCGATGGCTGTCACCGACCGCTCCCCGGTGGTTCGGATGTATATAGCGTCCGCAATTCAACGGCTGCCGGCGGGGTCCGATTGGACCCGGGTGGCCGAGGCCCTCGTGCGACATGGTGAAGATCGTGAGGATCGAAATATTCCACTGCTTCTCTGGCAAAGTATCGCGCCCCGCATGCCGGGTCACTTGGAGGAAGCGTTTCATTTGGCCGCCCGAACCCAGCTTCCGTGGCTAGCCGAATTCATCCACTGGTACGCATTGGTGCTGGATCCCAAGGCGGCGGACCGCGTGGTGGCAAGTCTGGTAACGCTCGACGAATATTTGAGAAAATATTCAACGAGGCACCGCTTTGGGCCTACGACGGCCGGGCCGGCCGCGATCACTCTCAACGCCTCTGCGCGAGCTGCCATCGATTTCGTGGAGACGGAATCCAGATCGGCCCGGAACTGACCGGTGCTGAGGGGCACGGCAT
>CAMAUY010000262.1 GCA_945861565.1 Akkermansia muciniphila
GAGTCTCAGCCAAGCGGTGCCAATTGCGTTGGTTTCTCTAAGTATCAATTGGCGGCGGGCATCGAACCGCGTCGCGGCCCCGGAAAAGGTGAACGCCAGCAGCAGGCCCATCAGGCCGAAGACGGCGCCCTCCAGCGCGCCCACCCCGCTATGGGCGCCGGCCGTATCAGCCCTCAATCGCCGCAGCCCAATGCGCCGGCCGACTTCCAGCAGCACCAGCATGGCCGCAAACAGTCCCAGCAACACGGCGCCGCTCTCGAGCATAATGGACATGGGACCAGACTAACGCTCCGAATCACATCGTCCAGACTGAGATGAGTCCCTTCTCTCGCCAGAATTAACCTCGCTCCCGCTCGACCATGACGATATTAGTCTTGGCCAACTTCTCTCGACCATGACTATCCCCCAACGAGTCATCCTCTGCATGGGCTGCAACACGATTATCTGGATCTGGATTCATCCACCAGTCTACCAACTGACTTCGCAAGGCCGCCTGGAGCACAACCTCTACTATGCGTGGGAGGTGCCGATGGACTGGTCGGTCAACCTTCCGATGGTCGCCTTGCGCCTGCTCACCGTCGTCCTCGTGACGACCGGCTTTTATCTGGCGTTAACGTCCGGCAAGAAAAAGGAGGGCGCATGAATCCGCGGATTCGCCGCGCCCGCGGTTTCACGCTGGTCGAGATCATGACCGTCGTGGTCATTGTTGGCATCCTAAGTTCCATCGCCGTGCCCGCGCTGATGCGCGTCAAGCGCATATCGGAGGATACCCTGACGTTGAATACCCTCCGCCAGCTCTACGATGCGAAGGAATATTACTTCACCGAGGACGGAGCTGCGAAACCCTGGGTAAATGTCGCCCAACTGGTAAAAGCCGGTTATGCCTCCCATTCGCTCGACGCCGCCACCCTGCACAACATCGGTGCTTGGAACACAACCGGGCTTCGCGCTAACACGCTCCAGCCTGGAAAGCCGATTAAAATAATGGAGAGGTTCAGCTCTGGAAATGCCGTAAAATTCGGCCGAACGATGG
This sequence comes from Akkermansia muciniphila, assembly GCA_945861565.1. Classification (GTDB taxonomy): domain Bacteria; phylum Verrucomicrobiota; class Verrucomicrobiia; order Limisphaerales; family UBA9464; genus SIBK01. Next base: position 1,034 of record CAMAUY010000262.1, read on the forward strand.
TCTACCCGGACGGAAAATGACACCCACGATTTATGGGGCTATTTAACTTCCTTCGGCCCAAGCCGCCTTCTGGTGCCGCTACTGCGCAGCAACCGCTTCCCGTCGAGCCGATCTTTGTCGTGCCGCTCGCAGCCCGCAAGTTCACGGCCACCGGAGAGGTTTCCAAGGAAACCTACATGTTCTACGCGTTCCTCTTCGCCGAATCGGCCGAGGCCGCTGTGGCCCGTCTGCGCAAGGAGGTGCGGGACGATGGCTTTGAATTTCTGGAACTGACCGGCAAGGTAATGATCACTACAATACCTGAATGGACGAAATTCATGTCCAACCGGTTCGACTGGATCAAGGACGCTCTGCCGACCGCCCGGCAACTGGCCGACTACAGCCGCGGTGTCGTCCATTATTCCCCGAAGATAATCCGGCTCTGAGAAAAGTCGGATGAGGTCACTCGTGACCTGCGCGGCTTTTGCGTCCTCTCCTCTCTCTTCGACCGCTGGTCTGCTGCTAGTGCCGGCATCGGCCCGGGCCGATGATCAGGTCACCAGCCTCTGCGCGCAGGCAAACTGAGCGAAGCTCACGATTCAGGTGGGGATAGAGGGCACGGCGGTTCAGGTGGTTGCGGGCGGATGCAGCAACTGGTGCACGGTGTTGAGCAGATCTTCCGCCCGGAAAGGTTTGTTGAGAAACCCATGCGCCAGCCTCCGGATTTCCTGCAGTTCGCCGCCGCCGATCTGGTTGCGGGACAGCCCGCTCATCCCGACGAGCCGGATGTCGGGACGGATCTGCAGCGCGGCGCGGGCCAGCGCGACGCCGCCGAGGCGGGGCATGTCGACATCGGTGAGGATGAGGGAGAATTCGCTGGCGCGGGTGGCAAACAACTCGAGGGCTTCCAAGCCATCGGCACAGGCCACCACGCGAAAACCGTGTTCTGTGAGGATAGCTGTGGCGATATCGCGGATTGGGGCTTCGTCGTCCACCACGAGGAGGAGTTCGCCGTGGCCGCCGGGGCTGGCGAAAGGGGTGGCGCTGTGGCGTTGGGTTGACTCGCTCGCGACGGCCGGCAGATAGACGCGGAAGGTGGTTCCATGGCCGACCTTTGGGTCCAATTCAATGAAGCCGTGGTGGCCGGCGACGATGCCGCGAACCGTGGCCAGCCCCAGCCCGGTGCCTTTGCCGGTGGGCTTGGTGGTGAAGAATGGAGTCCAGATCCGTTCCAACACGTCTGGGGGAATGCCCGAGCCCGTGTCGGCGACCTCGAGCATCAGCCAGGCGCCCGGTTGGGCTCCGGGGATCGCCGCGGCCTCGGCGGTGTAGAACTGGCGGTTGGCGGCGGTAAGGCGCAGCGTGCCACCCTGCGGCATGGCGTCGCGGGCGTTCACGCACAGGTTGAGCAGCACTTGGTGAATCTGCGTCGCGTTGCCCTGCACCGGCCAGAGGTCGGAGGGCACCTGACGCTCAAACGTGATCGATTTTGGAAACGTCGCCTCGATGACCTCGATGATGTCGCGGGCGAGGTGTTTCACTTGGGTGGACCGGAACTCGCCGGAAGTCGCGTGCACAAAGCCGAGGATTTGCTTCACCAGCCCGGCGCCGCGCGCCGCGCTCTTTTCAAGCGTGTCGCCAGATATTCTTTGGTAGCGTCGGCCAAAGTTACGTCGCGGATGGGGTCGCGGTAGTTGGCCAGAGCGAATTCTAGGTAGAACGCCAGCGAACGCGTGCGGCCCTCCAGTCGGTGAAATGCGGCTTCAGCATCCTTGAGTTGATCGTCAGAAAGCCGCGTGGCGGCGGTGCGAACGCCGAATTCGGCCTGAACGTGGGCGATTTCGAGGGTTTGGCGCTCGGCCTGAGCCTCTGCGCGGGTGGCGAAGTTTTTGCGGATGCGTTTACCGGCCAACTGACCGGAGACGCGGAAAACGATCTCCCCGGAGGGATTCGTGAATTCTGAAATGACGAACGATGCGGGCGATTTCATGCCAGATTTGCCGCGTCAACTGGCAAAATCCATCGTCGGTGGAAATTAAGTATTGGTTATCAACACTCAAAATGGGGCGGCCAACGGGACTCGAACCCGCGACCCCAAGATTCAC